>NZ_CP039636.1:555000-917252 GCF_004923295.1 Azospirillum sp. TSH100
TTCCCGCGGTCAGACGGAAAGACCCCGTGCACCTTTACTACAGCTTTGCAGTGGTGCTAGGGACTTCATGTGTAGGATAGGTGGGAGGCTTGGAAGCCTGGGCGCCAGCCCGGGTGGAGCCAACCTTGAAATACCACCCTTGAAGTCTCTGGCATCTAACCGTGGCCCGTTATCCGGGTCCGGGACCCTGCATGGCGGGTAGTTTGACTGGGGCGGTCGCCTCCCAAAGTGTAACGGAGGCGCGCGATGGTGGGCTCAGAGCGGTCGGAAATCGCTCGTCGAGTGCAATGGCATAAGCCCGCCTGACTGCAAGACTGACAAGTCGAGCAGAGACGAAAGTCGGCCATAGTGATCCGGTGGCTCCACGTGGACGGGCCATCGCTCAACGGATAAAAGGTACGCCGGGGATAACAGGCTGATGACTCCCAAGAGTCCATATCGACGGAGTCGTTTGGCACCTCGATGTCGGCTCATCACATCCTGGGGCTGGAGCAGGTCCCAAGGGTTCGGCTGTTCGCCGATTAAAGTGGTACGTGAGCTGGGTTTAGAACGTCGTGAGACAGTTCGGTCCCTATCTGCCGTGGGTGTCGGAGTTTTGCGAGGATCTGTCCCTAGTACGAGAGGACCGGGATGGACATACCTCTGGTGCACCGGTTGTCACGCCAGTGGCATGGCCGGGTAGCTAAGTATGGACGGGATAACCGCTGAAAGCATCTAAGCGGGAAACCCACCTCTAAACCAGAGCTCCCTTGAGAGCCGTGACAGACCATCACGTCGATAGGAGGCATGTGGACGGGCGGCAACGCCTGAAGCTAAGCCTTACTAATCGCTCGATCGGCTTGATCTCGACCCCACAAACCGCGCCATGCGCAGCAGCAAGCCTGCTCACAAAACAGCAGCTTGACAGCACGCGCCGCAGTTCGATACTCCTCCCTCACTTGCACTGAACAAGCTACAAGCTTCGGAAAAACAGCGTCGGTCTTGAGCCTGGGTGACCTGGTGGTCATGGCGAGGTGTCAAACACCCGATCCCATCCCGAACTCGGCCGTGAAAAGCCTCCGCGCCAATGGTACTGCGTCTTAAGACGTGGGAGAGTAGGTCGCCGCCAGGTCACTCAGCCTCAAGAGACGCTCAACACAAAGCTCATCCTTGCATCTTCACAGTCCGTTACCCCACACTCGAACATCCGCGGGGTGGAGCAGCCCGGTAGCTCGTCAGGCTCATAACCTGAAGGCCGCAGGTTCAAATCCTGCCCCCGCAACCACCGACAGTTGACAGCCCGCCTCCAACGAGGCGGGCTGTCGGCGTTTCGGGTCCGCCTCGGCGCACGCCTCCAGGATCGCCAGCAGGTCGCCATGAAGCTGCGCCTCCAGCCCGGCGCCCCAGGGGCAGGGCGACAGCACGACGCGGTCGACCATGGACCGGATCATCTCCATCGCGGCCATCCCCTCGTCGCCGTCGCCGAGCACGGACTCGAGCTCCGCGATCTTCCGCCGGTACAGCTCCGGCAGGTTGGCCGGTAGCAGCATCTCCGGCGCCTCCGTCCCCAGGGCGTCGATCTCGGCGGCGAGCGTGGCGCGCTCGGCCTCCAGCGCGGACAGCCGCTCCTTCAGAGCCGGGCTGTACATCCCGTTCTCCACCGCCTCCAGGATCGACGCGATCTTCCGGTCGATGCCCGCGAGGGCGCGCTCCCGGTCGCCGCGCCCGTTCCGGGCCTCGGCCTGATCACGCCGTTGCGCCACGACCATTTCCTCAATAAAGGCGGCGACCACGTCGGCGCCGAGCAGGCGTTCCTTCAGCCCGGCAAGAACACGGCCCTCGATCGCTTGCCGGCTGATGGTGCGGTCGTTCGGGCAGGTGCCCGAATTCCGGTGGCCGGCGCAACCGTAGCGGTCCTTGCCCATGATGGTGTAGCGGCCGCCGCAGACGCCGCACACCAGCACGCCGGACAGAAGGAAGCGCCGCCGATGCACGCGGTTCAGAGCGTTGCCCTGCTCATCCCGACCGATCTCGGTGGCAACCGCCTCCTGTCGCGCCTTGACGCGGTTCCATAGAACGTCGTCGATGATGCGCAGCTCGGGGACTTCGACAATCTCCCGCTTTTCCTGAGGGTTGATGCGGGCGACGCGCTTGCCGGTGCCCGGATCCTTGACGAACTCGCAACGTCCCCATTCTAGGACGCCGGCATAATTGGCGTTGTTGAGGATACCGGTCCCGCGGGCGACCTGTCCGCGGATCGTGGTATCGACCCATTTTCTCCTCCTGGGACCTGGAACATTCTCGTCGTTCAACAGGCGGGCGATGGCGCGGGGGCTCATGCCGTCGGCGTACAGCGTGAAGATGCGGCGGACAACGGCGGCTTCGTCCGCATTGATCCGGCGGTAACCGCCACCGTCCTTGTCGCCGTCCACGACGTCGTATCCATAGGCTTTGCCGCCGGGAATACGTCCCTCCTTGGCGAGGCCGAGATGGCTGCGTCGGGTCTTCTGACCGGTCTCCTTGAGCTGTACCTGCGCCATCATGCCCATGATGGCAATGTGGAGCGTGGTGATCTCGCCGAGGTGCGGCGTGTACAGCTTGATATTGTGGAAGTTGAGGCGGTCATAGAGATCGGAGGTGTCCGCCAACCGTCGGCCCAGACGGTCGATGCCCTCCGACACCACGACATCGAAGCGGCGGCGCCCGGCGTCATCCACCAGTTTCAGAAAGCCCGGGCGGTGCCGGGAGGCGCCGCTGATCGCGGCGTCCGTGTAGGTATCCACCACGTCCCAGCCCTGCTGGACGGCGTAACGCCGGCACAGCTCGATCTGGTCGGCGATCGATTCCTGGCGCTGCTTGTCGGTCGAGTAGCGCGCGTAGATCACGGCGCGGAGCCGGGGGTGCTGGAGGACGGTCATCGCAAGGCCTTCAGGGAGAACGCGATCAGGGCGGCGAGAAGAACAAGGGCGAGGCCGGCAGCGAACGTCATGAAGCCGGCCTGGGACGGCCGTCGGCGCATCTCATGGCGCGCCAGAATGCGGGCCAATCCGAGCAGCTTCTCGAGCGGAACGGTCCGCGGCTCCTGCTGGGGCGGCTGGACAGCGGGCGTCGTCGTCGCGGCGGTGGAGTCGGTGGAGTGGGGCACGGGTGGAAAGTCCATGGTGGGAGCGGCCATGACGATATGGTCCGACGGCGGCAGGAGCGGAAACACAGCGGCAGATCGGCGTCGTCGACGCCAACCCGGTCATCGGTGCGGTCAGGAACCGGGCGGCGCGGCCATGGCCGGCAGCCCCAACGAGCCCTGCTTGCCGGGCTTCACCTTGCCACCGGCTTCACGATGGGCGGATGCCGCGAGCGTCGCCGCCAACGGCTCCAGAACCTCCAGCCGCCCCCGCAGGCGGGCGTTCTCGCGGCGTGCTTCGTCCAGCGCCTGCTCCACCTGATGCTTGTCGGTCAGTTCAGAACGCAGCTGGTCGAGCTGCAGCGAGGAGCGAAGGAGGGCAGCCTTTTCTTCCGACAGAAGGCGGTTCACGGTCTCCACAGCGGCTTGCGCGTCCGCCGCCTGCCGCTGCCAATCCTTGATCTCCGCGGACATCCGGGTCAGCGCCGCGCCCTGCTCGGCGACCGTCACCGCCAGCTGGTTGCGGTCTTCCATGATCCGGTCGTGTTCCTGCGCCAGATCCTCATAGCCCTGCTCCTGTTCAGCGATCTCGGCCGTCAGGGTGTGCAGTTCGCTCCGGCAAGCCGCGCTTTCGCTCTGCAGGGCTGCCAGCGCGGTGGTGTGCTGCTCCGCGGCGAGGAGCCTCTCCTCCTGCCGCATGGCGTCGATCGACGCGATGAAGGCCGTCAAGGCGCCGTCGATGTCGCACCGCATCTGGTCGGCCGCGGCGCAGGACTTGACGTCGACCGGCCCTCCCGCGAACGCATCGCGCGACGCGCTGACCGCGCCCTTCTGAATGACGAAGAGGTGAGGGGCGGTCTTCCTGATGTCATGGATGAAGCGCGATACGTCGCGCAGGGAACCCCCGCCAATTTCGGCGCGGATGCGGCGGTATGACGGATAGGCGTGGTCCTTCGACACGATCTTGCTGACCGCTTCCGAGACGGACTCGTGCGTGATCAGGGGATGGGTGGGCTGGGAGCAGGACATCCAGAACCTCTGCGGGGACTACGGTTTGGGCGGCCGTGCTGTCGGCCGGCTGAGTATCTGGATGAGTTGCGATGCCAGGAAAGGGCTGCGGCGACGGAATCTTGACGGTTCCGGTCCAAGCCGGCCGATGGTGAGGTGATACCGCGGTAGCGCTACCGGGTAGCGACACCTGATACCGGTGTTACCGTCGCCAACCACGTCGATCCCACCCCTCCGCCTGCGGGCCGCTCAGGTCCGCCATTTCACCCAGGCGGTGCAGAAAATTGCCCGGCGCCCGATGCGGCGGGGCGGAACCCTCCATAGGCTTCCTTCCGAGCCAGGCTACCCGGGCGTCGGACCTCCGGCCCTCGCCACGGGCAGCCTCGAGCGATGAAGTGTGCAGTTAGGCGTTGCGGCGGGCCGCAACGCCTCCGGGGCCGGCCAGGGCCGGTTGCCGGATCGACGACGGCGTGGAGGCGCCGATGCCGTGGCGGACCTGGGATACTTTCGCATCGAACAGGGCATGCTCTCCCGTGGCGCCGGCGCGAAAGCCGGAGCGTCAGCGGCTTATCAATCCGGTGAACGGTTCCGCACCGTCATCGCAGCGGCCGCTTACCAAGCTGGGGTCGGTCTGACCATCGGCGCCGACCTGCGGGAGGCGTGGGCGGCGAAGGGGCAGGATCCTGTGTCGGCGGTTGCGGACTTCACGGGCAAGTCGGGCGTTCACCACACCGACATCCGCGTGCCCGCGGGCGCGCCCGCTTGGTGCGCCGACCGGCAGACCTTGTGGACCCGGGTGGAACTCAGCGAACGGCGCCGTGACGCGACGCTGGCGCTGCAATACACGCTGTCGCTCAGCCGTGAGGTCCCCATCGCGACGTCGATCCGGTCGGTGGAGCGCTTCGTTGATGAGCACCTCGGATCACGCAACCTGATCGCCGACATTGCGATCCATCTGTACGGGCGCCCCCTGGACCCCAGGGTGCCGGCCGCCGCCGAGAGGTTGGCGAACACGGTCGATCCCGCGTGGCCGGTGATCCCAGTGGCCCGTGTCCCCAGCACTCCACCAGTGGACGGCCCCCACGCCCTGGAGTTGCCCGACGGGCACCTCGTCGTCTACCAGCCGCACGCGCATGTTCTGGCAACGACGCGCCCGCTCGTCGACGGCGCCCTGGGCCCGAAGGACCGCGACCTGTCGCGGAAGGCCCTTCTGATCGGAAGCCGCAAGCTGTGGGAGCGGCTGTGCAACGAAGCCTTGGCCGAAACCGGGGCGACCCATCGCGTATCTCAGCGGTCGAAGTGGCATCGCCACCGTCAACAGCAGGACCTCGGCGCCGCCGGTCCAATCCCTGAGCCGCTTTGCCAAGTGCCGCTCGGTCCGGCCTATCACCCGGTCGTCGAGGGGCGCGCTCTGAATTTTGGAGGAGTGGACGTCATGCCTCATGAATTCAATGCCATCGTGGCGGAGCTCGAAAAGTCCAGACGTGCAACGCCAGACGAAAAGTCGGTGCGTCTGGCTCGGGCCGTTGTCCGGATCGAAGAGCTGGAAGGGCAAGGGGTCCGCTTCAGCCGGGAAACGGGTGGGATGGTGAAGGTCGAAGCTCCTCCCGGTGTTGTCGTTGACTGGCATGACCGCCGCTTGTGGAGCGGGATACATGCGATGGTGCTCGACTACCTGGAGACCCGCGACACGGAACGGAAAGCGCGTACGCCCGAACCGGGCACCATCGGGATCGCCGTTCCTGATGCAAGCGACAGGATGACGACGGTGCCGGAGCCGGCGGCGGACGCGGCGCGGCTACGGGAGGAACTTGACGCTGCCACGCAGAGTGTCGCGACCATCGCGGCGGCGACCGGGCAGGCGCAGCCGGATGCCGCGGCCTCTCTGGCCGATGGCATCGTCACCGTCGCCCGCGGCGCCATGGCGATCGCGTACGAGAGATCGCGCGGCATGCTGATGCGCGAGCAGCAGGCGCGTGCGTCGGCGGACACCCGCGCCGAGGAACTCACCAAGGATTTGGCACGTACGAAGGCCGCCCTGGCGCAGGAGCAGCAGAAGCGTCGGGCAACGGATGCGGACTGTGGAGCCCTGCGCGCGGAAAGGACGGCACTGCGGCAGCAACTGACCGAGGCGAAGCGCAGCGCCGAGTCTGCGACCGTCACGGGAGCGGCGGCTGCCCGGCAGGCCGACGAAGATCGGCAAGCGCGTCACCGTGCCGAACAGGCACTCCGCCTCGTGCGGCAGGCGGTCGACATCGACGCTGCCGACGAACAGTTGGCGCTTGAGCTGCGCAAGCGGTCGCAGGCAGCCAGCCAACAGGCCGACGCCGTGGCGGAGGCGGCGCGGGCAGCGGGTCTGACGCCGGAGGGCCTGCCCAGTGAACCCGGCGCCCGGCTGCGGGCGATTGCGCAGGCGAACCGTGACCAGGCACTGGATGAGGTGGCCACCCTGTTGGACGCGCCGGTGAGGGCGCTTGGTGTGCACCTCCGCGGCGCCGCTGCCGAGCGGGTTCCGGCGGCTCTGGCGATCCTCACGACGGCGATCGAAGGCCGGGATGCGGAGCTTGTGCGGGAGCGCGCCAGCCGGGAGCAGGCGGAACTGGAAGCGCAGGGATGGAAACGCGCCTACGAGGCTCTGGTTCGCCACGGCCGGCGATTGGTGATGCTCCTTGCCCGGCAGGCCGGGCTGGTCGAACCGGCGAAGGCGGCGTGGCGTCGGCTGATGGATGCCATCAGTCATGGCAAGGAGCCGGGCGATCTTTCCTCTGCGCTCGCCAGCCGGCGCGATGATGCTCCAGCGCGCGGTGAGGCGCCAAACAGGAGCCCGCGGCAGGAGGAAGGCCAACGGACTGGCCGCACCGACAAGGTGAAGCCCGACGCGGAAGCGGCGCCCATCATGGGCGGCGTGAAGCCACCCGCGACAACCCAGGAGTCGCTGGAGGTCATGACAGGGGAGAAGCCGCGGCCATCGGACGCAGTGGCGGGCGCCGTCCGGTTGACCAGCGCCGCGACCGAGGCCGTCAAGGCCTTGGAGGCGCGGCTCAGCGCGATGAGCAAGGACGACTTCCTGGAGGCCGCGCTGGTGACCGAACGGGCAGCGCGTGAGGCGGGCGAGGAGGGGCGCCGGAACGAACACCGGCACGCCTATTCGGTCATCGCAAGGGTTGCGCGGCAGCGTGGCGTCGCCCTGCAGCCTCTCCAGCCGTCCAAGCCCCGGATCCTTGACGAGTATGTGAGATGACAGGCTGCGGTCGGAGCGCGTCGGCGTTGCGTCCACCCGGAGTGGCGGCTTGCCCTGCGGGCCGCCACTCCGGGCGGTCGCAACTCAGGACGACCCGTGATGATGACCACCCCAGTTCGGAGCGGCGCAGCCCTGGCCGCGTGCATCGAAGACGACGCGATCATCCGTGTGCTTCCGGCGGAAAAGAGCGCGGCAACGATGAAGTTCGTGGACTGGCTTCAGGAAACCCTGCAGCGCTGGGCCTGCGGGCAGCGTGGCGCCGCCGACCGTCGGACGCTGGACATGATCGTCCAGGCAGCGGAGGCGATGGACTACCGGCTTTCCCTGACCGTGCAGGACATCTTCGACGTTGTGGAAGACCTCGACGCAGCCCTTGATGCCGGTTTGCTTCTGCTGCGCGGGTTCGATCGGCCCGTCATCCGTGTGCATCTCGTGAGCAAGGGTGCTGCGCAGTAGGTGGGGACGCCGGAGCGTCCTGGTGCATCCCTCTGAAGGAACCCACCGCGCTCCGTCCTGATACGGCCTCCCTGCCTCGACCCATCGGGCACGGCGCTTTCTTTTCGGCAGGGCACGTTGCTGGTCCCGAACGCGGCTGCATACAGAACTGGACGGAAGGGCTGTCATCCCGGCGGGACCGGAGTGTCCAGCTGAGTTGTCCCGCCTCTCCGTTCAACATCTGCCGATCGTCCAATCCGCTAACCCCTTGGCCTTGTTGCTGATTCCCACAACAGCGTCCGGAATTCTGCCGATGTGCCTGCCGATCCATGGTCAATCCGCAAGCCTTTGATCGTGCGAGAAATTTTGAGGTCACAGTCTGCCAACCTTGCCGATCCTCGCCGCAGCGTCGGAGACGGTCCTTGCGTCCGACGGGGCTTGCAAGATTGGTGGCTGGCCGGTTGCGATCCAAGTGGCGGGGAGCGTTCTGTTTCGCCAATTCGACGGCCCTGAGTTGGGCTTGACGCGTCACGGCGACCGCATGCGCTCCCTGGATGACCAATTGAGGGCAAAACACCAGAGATAATTTTCCAAGAAGACGTTGATCGCAAAGGCTTTGTCCGGCATTTCCGTATGATCTCCGATTTGCCGGACAAACGCTGCCATGGCAGCTCCCACCGCGCCCTAGCACCTCCATCCGATGCCGGCGGTCTTGTTGGTCAGCGCTATGGCGGCGAGTTTGGCTGGCTTGCGCTCCAGTAGCTTCGCCGCCCAGCAGCAGGCCGCGTGGTCTTGGCGCGCCAGCCGCAATCGCCGTGGCGCCGGCGACCAGCAGGCGACGGAGGTAGCCTTCGCCCTGCTTGCCGATGTCGACCTGACGGTCCTTGCCGCAGCTGCTGTGCGCCTTCGGCGTCAGCCAGAGCCAAGCGGCGAACTGCTGGCCCGATCGGAACAACGCCCCATCCGACACTACCGCGGCGATCAGGCTGGCGGTGATCGGCCCAATGCTGGGTATCGTCGCCAAGCGGCGGCTCACGTCTCTGGCGCGATCCCACTCCAGATACCCGCCTCCAGCCGGTCGATTTCCTCGTCGAACAGACGGAGTCGGTCGACGAGACCCTGCGGCGCCCGCTGCGCCAGTTCCGGCATCCGCGGCGTCACATTCCGTGACGGCATCAAGGTCACCGATGCCGTGTCACAGCACGCCGCCTGATCGGCCTATCACCCATTTCCCCTTATGCCCCGGCCAGCCCGAACTTGACGGTATCGCTCAAACCTCATTTTTCCTTGGGTCCAGCGGTGTTCACACATGACGGTTTCCACGGCAACGGACAAAACAAGCAAATAATAAATCTCATCCGTTCAACAGAACGGTAAATATAATTTTGACCGCTATATAATATATGTGCTGCAACGGATCAAAATCCTTTGAAAATTCTCCGCCGGTCCACTATGATTTACGAGAGATAATAGGGGCGTGCTGCGGTTGACGTGCCTTGGCTTCGTTATTATCCTTCCTCACCAACTATGCCATTTGCCATCACGCCTTAAACCCGTAAACGATTCGCTGTGGAGAAGACGTATGCAGAAGATTTCGTGGCGCCGGTACAGGCTGGATGCGCTTGATGGCCTTCGCTGCCGACGCGCCACCATCCATGGCGTCGAAGCAGAAGTGGTTGAGATGGATTACCACGAGGGTTGCGGCTGGATCTGGTCCGTCGTGGTGCCGCTGGATCCGGATCGCGTCCCGCGGGAAAGCGGGATCGCGGCCACGGAGGAGCAAGCTATGGCCGAGGCCGTTTCGGCGGCGGACCGCTGCGTCAGCGCGCATGAACGTGCCGTGCTCGTTGCGGCTAAACCTCGGTCTTAACATTACAGTTGCGATGGATTGACCTCCCGCCTGTTGAGCAGGCTTTGGGCATTACAGTTGCGCTTTTTTACGGTGAGCTTGGCAGGCGAGTGCTTGATGGCATCGCCTCGCAGTTGACCATGCGATGACGTCGGCGGGCTCGATCCGCCGTTGGGTCAGGCGGTCGGCAACACGACGGATCTCCTGCATCGACCAATGGACCATGAGCGAGGAACTTTCCTCATCGTTTTTGGGGGCGTTGCAAGGGTATCGGCCTTGTGTCGGACCACGACCAGCAGGGCGAAGGCGAGCATGACCAGTGAAACGTGTCGGTGCCAGCCGTGCCAACTCCGCGTCTCGTTGTGATCCAACTCCAGCCCGGTCTTCGCCGTCTCTAAGGCGTCCTCGATCAACCAGCGTTGTCCCTCGACTCGGACTAATGTGTCCACCGGCGTACCGTGCCGGCACTAGGTTGTGAAGAATGACAGTTTTTCATCAAAGGGGCGTCGCATTAACAGCAGATCGCGCGTCAAGAGGCCAAAACTGGTCGGCACTACAACTATCTCAGGATCGAAATCGGCCAATTCCAGGTAGGGCCAGTCATAAAGCCGCAGCCCCTTGGTGCCGTTGCCCGCCGACAAGCGAATCCAGCTCTCCGCCGGCAGCTCCCTGGCGACCTTCTCGGCGGTGCCAGACACCGACAATGTCGGGCTCCAGGAATTGATACCGGTGAGCGGAGCCGCTGACTCACTGAGAGGGATTCCCAAGGCCGGCAATCCGTGATTCGATACCCCATCGCGATGGGGGGGAGCGAATGCCAGCGGCGTTGCCGATCCGGGAAGACTTGAGCGCGAGCGAATTGCGTGCCTTGGCGCGGCGGGAGCACAAAGGGCGGGTGGCGGCCCGGATGTTCGCCATCGCCCATGCGCTCGACGGGGTGAGCCGGGCGGAAGCGGCGCGGTTGGCCGGCATGGACCGCCAAGCCCTGCGCGATGCGGTGGTGCGTTACAACGCCGAAGGCGTCGCCGGGCTCTATGATCGTCCACTGCCCGGCCGGCCGGAATGGCTGAGCGAGGGCGAACAGGCGACGCTCAAGGCCATCATCCTGGCCGGCCCCGATCCGAGACGGCACGGCTGCGTGGAATGGACCCTGCCGATCCTGTGCGAGGTGATCGCCGAACGCTTCGCCAAGACGCTGCATCCGGCCAGTCTGTCGCGCATCGTGCGTCGGCTGAACCTGTCGAAGCAGAAGACGCGGCCCCGCCATCCGCAGTCCAACGCCAAGGCCCAGGCCGCCTTCCAAAAAAGGGGCTGCGCGAAGCGCTGAAGGCCGCGGCCGCTGCGCATCCGGAGCGTCGCCTCCAACTCTGGTTCCAGGACGAAGCGCGCGTCGGCCAGAAGGGCCGCACCGCGCACCGCTGGTGGGAGCGCGGGCAGCGTCCGGCCGGGCTGTGCGACAAGCGCTTCACCTCGGCCTACCTCTACGCCGCTGCCTGCCCGGCCAGCGGCGCCGACTTCGCGCTGGTCATGCCGACCGTCTCCACCACCGCCATGAGCCTGTTCCTGGGCGGCTTCTCCCGCAGCCTGGAACCGGACGTCCAGGCGGTGCTCGTGCTCGACCAGGCCGGCTGGCATGGATCGCGGGCGCTCGTCGTGCCGGGCAACATCACGCTGGTGCCGCTGCCGCCCTATAGCCCCGAACTGAACCCGGTCGAGCGCGTCTGGCTGTACCTGCGCGAGCGCTTTCTGTCCCACCGACTCCTGGACGACTACGACGCCGTCGTCCAGGCCTGCTGTGACGCCTGGAACGCCCTCACCGCCACACCGGAGCGACTGCGCTCCCTCACAAGTTACCCGTGGCTCCCATGTGTCAATGCTTAGGCACGGCGGTATGAAACCGTGACTGCCGGTCACGCCAAGCCCGTAGTCTTTGCCGGCACGGCACAACACCATCTCCAGTTCACTGACGCCATGACGCTGTCGGCTGCCACCCAAGCGAAAGGCCCCCCCGCGTCGATTGCCCGGCGTACCATCGCGGCAGCTATGGCCGGCTTGGTGGCGAAGCGCATGTCCTCGGGCACGTGGGGCTTGGCGAGGCGGTCTTCTGGGTTACCTGTCCAATCCTTGCGCAGGTAGAGCCGCCGGTCGATGAAGGCGTAGCCCTTGGACGAAATTTAGATGGCGAAGACGCCGATCTGGCAGTTGGTGATCTTTCCCGCTGAGCCAGTGTACTGGCGCCCGACGCCGCAGGAGGCTCTACCCTGCTTGAGGAAGTCGGTTTCGTCGATGACGAGAGTGGCATCGGGTTCGGCAAAGGCATCGAGCGCATAGTCGAGGACCACGTCGCGCAGCGCGTCGGCATCCCAGGAGGTGCGGCCGAGCATCGCCTGCTGACGCCAGGGTCATGTATCAAATGCAGCTTCGGCGCGCATCCACCCGGTCTTGCGCCGCTCCGGCCCGAGCAGCCCGTCCAGGAACGCGCCGGCTGATGCCGCCGTGCCGGACTGCAAGAGTAGTGGCCGGAGCCGGGCCTTGGTTCCACGCAGTTCATCTGACCATAGCCCCAGCAGGTTCTCGACCGCAAAAACTGGACATGGCCACCTCCGAAAGTCTGCTCAACAGGCAGGAGGCCGATCCATCGCAACTGCAATGTCAAAAGATGGGCAGAGACCGCTCACACGGTGATCGAGCGGACTATTCTTGGAATCCATTGTACATGGTTTTGCGGCGCAAGGGTCCATATGTCGGAATCGCCACAATATCGACCCCGCTTCATCACCATTTCCTCGATAGGCGACATCGCAAACGTTGAAGCGCGGCGCAACAAGGAGGAAGCCATCGCGGCATCCTTGGTTCGATCCGCCGAACATTTGGAGCATGACAATGCACCTTCCCCCGACAGACATCGGCTCTTTATCCTTATGGAATGCCGTGAAAGCATATTTCGTGCCACCGGTGGTGATTCCGGTCGCCGTCGTGCTGACAGTCTTGCTTTTCGTCCTGATACACGGCCCTGTTGTGTAAGTTATAGGGTTCGTCGCGTTCAAGGGCCTCGGTCGGAAGCCCTTTTAACGATGCATTGCACACATGCCGCTGCACCCAAAGGATTTTAGCATGAAAGACCGACCTGGAGCTCGCATCTTCAAGGGCGGGACGGCCCAATGTCATTCCCTCACAGTGACCTACGCACCAACCCGAACTTCATAGAGCTGTTGATCGGCGCTCCCATGCGCGACGATCGGATAGTCCGCAGCCCTCATCAAAAGAATGAGTTGACGGCATCCCCCGCCGTGACACTCACAGAATTTCTGCCTTCGGCCCCCGCGCTAACAAAGATAGCCCGAATAAAATGGTGCGGCGGCCGCACTCGATGCCTACAGCGACGATCACACCACTGTTTGGCACGCATCTCTCTTGATCGCGGTCGCACGCTGATGCTGGCCGGAAAGGCACTGATGAATGCGATCCTCCGCCATGCTTTCGGGCATCGTCTGCCACCGTCCCTCTGGAGCGATCAGGCACCGGTGCGCGAGGAACTCTTCGGTTTGGACCGGCTCGAGCGGCATGCGGAGAGTCTCGCCGCCGCGCAGCCGGTGACACGCAAGCCGCTTGCCGTCCTGTCCCTGCACACCCGCCTCGCCGACAACGCCACGGTGCTGCTCGCCGCCTATCGGGCGAGTGCGGCGGAATTGGAGCGCGGTCGCAGCGTGGATCCCGCCGCGGAATGGCTGCTCGACAATTACCATGTTGTCGAAGAGCAGATTCGGGAAATCCACGTCGACTTGCCGCCGGGTTATTACCGTCAATTGCCAAAGCTCGCAGACGGTCCGTTCGCCGGGTATCCTCGGGTGTTTGGACTGGCCTGGGCCTTCGTTGCCCACACTGACAGCCACCTCGATCCCGCCATCCTGCGTCGTTTCATCACCGCCTATCAGCGGGTCCAGCCGCTGACCATCGGCGAGCTGTGGGCGGTCGCGATTACGCTTCGTATCGTCCTCATCGAGAACCTGCGCCGACTTGCCGATCAGATCACCGCCGGACGCGCTGCACGGGCAGACGCCGACGCGCTGGCCGACCGGCTTCTCGCGTCGGGGGACAGCCGTTCCGTCCTCGAAGCGGACATGGCCACGCGCTCCTCCGGTTCCTTGTCCGACGTGTTCGCCGCGGAACTGGCGAAGCGATTGCGGGACCAGGATCCGCGAACGACGCCGGCCCTCGGCTGGCTGGAGGAGCGGCTCAACCGTCAAGGCGCAACGGTCGACGGTGTGGTCCAGCACGCCCAGCAGAGGTTGGGGGCCTCCAACGTCACCGTGCGCAATGTCATCACCAGCATGCGGCTGATCTCCGACATCGACTGGGCGGACCTGTTCGAGAGCGTGAGCCTCGTCGACGAGCAACTGCGCGCGGCGAGCGGCTTCGCCGCCATGGATTTCCCCACGCGCAACCTCTACCGGAGCGCCATTGAGGAATTGGCCCGCGGTTCGTCATTCCCGGAACTCGCCATCGCCGGTCTGGCGCTGTCAGCATCACGTACAGCAGCGGCGGAAGCAACCAACGGTGCGGACGCCGCGCGTGTCGGCGACCCCGGCTACCATCTGATCGCGGAAGGGCGTGGCGCACTTGAGCGGCGCATCGGCTTTCGGCCACCGGCCCGACTGCGGATCAGCCGTTTCAGCGTTCGTTTGGGAATCGGCGGCTATGTCGGCGCGATCCTGTTCGTGACGGCGCTGTTGCTGGGTCTCGCGGTGTGGGCGGCTTGGCTTCCCGGTATGGACGGCTGGCTCGTCCTGTTCGCCCTTGCCGGCGTCCTGCCGGCTTCCGAAGTGGCGACGGCGCTGGTCAACCGCGTGGTCACCGCGCTGTTCGGAGCGATCACCCTGCCGGGGCTCGAACTGGCGGACGGCGTACCCCCGTCACGGCGCACGCTCGTCGCCGTTCCGACACTGCTGACCGGTGAGGTCGACCTCCTGGAGCAGATCGAGCGGCTGGAGGTTCACCACCTCGCCGGGGCCAGCGGCGAGCTTGTCTTCGCCCTGTTGTCGGATGGTCTCGACGCCGACCGGGAGGTGGTGGCTGACGACGACGCTCTCCTGGCGGTGGCCGCCGCGGCCATCGAGCGGCTGAATCTGCGCCATGGCCCCGGTCCTGACGGCGGAGACCGTTTTTTGCTGCTGCATCGCCGCCGGCTCTACAATGACGGCGAGGGCAAGTGGATGGGCTGGGAGCGCAAGCGCGGCAAGCTGCACGAACTCAACCGGCTGTTGCGCGGCGCCACCGACACCAGCTTCATGCCCGTTGCCGGTCGCGCGCCGCAGGTGCCGGCCGACGTGCGCTATGTCATCACGCTTGACGCCGACACGCGACTGCCGCGGGACGCCGCACTCCGGCTGGTCGGCAAGATGGGCCACCCGCTGAACCGGCCGACGTTCGACGCGGCCGGGCGGCGCGTCATCAACGGCTATGCCATTCTTCAGCCCCGTATCACGCCGTCGCTGTCGCTCGGCGGCGAGGGATCGCTCTATCAGCGGATCGTCTCCGGCCCCGGCGGCATCGACCCCTATGCGTCGGCCGTCTCCGACGTTTACCAGGATCTTTTCGGCGAGGGATCCTTCACCGGGAAGGGCATCTACGACGTCGACGCTTTCGAAGCGGCGCTGGACGGCCGGGTTCCGCACAATGCCCTGCTCAGCCACGACCTGTTCGAAGGTGTTTTCGCCCGCGCCGGTCTCGCTTCCGACATCGAACTCGTCGAGGAGTTCCCCTCTCGCTACAACGTCGCTGCCAAGCGTCAGCACCGCTGGACTCGTGGCGACTGGCAACTGCTCCCCTGGATCCTCGGCCATAGGACAGGTCCCCAGGCGGCTCCGCCGGTCGGTCGCTGGAAGATGCTGGATAACCTGCGCCGCTCGCTGCTGGCGCCGTTCACCCTGGCGACGCTGGCCGTGAGCTGGCTGCTGCCTCTGCCGTCCGCCTTGGTGGGAGTCCTGCTCGTGCTCGCCGTCAGCGCGGTTCCGGCTTTCCTGCCGGCGGTGTCCTCGGTGCTGCCGGGCCGGCCGGGTACCCGCCTCGGCAACCACGTCGGCTCGCTCATGCAGGATCTGCGGATGGCGGCGATGCGGACCGTGATGTCGGTTGCCTTCCTGGCCGACCAGGCGTGGCGGATGGGCGATGCCATCGCAAGGACATTGACCCGGCTGTTCGTCACGCACCGCCACCTTCTCGAATGGACGACGGCGGCGCAGACAGGCGGCCGGCCGCGGCTGGAACTCGGCGGCTTCTATCGCGACATGGCCGGTGGTACCGCGCTTGGGCTCGTCGTGGCGGCCGGTACCGTTGCCGTGACGCCATCTTCCTGGCCGCTGGCCCTGCCTTTCGCCCTGCTGTGGCTGACAGCCCCCGCGCTCGCCGCGTGGACCAGCCGGTTGCCGGCCATACTTCGGCGGGCGGCGTTCTCCGATCCGGATGCCCCCGCCCTGCGCCTTACCGCCCGGCGCACCTGGCGCTTTTTCGAGACGTTCGTCACACCGGCCGAGAACATGCTGCCGCCGGACAATTTCCAGGAGGACCCGAAGCCGGTGGTCGCCCACCGGACATCGCCGACCAACATCGGTCTCTACCTGCTCTCCACCGTCGCCGCCCGCGACTTCGGCTGGTCAGGAACGACGGAAACCATCGAGCGGCTGGAGGCGACGTTCGATTCCATGCGGAAGCTCTCCCGGTTCAGGGGGCATTTCTACAACTGGTATGGAACACAGGATCTGAGGGTGTTGGAACCGGCCTATGTCTCGTCGGTCGACAGCGGGAACCTTGCCGGTCATCTGATCGCGCTCGCGAACGCCTGCGAGGAATGGATGGACTGTGCTCCGGCGGCGGGCGCCCGGCTTGGCATGATGGATACCCTCGTCCTGGCGCGAGAGGCCGCAGACGCCCTGCCCACAGCGGGCGGTGCGCAAATACGCCGGCTTGGCGCCGTTCTTGACGAAATCGCCGCACAACTGAACGAAGGGCAATCCATCGAGGTCCAGTTGCCGTCGCTGAAGTGGCTGTCCGACAAGGCTGTTGAGGTGGCCCGTGACATCATCCCGGCGGGTGGGCCGTCGGCCGGTGGTGACGGTCCGGTGGATCTGATGTTCTGGATAGTGGCATTGCGGACCGCAGTGATCGAGCATGGCCGTGACCGGTTCCCCATCACCGGGACGCCGGACATGCTGAGGGGCCGGTTGCGTGCCCTCGCCGATACGGCACGCGCCATGGCGCTCGCGATGGATTTCTCCTTCCTTCTCGATCCCGAACGCAAACTGCTGTCGATCGGCTACGCTCTTCCCGACAACAGCCTGGATCCGAGCTGCTATGACCTGCTCGCCTCGGAAGCCCGGCTCGCCAGCCTGTTCGCCATCGCCAAGGGCGACGTCGCGACGCGGCACTGGTTCCGCCTCGGCCGTGCGGCGACACCGGTCGGCAACGGCTCTGCGCTGATCTCCTGGTCCGGCTCCATGTTCGAATATCTGATGCCGGCGCTGGTGATGCGCGCGCCGGTCGGCAGCCTTCTGGAGCAGACAAGCCGTCTGGTGGTGGAGCGTCAGCAAGCCTACGGCAGAACGCTGGGGGTGCCATGGGGCATCTCGGAATCCGCCTATAGCGCCCGCGACCTGGAGTTCACGTACCAGTACTCGAACTTCGGTGTTCCCGGCCTCGGCCTCAAGCGCGGCCTCTCCGAGAATCTCGTCATCGCGCCCTACGCCACCGGGCTGGCCGCAATGGTGGATCCGCACGGCGCACGGCTGAACTACGACCGCCTCGCCGCGATGGGCGCATGCGGATGCTATGGCTTCTACGACGCCCTCGACTTCACCCGCTCCAGGCTTCCCGAAGGCGCGGAGATGGCCATTGTGCGCAACGTCATGGCCCATCACCAGGGCATGACCATCGTCGCCATCGCCAACGCCCTGCAGGACGGCCGGATGCGCGACCGTTTCCACCGCGAACCCATGATCATGGCCAGCGAACTGCTGCTCCAGGAACGCATGCCGCGCGACGTCGTCGTCGGGCATCCTCGGGCCGAGGAGGTGAAGACCTCCGCAATGGGCGTCGCCATCGCATCGCCGACGGTGCGCCGCCTTACCGCGCCGCCCTCCACCGCAGCCCCGGTCACCCACCTGCTCTCCAACGGGCGCTACACGGTGATGCTGACCGCGGCGGGGGCGGGCTACAGCCTGTGGCGTGACATCGCCGTGACCCGTTGGCGCGAGGATGCCACCAGGGACGACTGGGGGACCTTCATTTTTCTGCGCGACACGCAGACCGGCGAGCTGTGGTCCGCCGGCGCGCAGCCAGTCGGGCGTGCGGCGGACCATGCCGAGGTGGTGTTCGCCGAGGATCACGTCGAATTCATCCGCCATGACGGGACCTTGACCACCACCATGGACGTTCTGGTCTCCGGCGAGGCCGACGGGGAAGTCCGCCGCGTCTCGCTGACCAATGGCGGGCGGCGACCGCGCGTGATCGAAGTGACGTCCTATGCCGAGTTGGTCCTGACCACGCCGGCCGCCGACGCCGCCCATCCGGCTTTCGCCAAGATGTTCGTGCAGACCGAGTTTCACGGCGAGTTCGGCGCGCTGGTCGCCACCCGCCGCCCGCGCTCGCCACGCGAGCCGCCGGTCTGGGCCGCCCACTTCGCCGTCGTCGACGGCGGGATCGCGGCCGATCTAGAATACGAGACCGACCGGGCCCGTTTCATCGGGCGTGGCCACACCGTCGGGACGACCGCCGCGATCACCGACGGCCAGCCGCTGTCGAACAGCCTCGGGACGGTTCTCGACCCGATTTTCGCGATCAGGCAGCGCGTGACGATCCCGCCCGGAGGGGTCGCGCGGGTTGCCTTCTGGACCTTGGTCGCGTCGTCTCAGGCAGCGCTTCTTGACCTTGTCGATCAGCATGCCGACCGGAATGCCTTCGACCGGGCGAAAACCTTGGCATGGACGCAGGCCCAGGTCCAGCTTCGCCACTTGGCCATCGGGGCAGACGAGGCCGCCGACTTCCAGCGCTTGGCGGCGCCGATCCTGTACGCCGATGCCCGCTTCCGGGCTTCCTCCGCCACCATCGCCGGTGGCGCGGGAGCCCAGTCGGGCCTGTGGCCCCACGCGATTTCTGGGGATCTGCCCATCGTCATGCTGCGCATCGACGACGTCGAGGACATCGCCCAGGTCCGCCAGTTGCTGCGTGCCCACGAATACTGGCGCATGAAGCGTCTGGCCGTCGATCTGGTGATCGTCAACGAGCGCGCTTCATCCTATGTTCAGGATCTTCAGGTTGCCATCGAGACTGCGGTGCGCAGCAGCCAGTCGCGGCCACGGTTCGGCGAGGAACCGGCGCAAGGCTCGGTCTACGCGTTGCGTGCCGACTTGATGCGTGCCGATGCACGCGCCCTGCTCCATTCGGTCGCCCGTGTCGTGCTGATTGCCCGGCGCGGCTCCATCGCCGAACAGATCGCCCGCCTGCAGCGGCAATCGTTCCCATCGGCACCCATCGACACCCCCGTATCGCTCCAACCCGCGGCCCAGCCCATGTCGGACCAGGTGCCGGTGCCGGGATCCCTCGAATTTTTCAACGGTCTGGGCGGCTTCGACAAGGACGGGCAAGAGTATGTGGTCGTCCTCGACGCCGGCCGCATGACGCCCGCTCCCTGGATCAACGTGATCGCCAACCCCGATTTCGGCTTCCAGGTGGCGGCGGAGGGCGGCGGTTTCACCTGGGCAGGGAACAGCCGGGAGAACCAGCTCACGCCGTGGTCCAACGATCCGGTCGGCAATCCGGCCGGGGAAGCGATCTATCTCCGCGATGAGGTGAGCGGTGACCTGTGGAGCGCCACCGTGCAGCCGATCCGCAACGGTGGGACCTATACCGCCCGCCATGGTCGCGGGTACAGCCGCTTCGAACATCGGGCGCACGGCATCGCGCTTGAGCTTCTGCAATTTGTGCCGCTGGCCGATCCGATCAAGATTTCCCGCCTGACCCTGCGCAACCATTCGCCCGGTCCGCGCACGCTGTCCGTCACCGCCTATGCGGAGTGGGTGCTCGGCACGGCACGTGGCGCTTCGGCTCCGTTCATCGCAACGGAGATCGACGCGGCCACTGGAGCCATGCTGGCCCGCAACCGCTGGAGCCCAACCTTCGGCGAACGCGTCGCCTTCGCCGATCTCGACGGCCGGCAGACGGCGTGGACGGCCGACCGCACCGAGTTCCTCGGCCGCAACGGCGGCCCCTCGGCGCCAGCGGCGCTCGTCGGGCGGTCACCGCTGTCCGGGGCGACCGGCGCTGGTCTCGATCCCTGCACGGCCTTGCAGGGCGTCGTCGAGTTGAAGGCCGGCGAGACGGTCGAAATCGTCTGGTTCCTCGGACAATGCGCCTCGGCGGAGGCGGCCCGCGAGCTTATTGCGCGCTACCGCGACGCCGATCTCGACGCCGCTCTCGAAGCGGTCGCCGATCACTGGACTTCCGTGCTCGGCGCCGTTCAGGTCAAGACGCCGGACCGGGCGATGGACATTATGCTGAACGGTTGGTTGCTCTACCAGACGCTGGCCTGCCGCATTTGGGCGCGTTCGGCCTTCTATCAGGCGAGCGGCGCCTACGGCTTCCGGGACCAGCTGCAGGACGGCATGGCGCTGAGCTTCGCCATGCCGAATGAGGCGCGGCGCCATCTGCTGCGCGCCGCCGGCCGGCAGTTCGTCGAAGGCGACGTCCAGCACTGGTGGCTGCCCCAGTCCGGGCAAGGGGTACGAACGCGGATCTCGGACGATCGCGTGTGGCTCGCCTTCGCCACCGCCACCTACATCGCCAGTTCGGGTGACGCCACGATCCTGGAGGAGAGCGTGCCGTTCCTCGACGGTCCGCCCTTGCGCCCCGGCGAGCACGACGCCTTCTTCCAGCCGGCGACTGCCGACGAGTGCGCCTCGCTGTTCGAGCACTGCGCCCGCGGCCTCGACCAAAGCCTCGTCCTGACCGGCGAGCACGGGCTGCCGCTCATCGGCACCGGCGACTGGAACGACGGCATGAACCGCGTCGGTCAGGACGGCAAGGGCGAAAGCGTCTGGCTTGGCTGGCTGCAGCTCCACGCCATCGCGCTGTTCGCGCCGCTGGCGGATAGTCGCGACGCCGACCGTGCCCGCCGCTGGCGTGACCATGCCGAGGCGTTGCGCCAGTCGCTGGAGCGCGAGGCTTGGGATGGCGCGTGGTACCGCCGGGCGACATTCGACGACGGCACATGGCTTGGATCCGCCGCGTGTGAGGAGTGCCGCATCGACTCCATCGCCCAATCCTGGGCTGTGCTCTCGGGTGCCGCCGATCCCGAGCGCGCCGCGACGGCGATGGCGTCGCTGGAAAGACTGCTGATCCGACCCGACGACGGCCTGGCGCTGCTGTTCACGCCGCCGTTTGATGGGACGACGTCCGATCCCGGCTACATCCGCGGCTATCCGCCGGGTCTGCGCGAGAATGGCGGGCAATATAGCCATGCCGCCATGTGGGCGATACTGGCGTTCGCCAAGCTGGGTGACGGCAGCAGGGCGGCCGCCCTGTTCGACTTGCTCAATCCGATCAACCACGCCCGCACGCCGGCCGAGGCCGAGCGCTACAAGGTCGAACCCTACGTTGTTGCCGCCGATGTCTATTCGGTGGCGCCACATGAAGGGCGCGGCGGTTGGAGCTGGTATACGGGTGCGGCGGGGTGGATGTACCGTGCCGGCACAGAGGGCATCCTCGGCATCCGCCGCGAGGGCGCATTCCTGGTCGTCGATCCGTGTCTTCCGGCTCCCTGGACAGGCTTCGAAGCCACGGTAACCGTGGAGTCGACCCACTACCACATCCGTGTGGAGGCGGCTTCGCACGGTGATCGCGACGCATCGAACGCGGTCCTCGACGGCTCCCGTTTCGACCGGACCGGCGAAGCGGTCCATCTGCCGCTCGATGGCGGGAGGCATACGCTGGTCCTGTCGCTGCGGGATCGTCATGGGAAGCGGAGGTGGCAAACTGTAGATTGCAGCAGATAGGCCGTTCCTCAACAGAAGGTTTAGGATCGGGAATGGCGCCGAAGGGCGACGGCCGGGGAAATATAGTCAAGGGAACGGGACGAGCTTTCCGAGCGCTTCGTCCCACAGCCAGAGACAGCCTCCAGCCAACGCCCCTCCCAGGGTGAGAGCTGGCGCTTCCTGGAGTGCCTGAATATGCCGGTGGCATTGCGGCAGATGATAGTTGGGAATGCGGGGATTCAAATGGTGGATGTGGTGGAAACCGATGTTGCCGGTGAACCATTGGAGTATGGCGGGAAGACGCAGGTAGGAACTTCCCCGTAAGGCCGCGAGCTGTGGCTCCCATTGCTCCTGCCGAACCCACAGCGTGTGCTCGAACCGGTGTTGGACCGAGAACAGCCAGACGCCGGCTATGGCGGCGAGGATCGTAATGGGCAGTTGCACTAGCAGCACCGTGCCGAAGCCGAGCCAGGCCGCGAGTGCCAGCAGGAGAGCGGCGATCATCAGGTTGGTCTTATGGACGGACAGCTGCTCCTGCCGCCAATCGGACGGCGTGTCGAAGGGGAAGCGGTACAGTACGAGGAAGACCAGCGGCGGCAGCAGGATCAGCGCCACCACCGAATGGCGGAGCAGGCGATGGAAAAGACGCTCGCGACGGCCGAGCGCGTTGTATTCGTCCAGCGTCAGACAGGATGAGTAGATGTCGTATCCACTGTTCCGCCGGTCGAGATTGTTCCAGTTGGCATGATGACCAGCATGCTGGCGCCGCCAGTTGGCATAGGGAGTCAAGGTCATGACACTGCACAGTGTGCCGATGGCATCGTTGGCCCGCCGTGACCGGAAGAAGGCCCCGTGCCCGCAATCGTGTTGGATGATGAAAATGCGAACCAGGAAGCCGGCGGCCGGAACGGCAAGTAGCAGCGTGACGGCGTAGCTGATGTTGAGGCTGAGGACCATGAGCGCCCAACACCCGATAAAGGGCAGGACCGACGTTGCCAGTTGGACGAGGCTGCGGACGAGGCTTGGTGTCTGGTAGGGGCGAAGCCGTTCGCGCAAAAGCGCTTGTCCACCATCGTCGATGGCGACTTCGTTGTGCGGTGGCAATGTCGCACCCGTGTCATCCTGAGTCATAAGCCCTCTCCTCGAAGAAGGTATTGGAAACCGGTGCCGACTTTTCGGGATGGCGTATGGGGCCTCACCCGTGACTTCGGCATTGGTACTCGATCTCGTTTGCCGATGAACTGTCCACCCGCGTCCAGATCTCGCTCCGCCCGAAGATCGGTAATCCTATATAGGCACGAACTCTCAATGACTCATCCGACAGGACGGAGACACTGCCACTGTAGGTCTTGCCATCCTGAGGATTGTAAATGGACCCGTCCCAGCGGTTGGGGCCGGCGGGGGTCAGGCCGGTTATGACGACGAGGCCGCAGATGCGCTGCGCTTGTTTGGCTGGATCCGGGTTCTTCTGATCCAGGCGAGGCGAGCTGCTCCGATCCGTGGCGTTCCGCAGCCAGATAATCCGACCGCAGAATCGATTGGCACAGCGGGTGATCCTAAGGACTGCATCCTTGTCTGCGGTCAGCCAGACACCTTGCAAGTCGGCTGCCGAAGCCGTCCCCGGCAGCCGGACAAGCGCCAAGCACCCGATGGCTATCACCGCGGACCTGAGCATTGCCTTTTTGCACAACGCAGGATCCTCCCGATTTCCCGGCTCCGGTTAATATTGTGAACGATCAACCGAAGCGCTATGGCGGACGTCCACCATCCTTTCAGCGATACGCTTTTGGTTGCGGGGATGGGTTGGTCGGGGGCAGGTCGCGCCAGCGCTTAACGCGCCGTTTAAGGCAGCGGCTTGACGGTACGAGCGGCCAGCATCGCGAAACTTCCCCGGTAGGGGAAGCTGGTCGGCGGAGGTGAGACGGCCGCCATCGAAGTCAGCAATAACCGACTTGCCGGTAACCGGTGACAAGATGGGAAGAACCCCGGCACTCTCAGCCGAGCCGGGGGTGAACTTAATTGATCCGTTGTGAGACTCGGTCGTCGAAGGCTATATACTGTTTGGGCAGGGAGAGGCCGACCGGCGGATAATTCTTCACCAGCATTGCGCCTTCCGGTGTTCCGTCGCTGATCCACAAATCCTCGTAGTGGTTATAGAACAGCCTGTCTCCCACTGCGGTCAGGACCTCCAAGCGCCCGGCCCTTGGGTCCTCGCAAATGCTGCCATCCAGCTTGACCGTGCCCTCGTCCGTCCCGTCACTGATCCAAAGCTGGCCATAGCCGCCGGTCCCGTCCCAGGCGGTCAGGAACAGCCGGTCGCCGACCGCCGTCAGATGCGTGGGCAGGATCGGCAGGGGAACCGGGGGGCGAAGCTGCCGGGGAAGAAATCCTTGACCAGTTCCGTCCCGGCCGCCGTGCCATCCGACCGCCACAGTGCCCTGCCATGGTCGCCGTTTTCGAATCCGGCCGTCTGGCGCTGAGCCGTAACCGTGAAATTGCGGGATATCGTTCGCGTCGTTTCTCTTTCCTCGGCCGGCGCCTACACTGATGCAACTGCCGAGGACACGAGCTTTGGACCAAGGCGCCATCGCTGACGGGATCTGGAAACAACCGATCTCCGTCGTGCTCGAAAACCTGGATGCGACGCCCGCCGGGCTGGGACGAACCGAGGCGGAGACCCGCCGGCGCAGATACGGTCTGAACCAGCCGCTGGCGCGCCGCCGCCGGCCACTCTGGCTGCAATTCCTGACACGCTTCCTCAATCCCCTGGTGCTGATCCTGCTGTTCGCCAGCGGCCTGTCGGCAGCCACCGGGAACATCACCAGCTTCGTCATCGTGATCGTCATGGTCGTGCTCAGCGTCACCCTGGACTTCGTCCAGGAGATGCGGGCCGAAAACGCCGTGGAGGCGCTGCGCCGCACCGTCGCCGTGCATGTGCAGGTGCGCCGGGACGGTGTGGAGGTATCGGAGCCGGTGGATCAACTGGTTCCAGGCGACGTGGTCCGTCTGGCCGCCGGCGATCTGGTTCCGGCCGACTGCCGCCTCCTCGAAGCGCGCGACCTGTTTGTCAACCAGGCCATGTTGACCGGGGAGCCCTACCCGGCGGAAAAGCGCATCGATGCCGTCGCGATCCCGGCCGAAGATGCGGAGAAGGCGCTCGACACCATATTCATGGGGACCTCGGTCATCAGCGGCAGCGCCACCGCCCTGGTCTGCCGGACCGGCGACGCGACAGCGTTCGGTCAGTTGAGCGGCACCCTGCAGGCGCCTTCCCCTCCCACCGCCTTCGAACTGGGCATCCGCCAGTTCGGTTTCCTCATACTGCGCCTGACGATCTTCCTGGTGTTGTTCGTGCTGGCGGTGAATGTGCTGTTCCACCGTCCCTGGCTGGAGTCCCTGATGTTCGCCCTGGCCCTGGCGGTCGGGCTGACGCCGGAACTGCTGCCGATGATCGTCACCGTCACGCTGGCGCGCGGTGCGATGCGGCTGGCGGAGCGCCGTGTCATCGTCAAACGGCTGGCGGCCATGCACAACATCGGCGCCATGGACGTGCTGTGCACCGACAAGACCGGGACGCTGACGGAGGCGACGATCCGGATGGTCAGGCACCTGGATTTCCGTGGTGCGGAGAGCGAGCGCGTCTTTCGGCTGGCCTACCTGAACAGCCATTTTGAAAGCGGCATCAAGAGCCCGCTGGACGAGGCCATCATCGCCTTCCGCACCCTCGACGTGACCGGCTGGCAGAAGATCGACGAGGTGCCCTTCGATTTTGAGCGGCGGCGCGTCTCGGTTCTCGTTAGCGATGGCACCGAGCGGCTGCTGGTGGTCAAGGGGGCGCCGGAAGACGTTCTGCGGCAGTCCACCCATTACGAAGGCGAAGGGGGCGTCGAGAGGCCGCTCGACCCGGCGGCGCGGGCAGAACTGGATGCCCTGTTCCAGAAACTGGGAGAGGATGGGTTCCGGGTGCTGGCAATCGCCTCCAAGGCGATGGGACGGGATCATACCTCAGCCGCGCTGGGAGATGAAAGCGAACTGGCCTTCGCCGGCTATGCGGTTTTCCTCGATCCCCCCAAGGCGAGCGCCATGGCGGCGATCAGCGATCTGACCGGGGCCGGGGTGGCCGTGCGCCTTCTGACCGGCGACAACGAGCGGGTGACGCGTCACGTCTGCGCCGAACTCGGTCTCCCCGTCGTCGGCCTGATCACCGGCGACGATCTGCGGGCGATGAGCGAAGAGGCGTTGCGGGCCCGCCTCCCCAAGGTCAACGTGTTCTGCCGGGTGACGCCGGCTCAGAAGGAACGTGTGCTTTTGGCGTACAAGCGCTCCGGCCGGGTGGTGGGTTTCCTGGGCGACGGGATCAACGACGCCTCCGCCCTCCATGCCGCCGACGTCGGCATCTCGGTCGACAGCGCCGCCGACGTTGCAAAGGAGGCAGCCGGCCTGATCCTGCTCGACCACGATCTGTCGGTGGTGCACGAGGCGGTGATGGAGGGGCGCCGGACGGTGCAGAACGTCACCAAATACATCCTGATGGGAAGCAGTTCGAATTTCGGCAACATGTTCAGCATGGCGGGTGCGTCGCTGTTCCTGCCCTTCCTGCCGATGCTGCCGACCCAGGTGCTGCTCAACAACCTGCTCTACGATGCGTCGGAGGCCGGCGTTCCGCTCGACAACGTGGAGGCGGAGGCGTTGGCCCTGCCGGCGCAGTGGGATCTGCGGCTGATCCAGCGCTTCATGCTGGTGCTGGGCCCAGTCAGCTCCCTGTTCGATTTCCTGACCTTCTACGCCTTGCTTCACCTGTTCAACGCCGATGAGGCGCTGTTCCAGACCGGATGGTTCGTAGAGAGCCTTGCCACCCAGGTGCTGGTCATCTTCGTGATCCGCACCCGCCGCAGCCCCTGGCTCAGCCGACCCAACGCAATTCTGGCCGGGTTGTCGCTGGGAGCTGCCGCCGTCGGCGCGCTGCTGCCGCTGACGCCGCTGGCATCCTTCTTCGGCTTCGTGGTACCTCCAGCCTCCTTCTATCTGTTCCTGGTGGCCGCCGTCGTCACCTATCTGGTCCTCGTGGAGATCATCAAGCGGGTGTTCTTCCACTACATCGCTCCACGACAGTAATGCGGAACTCGGGGCGTCGGCGGACTCCATCCTGAGAAGTTGGCGTTCAGGCGACCCTGCGGGAGACTGGCCTCCCGAGGCCGGCCATGATGTTGAAATGGACTCCCCATCAGCGGGCATAGCCATTGCTTTTGTCCAACTGTAAATCGATGGCCAAAAGCTTATGCTCTACGGAGAATCTGATCAAAGGGAGCGGCGTATGTCCAAAAAGTTGCTGAACGACCGTCGTGTCCTCATTGTTGAGGACGAGTTCCTCGTCACCGTCGTTCTAGAGGCGGCGGTCCAGGAGGCAGGCGCCAGTGTGGTTCGGCTTGCCGCTTCGACCGTGGATGCTCTTGCGTTGATTGAAGCCGAACCCTTCGATGTTGCGCTTCTGGATGCCCGATTGGATGAAGAACCGGTCGTTGACGTTGCCGACGCTTTGGACAAACGAGGCATCCCATTCGTTTTCCACTCCGGATATGGTCCGGAACATCTCCCAAGCAGCCATCGTCATCGCCCCCTGCTTCGTAAGCCATCGCTTTCATCCAGTGTCGTCCAGGCACTGTACGAGGCGATGAATTAACTGGAACAGAGTGGAGGACAAACGGCAGTCACCCGCTCATCGTCGAGCCGGACACCAGGATGGCGGCATCGAAATCTTCCCGTTCGATCAGCGCCAGGGCATCCGCCACGCAGCCGGCCATGCCGACGATGGCGGCTCCCGCATCCAGCGGGATTTCCTCCAACGCCATGGCGATCAGCAATTCGTCTTCGACGATCATGATCCGGCAGCCTTCCAGATGCTTTCCGGTCATCAGGCATTCTCAAGGGAGGCGAGGCCTTCGTCGTCGCTCCTCGTCTGGGCGACCGGTACGGTGAACGTCGCCTGGAGGCCGGTCGAATCGTAATCCACCATGACATCGCCGCGCAGTTCGTAGCGGATTTGCTGGGTGATCAGCTTGGAGCCGAAGCCATGATGGGTGGGAGGCGACACCGGGGGGCCGTCCGTCTCGCGCCAATGTACAAGCAGCGCCGCATCGGCATCCCTTTGCCCGAATTCCCAGGTCACGACGACCCGCCCTTCCGCCACGGACAATGCGCCGTATTTCAGCGCGTTGGTCACCAACTCGTGGATCACCATGCCGAGCGCCAACGCGGCCTTGGGCCGGAGTTGAACAGCAGGCCCATCAACGGCAAAGCGTCCTTCGCTGGTGGCATAAGGCTTCACTTCATTGAGCACGACGTCGCTGAGGGGAATGTTCCCCCAACGATCACGGGTCAGCAGATCGTAGGTGCTGGCGACCGCCTGCAGGCGCCCGAGAAACGCCGTGCATTCCGGTGCTTCGGCAATTGCCTTCAGCGTCTGCTGGGCCAAGGCGGTGACAACGGCCAGCATGTTCTTGACGCGGTGGTCGAGTTCACCGATGAGCTGGCGCTGCTGCTCCTCGGCCTCCTTGAGCGACGTCACGTCCACAAAGGTCAACAACAGGCCTTCCAAATCGTTGCGGGCTTTCCGGTAAGGCAGGATGCGCATCATGTAGTGTCTGGTCCCGTCCCTTGACCGAACCGCCTTTTCCACGGTCGCCGGGTCGGTAAGCGCATGTCTCAGATCCGAATCCAGATCGACCTGATCGAGATGGCTGACGATATCGGTCAGCGGACGACCGCGGTCGGTCGCGATCAGATTGAAAATCTGCGTGATCGCCGGCGTGAAACTCCGGATCAGCAGGGATCGGTCCAGGAAGATGATCCCGATCTGGGTGCTGTTGAACAGATTCTGGAGATCGCTGTTGGACTGATCCAGCTCCTCGACCTTGCTGTTGAGTTCTATGTTGACAGCGTGAAGCTCCTCATTGACGGATTGCGTTTCCTCTTTGGCTGTTTCCAGCTCCTCATTGGTCGATTGCAGTTCCTCGTTGACCGAGATGAGTTCCTCGTTGGCGGACTTCAGTTCCTCCAATGAGGTTTCATACTCTTCGATCGTGCTCTGGAGACGCTCCTTGGTATCGCGAAGTTCACGTTCCAGCTGCTCCACCGCACCGGGATCCTGGCCCCAGTGACGCTCCTTGCCGTAGATTTCCTCCGCAGGACTTGGATCTCCGACATCGGAAAACAGGACCAGGAAGAAGGGTTCCCCGTCGCGGTCGAACGGCTCGATCGTCAGATCGAGCATTTGGACACGATCGTCCACCTCCACCGCCAGGTGCTTGCGGGTTACCGGCTTGTGGGTCTGCATCGCCTCGTGCAGGGCGCCGCGAAGATCGAGCCGAAGTCCCTTGCGGGCCATCGCCAGAAGCTGGCGGTTCGGGGCGCCGGGCGGCGCCTGAAGGTACTTGCCGGTGTTGGCGGAATAATAGACCACCTCACTGTTCTGGTTGACGACGACATGGGCCGGAGCGAAACGCTCCAGCACGCGCGCCTCCACATGCCCACGCAGATTGGCGGCGTTGGACTGGATCGAGCGGGGGGTCTCGGCCGATCCGCGAGGCGTGCGGCCGCCATGCTCCGCCATGGCGAAGGGAATGGTCACGGAAACCGCATCCTGCCGGCGGAACAGGCGATGTTTTTTGTCTATGGGCACGAACAGCGTCTGATGTTGCCCGATGGTCTCGGCCACGCCGAGGAAAAGATAGCCGCTGGGGCGCAATGCATAGTGGAACATTGGGATCACCTGATCCTGAAGTCCCATCCCCAGGTAAATGAGCAGATTGCGGCACGAAATCAGGTCGATGCGTGAAAATGGCGGGTCACGGACGACGCTGTGCGACGAAAAGATGCACAGGTCGCGCACCTCCTTGCGAACGAGATAGCTGGTGCCGTCCTCAGTGAAATGGCGTTTGAGCCGGTCCGCCCGCACATCCCGCACCAGATTGGCGGGATAGCGCCCGGTGCGTGCCACTTCCAGGGCATGCTCGTCGATGTCGGTGGCGAAGACCTGGATCTTCGGCACGCTGTGGAGGGTTTCTGCATATTCGGACAGCAGCATGGCGATGGAGTACACCTCCTCGCCGGTGGCGCAGCCCGGCACCCAGACGCGCACCGCATCGCCGACGCTTTTCCCGGCGAACAGATGCGGGATGACGAGTTCCTCCAGCGCCCGGAAGGTCTCGCCGTCGCGGAAGAAGGTGGTGACACCGATCAGCAGATCGCGAAACAGTGCCGCGGCTTCGGTACGGTCCTCACGCAGGTGTTCGACATAGCTGTCGATGTCCGTCAGCCGCAGGGCCTGCATCCTGCGTTGGACACGGCGCAGGAAAGTGTTGTGCTTGTAGCCCTGGAAATCGTGCCCGATCTGATTGCGCAGAATGGTGGTGATGCTTCTGCGTGCCGATTCCAGCCGCGCATCCTCTTGAACATCCTTCTCACCCGTCAGATCGCCCAGCGACGTGGCGGTTCGCGCGTAGTCCACCAGCGTCGCCGCCATCGTTTCGACCGGCGCGACAAGGTCGACGACGCCGGTGGCGATGGCGCTGTTCGGCATGCCGTCATGGCGGGGAATTCCGTCATGCCCCTGGGCGATGGTGAAGCCGCCCCGTTCCTTGATCGCCTTGACGCCCAGGGTGCCGTCGCTGCCGCCGCCCGACAGGATGATGCCCACCGCTCTTTCACCGCAGTCGCTGGCGAGCGAGCTGAGGAAGAGGTCGATGGGGTTGCGCTCGCGGCGGGAGGCGCTGTCCGGCCGGACATGCAGCCGGCCGCTGTCGATGGTCAGCAGGGTTCCTGGCTGCAGGGTGTAGATGCGGTTTGGCTCGACCAAATCCCCGTCGCAGGCCTGATGCGCCGGCGTGGGCGTGCATCGGCCGATGATGTCGGCCAGCAGGCTTTCGTGTTCCGGTGACAGATGCGTCACGACCACGAAGGCCATGCCGCTGTCGGCAGGAACGGCGCCGAACAGCCCCTCCAAGGCCTCCACCCCGCCAGCGGATGCGCCGATCCCGACGATTGGGAAGGATGCCTTGTCGCTCATGCTGCTGCCCTTCCACAGATCCTGACGATCCGGATCGATGTCGTTTGAGGATGCCGGGGATGGCGCTCTTGTCGGCGATGAGCTTTTCTACAGTTCAACTGGAGCAACCCCCTCGGGACGATGGCCGGCCGTCCCTGGTGGCGTTCTTCCTCACAGTCGATGCCAAATTCTGACGCGGACGGTCAACTCACTCTCTAGCACCTTCCTTTGGTTGGGCACCACCGTCATCGTCCCAGTTGCGAAGCAGAGTGCTACGCTCCCGCTGGAGTAGACGCTCATCGCCGATCCTTGCGGTCACCGGTGGCACGGACGCGGTTTCAATGAACATTTTCCCGTTCAGGAAATGGACTGACGACGAACGATGTTTCAGTTGTACGGTTTGCATGATGACACCTCCTCTGCGGTAAAGTTCGGTGCGGAACGGCTTTCCGCGATAGACGGAGCATTGCTCCGCCCGGTCCTCGCAACAATGTTCATCCGGGCAGGAGAGTTCCGTTTCCCGCCGGTTCCAGGAGCCGGTCCAGTTCATCGGGGTCGATGAGCACCGTCTGCTCCATGGCCATTCCGCGATTGGAATGCGGAAGACGGAGCCAGGTCGCGCTGCGCCGATACACAGGGAAGGAGAGCGAGTCGATCAACTCCTCGTCGGTCTCCACGATGTAGCTTCCCGCCGGTTGCACCCCGTCGACGCCGCTCAAGGCAAAAGGATGGGCGAACGTTACGGTCCTGCTGGTGGTGCGGGTGAATGCGGTGGTCATCGAAGGGTGCTCCCATTCATGTCCGGCGGATTTCCTTGAAAGCAGCTGTCTATCCGCCCGAACTGGAGAACAGCAGCCCGGCAAGAAAGCCGACTGAGACGCCAAGTGTCAGATAAGCCATGTTCTTCCATTTCGGCGCGGACAAAGCCCAGGCGGCACGCTCTGAAACCATCCACTCCGACAACGTCCCGTGCGTGAGCGACATGGCGATCTCCTTCCGGATATTTGCTTCAAAATATGGTGCCGCCAAATTTTATTACAATGGGGGTGGTCGAATAATTACATTGATGCTTATTTGATTCGGACTGCCGCCAGCGTCCGCTGGACAGGATCCTCTACCTAGATGATTCTTGAGCGTCCCTTGGGCTGCCTTCTCACCATTTGCTGCGATGGAGCAACGACTTGCATGCCAAAGCACGCGGCAAAGACCTGCCATACGCGGCCCTGACCGATGTGAGCCACGGCTCAAAAAAACATGGACCGGACCGCCTCGACCGACTGCCAGACGGTGATCGCCGTGGCGATGAGAACGGCGGCGGCCATCGCCAACGACACTGCCAGCAACACCCCGTCCTCTTCCAGATAGGCCAAGGCGATCAGCATGATCGTCACCGCCGGGACGACATTGCTCAGCGGAATGGGAACGAAGAAGACGCCTGCCAGCACGAGGACGACCAATCCGACCACGCGCGTCGTCGTCTCGAACGGCATTTTCCAGCGTGGGCGTATGACCGTCTCCATGCGCCTCAACACCGGCACGGTACGATCGACCATGCGGACCAGGCGCTGTGTCGAGAAACGCCGCGACATGATCGTCCTGGGAAAGGCCGGCGTTTCCCGCGCGAGGATCATCTGGAACGCGGGAATGGTCAGCAGCAGCCCGACGACCGGCGATGTTCCCGGAGTCAGCCCGATCAGTGCCAGCAACAGCAGGACGACGCCGAAGGAGCGCTTGTGCAGCCTGTCCAGCAGCCAGCCGAATGTAACGCCCTCGGCCGGAGCTTCTGCGAGCAGGCCACGCAAAACCTCGGATGTCGGGATATGCGGAGGCAAGGCCGAGGTCATGACCGCATCGCTCCGGCCGTTTCGGTGGGGCGACACCTGCCTGTCATGCCGGGATCGACACCGTAACGGTCGTGCCGGCGCCGGACCCGACGGTCAGACCGCCTTTGACCTGCTCGGCCAGCAACTCCATCAAGGTGAGGCCGAGCGAGCCCGTGCGTCGTTCATCGGCCATGCCGATGCCATCGTCACTGATGCTCATGCGCAGGACTTCGTACGAGATTTCCCGGAACGAGACGGCGATGCGGCCGGATCGCCCGTCCGGGAAAGCGTATTTCAGCGCATTGATCATCGCCTCGTTGGCGATGAGGGCCAGCGGGATGGCCCGATCCGGTTTCAGGAACACCTCGTCGGCGTCGACATCCAGCACCACCCGCAAACTCTGTGCAGGCTCGAAGGACATCAGCAGGTCGCGGCACAGCATCCGCAGATATCCCCCGAATTCGATCTCCTGCAGCCCCTGCGTCCGGTAGAGCGTCTCGTGGATCTCGGCCATGCGGTCCAGCCTTTCCACGGCGCTGTGCAGCGCCTCCTGCACGGCCGGCTCCCGGCCATGTGTGAGGTCCAACTGGATGCGCAGGAAGGACGAGGCCATCTGGAGGGTGTTTTTGACGCGGTGGTTCACCTCCTTCATCAGGTTGTCCTTGTCGCGCAGCAGCAGGTCCTTGTCGGCAAGGGTGTTGCGCAGCACACGCTCCACCTCGGTGCGGCGCTCAACTTCGGCGGCAAGTTGGCGATTGAGTTCATCCAGCCGCCCGGTACGCACCGCGACACGGTGATCGAGTTCTTCGTTGAGTTGGCGCAATCCGTCTTCCGCCGCCTTGCGCTCGGTGATGTCGACAAAGGACACGAAATGGTGGCGGATACGGTCTTCTTCGAAAACGGGTGCGACATGCTGGAGCACCCATAGCGGCTTTCCGTCCCTCCGATAGAGCCGGACCTGGCGCACGATGGCCTCGCCGGCGCGTAGGGCAAGGCCAATGGCGTGCGCCACCTCCGGGTCGGTGCCGGAGCCTGACAGCAGATGATAGTTCTTGCCCAGAATCTCTTCGCGCGCATAGCCGCTGAGCCTGGTGAATGCGGCATTGGCGAAGACGATCGGGATATCCGGCAGGGTGGGATCGGCGATCAGCATGGGCATCAGGGTCGATTCCGCGGCCACCACGAAGGGGCCACCGCGCGCGGCCTCCATCCTGACCATTCTCTCTGCATCCTGTTGGTCGCGGGGATTATCGGGCATGCAGCGCTCCTTCGTCCGATCCATTATTTGAAAAGGATATAGCCGCTGAACGCAGCCTTCCCAGGCGAAGAAGTGGCGGAGTCCATTCGCCAATTTGGCGCCAATTGGCAAAATATATTGATTGATCCATGGCAAAAAACTCCCGAACTTCTTGCGTATGAAAAATATAGCTTTGCGAATACCAAAAGAACATCTCCTTTATATTCGGCAATTTATAGTTCTTAATTTCAGATTATATTTTCAAAGCCATTGATATTTTGCGGTGCGACATAATATAGGATTAAGTCATCGAGGTAGAGCACAGCGCTCCCTTTCAGCTCTCGCACCCCAAACAGTTATGGAGACGTCATGGACGACGGCACTCATCCCACATCCACCATTCGCCCGACCATTCGCAGTGCCAGCGACGAAGCCGCGGCGGGTAACGACGCGCCGAAGGGCGCCGGCATCCGCAGCGCCAGCGAGGAGCACATGGTGAAACCTGCCCGCGAGCTTGGTCAGCAGCCGAGGCCCTGGCCGCCGAGGCTGCCCGGCGCTTCAGGCAACCAGGGCTTTCCGGAATCCGTCCGGACCGCCGGCCAGAGATTTGACCGTGCTCTCAAAGACGGTCTCGACGAGGGTGGCGGTCGGGCCACGGCACTCGGCGGTGCCCTGATGGCAGGCTATGGAACGGCCATTTCAGAAGCGGTCACCTTCATGGGCCAAGCCGCGGAACGCCAGAACGAGCTGTTGAGCAGCATGCTTCAGGCCCGCGGCCCGCAGGACATCATGACGGCGGGACAACGCTACCTGCTCGGCGGATGGCTGGCCTTCTTCGAGGTCAATGTCCGCGTCGTCCAGGCCGCGTCCCGGCTGTCGCAGGACACCGCGCACAGCCCGCCCCAGCCTGGCGCCTGAGGCCGCCGGCGCTCTTCAAAGCCGCATGACAGTATTTCGGGAGGATCTCCGTTGACCAGTTCGGAAAAGGAGACGCAGACGCTTCTCACCGTCGAAGAGCAGGTGGGCGTCCGCAAACGCCGACAGGTCACCGGGACCGTCCGCGCCAGCACCTTCAGCCATGAGCGGGAACAGGCGGTCGAAGCCGACCTGTCGATGGAAACACTGGAGGTCGAGCGGGTTCCCATCGGACGGTTCGTCGATGGCCCGATCCCCGACCGCCAGGACGGCGACACCACCGTCATCTCGGTGATCGAAGAGGTGGCGACGGTGGAGATTCGCCTGAAGCTGGTGGAGGAGGTCCGGATCACCCGCCGCACCGCGAGCCGCAAGATGACCGACACCGTCATGCTGCGCCGTCAGGAGGTCGTCATCGAACAGGATCCGTCTTTGGACACCCCCGTGACCTGAGCGGCCTGACTTACCTCAAGAAATTGAAATACTTTAAATCCTACTGGAGACTATCATGAGCACGATCATCGTTGGACTTTACAAGGAAAGCGGTTCCGCCAAGAAGGCCTTCCAGGCCTTGGTCGCGGCGGGCTGCCAGGAAGCGGACATCGAGACCTTCGGCGGCGCCGATAGCGCCGACAAGGCCGCCCAGGGCCTGCTGGGACACGGTTTCGACAAGGAACTGGCCGAGCAGTACGGTGCAGCCATCCGCCAGGGCCACACCCTGGTTGCGGCCGACATCGCCGACCAGGATGCCGACGCGGCGGAAGCCATCCTCGATGAAAACGGGTCCGTTGACCTGCCCGAGCCCCCTGCGGTGCGGAAGCCGGCCCAGAAGGCGGGCAATGGCGGCAGCGTCGAGCAGGAAATTCTCCAGTCGGTGAAGGAGGAGGTCGAGATCGGCAAGCGCCGGGTCGCCAAAGGCGGATTGAAAGCCGTGTCGGAGATCACGGAAACCCCAATTCAGGAGACCGTAACGCTGCGCGACGAGGCGGTGGGCGTGGAACATCGCAAGGTCGATCGGCCTCTCCGCCCCGACGAGGAGAAGGCTGCGTTCGGCGAGAAGACCGTCGAGCTGACGGCGACCTCCGAAACGCCGGAAATCACCAAGGAGGCCCGCGTGGTCGGCGAGGTCGTGTTGTCCAAGACCGCTTCCGAACAGGAAAAGACCGTGGGAACCGTCGCCCGACGCAGCGATGTCAAGGTGGAGCCTGCCGGAAACAAGCCCGGCAACAAGCGCTGATCTGAAGCGTGCACAACAGACGGGGCGGCCGTTCGGCCGCCTCCCGCCGCAGCGGATATAACCTACGGTGGAGCGATTGAGGATCCTTCGAAATAACTCACAGATTCAATTGTCGTTTATCGATGGATTTCTCTCAATAGAAACGCAAAAGCGATTTCGGAATGTCGAATTTCCACTTATGCATTTCGGGGATATCCCATTGTAGAAATCTTTGCGAACCCCACTTTAATTATTCCAAAGCCACCCCACGCCTGCTCAATTTTGCCGAGGATCGCAAATCCGAGGTGTTTCCTGGCGTGACTCGATCCGGATGGCATGGCTGCCGCCATTGCCGACAAACCGGTCCACATCGGAGACACTTTATGAATTCCCGGACAAGGCTGGCCTTCTTCATTCTTAAAACCCACGCCGGATGGATCGTCCGTGCGGACGGCTTTGTCTATCCGCCCTGCGCCGACCAGATCGATGCGCTCACCAAAGCCATTCGGGAAGCGCAAGCAGCGGAACGTCTCGGCTTCGCCAGCGTCGTGCTGGCGCAATCGGCGGCAGGGGAACCCTGCCATGTCCGCTGGTGCGGTGCCGGCAATGACGGAGCGGCACAGGCGGTTATGGAGCCTCCATATCCGATAATTCCGGCCATGGCTGCCATCCTGACGCCGACATCCGTATCGGAGGAACGTCCATGACCCCCCTTCTCCATTCCATCGAGGGGCGATGCCCCCGTGGCGCCGATGCGTTGCGTGAACAGCTGCGCTGGATGAATGCCGAGCGCCGCTGGCATCCAACTGTCTATGGCGCATCGCCGGACCAGTTTCCCCCCGCCTTTACACCACCGAGCCACGTCAGCCTGCCGCAGGGTGCCACGCTGACCCGCCTTACCAGAGCCTGTGCCGCGGGTGGTGCGGCCGCCATCAAGGAACGGATGATCTCATGAGCCTATCAGCCCATTATACCGTGTCGTGCCGTACAGACGGGTGGTTCGTCGGGCTTGAGGGGGAACGCTACGGCCCCTTCCCCAACGGACAGGTGGGTGCCCTGATCGCCGCTGTACAGGCTGCCAACCACGCTGGCAAGGACGGCCACGATGCCCGCGTGCTGTTGCGTATGGCGGATGGCCGGACCGGCGCCGTCTGGATATTCGGCGTGGACAGCTACCCGTCGCCCTGGGTGGAGGAATTGCATCGGATTGCACAACTGCCGCGGCGCGAACGCGCACGTGCACCGATCCCGTCCATTCTTTCAACAGATCTGCAAGCCATGATTCCGGATTCTGCGGTTGCTGGCCGGGCGTGACCGGGCCGGCCAGGATTTTCCTTGTTTGTTCAGGCACGAATTTCAGAATTTCCCCTTATTAGAAAATAAAAAATCTCTAAATAGTGGGTCGCAATTCCAATATTTTGAGCGCAAGACTGCCAGATTATTTTCGAAAGCCGGAGTCTCTGGTGATGTCTCTTGTTTCCATATCCATGATAGACGCGAACAATCTGTTTCGCCATGGGTTGAAAGCCATGTTCTTGGAGCAGGGCTTTCACATCGCCAAAGAGACCTCGTCTCTCAAGGCGGCGCTCCAGATCGTCCAGGAGGGCGACGCATCACAGGTCATTTTGATCGATCCCGTCGGCATCGGCGACTTCACGGATCTTGTCCGGGCACTGAAGGTGGCCTGTCCGGACACGCATGTGGTGGTGCTTACCAGCACGCTGGACGCGGAAATCATGACGAAGGCCATCCAGGCCGGTGCGGACGGGTTCTTGATGAAGGACATGTCCATGGAGGCGCTGGCGCAGTCGTTGCGGCTTGTCATGATTGGCGAAACGGTCTTCCCCAGCGCCTTGGCCGCACTGCTGATCGGCAGTCGCCTGAACGGCGCCGCCGATCTGGCGGTACCGCACAAAAGTGTTTCCAAGCGCGAGGCGCAGGTCCTGCGCTGCCTGCAGAGTGGCAGCTCCAACAAGACGATCGCCAACCATCTCCGGATCACCGAGGCGACCGTCAAGATCCACCTCAAGAGTTTGCTGCGCAAGATCGACGTCTCGAACCGCACGCAGGCCGCCCTCTGGGGTCGCAACAACGGCTTTGCGGATGCAGAGTGACCTGGCTTTCTCCGACGGCATGATGGGATGGGTGCCTTGCCGGCCATCGACGGACGCGTGAGGCCGGCGACGTGACACTCACCGCAAGGGACTTGACGTCCTCCAGCCCATTGCGAAGCGGTTGACCGCAACCGGACAGATCAGCCGGTTATCCCGTTGGTCCAGGCACAGGTTCTGCCAACCTGTTGTTATAGAAGGTGAGGCTGAGCCGCATATTCGTTGGATTGCGTCGATGCGCAGTCAATATTTTTCCCGTTCCGAGTAGCGTTTCTGTGCAGGATAACACATATATCTTTTGCATAATTCAACGCCGATCAAAAATATTGAAGTTATATTAATTATTGATTGACATATTGCAACTTGCGCACTAGCTTTATGGTTATTGTTCGATGGGCCTGAAACTACCGCGGATTTGTTGGTGCAATTGTTTTAATTTCTTGTCTATTTGAGATCATGCATAAATTCATCAGTGCTCTAATTGTTTAGTATCTGTACGTTAACTCCATGCTCTCCTTCCATGAAACCCGGCGGGGCGAGGCTTGGCTAAAAGTTTCGCTGGCTGGGATCATCGTATTGGGAGGAGGCGATCATGATGTCGGCGGATGAAGGCACGGATCGTCATTGTCAGGACATTCCCCGTATGGATCAGGATGAACAGCAGCGCATACGGCCCGGCCCTTTGGCGATCGTCGGTATCGGTGCCTCGGCAGGTGGCCTCAAAGCCATCACGGCCCTGCTCAGAGCGATACCGGCTGACAGCGGCTTGACCTTTGTGGTGATTCAGCACCGGATTCCGAACAATGAACGATTGCTTGCCGACCTGTTGAAAAATGTGACGGTGCTGTCGGTCCATACGGCTCATGACGGGATTCCGCTGGAGGCCGATCACATCTATATCGCTCCGGCGGGTCGGTTGCCGACCATGGAGGCCGGCCAACTGCGCATCCGAGAATCGCAGCAGTCTGTCGACGCGACCCTGCCCATCGACATCTTCTTCCGCACACTGGCGACCGACCAGCAGGAGAAGGCGATCTGCGTCGTGCTGTCCGGTACCGGCGCCGACGGCACCAATGGACTGCGTTCGATCAAGGAATGCGGTGGACTTGTGGTCGTACAGGATCCGACGACCGCCGACTTCGACGACATGCCGGGCAGCGCCATCGCCACCGGCATGGCCGACTATATCCTGCCGCCGGAGCGCATGCCTGGCGCCATCGTCGATTTCGTTCACCAACCCTATATCGGGCCGGCAACGGTTCAGAAGACTGATGCGCCGGACGGCGCACTGGACGGCATCCTCGATCTGCTGAGTGCACACACCAAGCGCGATCACAAGGCTTACAAGCCGCGGTCGCTGACCCGCCGCATCGAGCGGCGGATGGGGATCCACCATATCGCCGATATGACGGAATACCGGGCCTTTCTGGGCACCCACCCGGCCGAAATCGAACTGCTGTCCCGCGACATCCTGATCAGCGTGACGCGCTTTTTCCGCGATGGTCCGGCGTTCGACATCCTGGCCGGAGAATACATCGTCCCGCTGGTGCGGAACCAGCCGGCGGGCAAGCCGATCCGCGTCTGGGTCCCAGCCTGCGCCACGGGGGAAGAGGCTTACTCCATCGCAATCCTGTTGATGGAGGCCTGCACACGGTGCGGCGTATCCCCCGGCTTCCGGGTCTTCGCAACCGACGTGGACAATCGGGCGCTGACCGTCGCCCGCACCGGTCTGTATCCCGAAACCATCACGGTCGACGTGTCGGTCGAACGGCTCGCCCGCTTCTTCACCAAGGCCGAGGACGGCTACAAGGTCGCCAAGCCATTGCGCGATGTGGTTTCCTTCTCCCAGCACGATCTGCTCAGCGATCCGCCTTTTTCCAAGCTCGACCTGATCAGTTGCCGCAACATGCTGATCTATATCGAGCCGGACGTGCAGAAGGCCATCTTCGCCCTGTTCCATTTCGCCTTGTTGGATAATGGCGGCCTGTTCCTCGGGACAGCGGAGAACCTTGACACGCTCTCCGACCTGTTCGCACCTCTTTCAAAAAAATGGCGCCTCTACCGGAAGATCGGTACGACGCGCAGCAGTGCGATGGCGGTCCCGCTGACGGGCGGACGGTCTGCGGTCCCGGTACCGGCACTGCCAACCCCTTTGCGCGGCACCAGCCCGGCGGACATCATCCGACAGGCCCTGCTGCTTGAATACGCGCCGGCGGCAGTTCTGATCGACGGGCTGCATCGCATCCAGTATCTCTTCGGTCCGACCGGCGATTTCCTCGACCTGCCGACGGGAGAACCGCCCTGGGATCTGACGGCGATGGCACGCGGGGAATTGCGCCTGCAACTCCGCCGCGCCGTCGCACAGGCGCTCGCCGTGCATGGCCGGGTTCAAATCTCCGGAATTCGGCACAAGCGTCACGGTGTTGTGGTGCCGGTGACCGTTCTGGTCATCCCGGTGCGTTTCCCACGGACCGGCAGCGACTTGCTTCTGGTGACATTCACGGCGGACCACGCTGTACCAAGCACGCCGGTCGCCGAGACCGCGCCGCTGCCGATGGAAATTGACGGAGTCGAACAGCTCGAAAACGAACTGCGCATGACCCGTGAGGAGTTGAACGACACCATCGAAGAACTCAGCGCCACCAGCGAGGCGCTGCGGGTCGCCAACGAGGAGATCCTGTCGATCGGGGAGGAGTCCCAGTCGACCACGGAGGAACTGGAGACATCCAAGGAAGAGCTGCAATCCCTCAACGAGGAACTCAGCACGCTGAACTCCCAGCTGCATGAAAAGGTCGACGAGCTGGAGGCGACCACCAACGATCTGGGCAATCTGCTGAGCAGCACCGACATCGCCACGGTCTTCCTGTCGTCAGACCTGCGGATCAAGCGTTTCACGCCGTCGGCGACCCGGCTGTTCGCTCTGCTGCCGCAGGACGCCGGCCGCCTGATCACCGACATCGCCCGACATTTCTCCGATCCTTGCCTGCTCCCCGACATCCGGTCGGTGCTGTCATCCCTGATGCCGTCGGAACGCGAAGTGTCGACGGACGACGATGCGACCTTCCTTCGCCGCATCCAGCCCTACCGGACGCAGCAAGGCCGGGGGGAGGGGGTCGTGATCACCTTCAGCGACGTGACGCCGCTGAAGCGCACCAGCCTGGCCATGGCTCTGCAGGCCCGCCAGTACAAGCTGATCGCCGATCTCGGGCGCAAGGACCTCATCGGAGCGGAGGGCTCGGAGACACTGACGGAAGCGGCCCGTCTGATTGCCGAAGGGCTGGGTGCGGACGGCGTCGCCATCCTCGGTCCCAGCGAGGATCCATCGGGCCGGCGCACCGGGGACGCTGACGATCTGGTCCTGCTCGGCAGTGCCGGCCTCTCCGTTCCACAGGAGCCTGCCGTCCAGATCCCCAGCGACATGTCGACACTGGTCGGACGGGTGTTCCGGTCCCGGCAGCCGTCGATCGTCGAGGATTTCGCCACCGATCAACGTGTCCGCTCCTCCATGGCGCTGTCGGGCAGCAACTTCGTCAGCGGTCTGTCGGTTCCCTTCGGCGCCGCCGCACGCGGACCATCCATTCTCGCGGTTCTGAGCCGCAAGGCCGGACGGTTCAACGATGCCGACCTGGAATTCGTCCAGGCCATCGCCAGCGTGCTGGGGCTGGTCATCGAACGGGCGGGGGTGCTGCGCACGGCGCGGGCTGAGCGCGATTTCGCCCAGGCCATCGTCGACACGGTCCGCGAACCGCTGCTGGTGCTGGACGAGATGCTGCGGGTGGTCGGCGCGAGTGCGGCCTTTCACCAATCCTTCGCCACCACGCCGGACGGCGTGCTCGGCATTCAACTGGCCGAGACGGCCGGCGGTCTGCTGGCCGATCCCGAACTGCGCCGGGCACTGGAACGGATCGTACCCGATGGCACGGTCATCGATGCGCTGGAACTGACCATCGGTCAGGGTGTCGGCGACCAAGGCGCCGAGGGACGCCGCACCCTGCTGCTGAACGCCCGCCGGCTCAATCAGGCGGGAGGGCTGATCCTGTTGGCGATGGAAGACGTCACAGAGCAGGTGCGCGTGCGAGAAGCCCTCGCCGCCGCCAAGGCTGCCGCCGAACTGGCAAGCGCCAGCAAAACCCGATTTCTTGCCGCTGCCAGCCACGACCTGCGTCAACCGGTCCAGGCCCTGCTGATGTTCCATCATCTGGTGGCGATGCAACCGCAGGGCGAGGCGGCGGCAAAGCTGCTGGTCAGCATGGGCAACGCACTGGGCGCCATGACCGCCATGCTCGACGACATCCTGGATGTGTCGCGCCTCGACGCCGGCATCATCCATGTGACGCTCCGGTCATGTCCGGTCCAGACGGTGATCGATTCGCTGTGCGCCGAGTTATCGCCGTTGGCCGAGGCTGCCGAACTGACATTGCACAGCGTTCGGACCAGCCTGTCGGTGCGGAGCGATCCCAAGCTGCTGGAGCGCATCCTGCGGAACTTCATTGCCAACGCGATCAAATACACCGACCAGGGTCGTATCCTGGTGGGTTGCCGCCGTGCCGGGCCGAACCTGCGCATCCAGGTTTGGGACACCGGACGCGGCATTCCGCCGAACCAGTTGGCGTCGATCTTCGAGGAGTTCCATCAGGTCGACAATCCGGAGCGTGACCGGCGGCAGGGGCTGGGGCTGGGACTCTCCATCGTGGATCGCCTCGCCGCGCTGCTCCATCACCCGATACGGGTCAAATCGGCGCCAGGGCGGGGATCGGTGTTCGAAATCCTGGTTCCGTTGGCCAGTCCGGACGATTCCCTTCCGAAGGACGAGGAGATAGCCGTATCCGACGGCGGCAACGGCGAGCGGGTGGTGGTGATCGACGACGATCCGACCGTTCTCGACGGGGTCGCCGCCTTCCTCCATGAATTGGGCTACGATGTGGTGGCTGCATCCGATGGCGACACGGCGGTGGAGCGGTTGGGGAACGGGGTACCGGATTTGGTCATCGCCGATTTCCGGCTGAAGGGCACAGAAACCGGATCGGCGGCAATCCGCCGGCTGGAGCGGCATTTCGCCGCCCGGCTGCCCGGAATCCTTCTGACCGGAGACACCTCGCCCGCGCGCATCCGGGAGGCGAGCGCCAGCGGCTTCCTGTTGCTGCACAAGCCACTGAGCCCGGAGCCTTTGCTGACTGCCATACGACACGCCCTGACGGACCGGTCCGTGGAGTCGGGAACCGCTTGATGATCCTCTACCCGGATCCTCTGCCAAGGCTGGTCAAGCAACTCAGGGTTCCACCTCATCCGTCCAGATCTGGAACCCTGCCAACTGAACACCTCGATAAACCACCTCTGCACGCGCGTTGAGGGCAGCGAAAGACCCGCGCTCGTGGAAAAGAAGCGTTCTTTGGAGACTGAAATCCCGATTTAGCCCAAAAAATGGCGGAAATATGCGGCGCTATCGGTGATATACGTGCGTAGTTCGCTTCTCAAGCCAGATCAGACGTCGGAAATTGTACGCGAGGTTGGCGATCCAGAACTCCACCATTGCGCGAGCGAGGCCGATGGTGCAGCCCCGGTGTCGGCCGCCCCTTCGGCTTTTCGGAAATGCACCGTGCTGCGGCGTCCCGCCTCCGCGATAGCCGCTTTGTTGGCTTCTGAACGGTAGGCGCTGTCCGCCCACACCCGGCTGTCGATGTTGATGTGCGACTTGTAGCCTACGAGCCGGCGCAGGACGTCCCTGGACACGCTGAGCGCCGGTCCCTCGATGACTGGCTGGCTGCCGCCCGCCGGAACGTCGCTGGAAGGCTTCGCGTCCGGGCTTCGGAGGACTTGGCGGCCGTACGGGCGCAGCATAATCGACTGAGCTGACCTGAATATCGGGGACAGCTCAGCGGTCGTCTTCAAAATTTATAGGCGATGCATCGCTCGACTGACGGCATTAAACATCTACCGGCGGCAGAGTCAATTCTCGGTGGCTTCGCGCCCCCGCAACCACCATTACCGAACGGACCTGATCGCAAAGGCCGGCCGCTCCCGCAGCGCCGGCCTTCGCTGCATTTGGGCTCAGTCCGAGGCTGAGCAACGCCACCACAAGTCGCCCTCCAACTCGAGCGCGTCGTCGCGGGCATCGGGAGTGCTGAAACGACCGTCACCCGCTCGATCAGCAGGCGCAGCCGGTCATGCGCTTCGATCCAGCCAGTGGTCCGGGTTCTCCAGTGTCGCCGCCAGCTCGGCGATCCGCTCCCGATAGAGGGCCGCCAAATTGTCGGGCAGGGGTGCCGGTGGCGGGGGAGGGGAGGCCAGTGCTGCTTCCAACGACCCGACCTTCGCCTCCAACTCGACCATCAACCGGTGCAGGCGATCGGTCAAGCTGACCATCATGCGGGGGGTGGAGCACCCTCACACAAGGGCATCAACAACCTAGCCGAAAACCGCATCAGCCAACCCGACGACGCGAGCGGCAGATGAGGCGCGTCAAATCGCACCGACAGGTACAGCGCTTTCTGTCTATCTATGACCCGATCGCCAACCTCTTTCACCTCCGCCACACCAACCGTCCCGTCTCCGACAGTCGCGCAGCCCGCGCCCAAGCCTCCACTGCCTGGGTTGAGGGTGCCGGTGCGCCGCTAACCGCCTGAGGCACCGGTCTCTGGCTATCCGTGGCGAACGGCGCCAGCCAGCATGGTCGGTGCCAACGAGGTGACGGTGCCGGAAGCCCTACTGCCAGCCTCCGCCCAGGACCTTGTAGAGGGTGACGAGATTCTCCAGCCTCGCGGCCTTCAGCGAGATCAGCGTCTGTTGTGCCGAATAGAGCGAGCGCTGCGCATCCAGGGTCGTCAGGTAATTGTCGGCGCCGCTGCGGAACCGCATCTCCGACAGCTGGTAGGAACGGGCGTAGGCATCGACGAGGGACTGCTGCGCCGCGATCTGGTCGTCATAGGTGCTGCGGGCGGCCAGCGAGTCTGCCACCTCGCGGAAGGCGGTCTGCACCGTCTTCTCGTAGGTCGCCACCTGGATGTCCTTCCTGGCCTTGGCAAGGTCGAGGTTCGCCTCGTTCACGCCGGCCGAGAAGATCGGGATGCTGAGCGACGGGGCGAAGCTCCAGTTGGAGGAGCCGGCGCCGAACAGCGACTGGATGCCGGAGGAGGCGGTGCCGGCCTTGGCGGTCAGCGTCAGCGACGGGAAGAAGGCGGCGCGGGCCGCCCCGATGTCAGCGTTGGCCGCCCGCAGATTGTGCTCGGCCGCCATCACGTCCGGGCGGCGCAGCAGGACGCTGGAGGGAAGGCCCGCCGGCAGGTCGGTCAGCACCGGCTGGGCATCCAGCGATGCGCCGGAGGCGATCTCCGGCGGCAGGGGCTGGCCCAGCAGCAGGGCCAGCGCATTCTCGTCCTGCGCCACCTGCCGGGTGTAGAGCGCGAGATTGGCCCGCGCGCTGTCCACCGAGGTCTGCGCCTGCCGCAGGGTCAGTTCGGTGGCGTTGCCCGCATCGAAGCTCTTGCGCGTCAGCTGATAGGAGGCGTTCTGACTGTCCAGCGTCTGCCGGGTCAGCTCCAGCAGCGAACGGTCGGCGAGCAGGGTCAGATAGCCGGTCGCCACCTGCGCCACCAGCGAGATCTGGGTGCTGCGCCGCGTCTCGTCATAGCCGAGATACTGCTCGAACGCCTGTTCGGTCAGCGCGCGCACGCGGCCGAACAGATCCAGTTCGTAAGAGGTGAAGCCGATCCCGGCGCTGTAGGAGCGCGATTCCACCCCCGCCGTCTTGCCCAGCGCCGAGCCGGCGGATGTCGTCGCGGCCGGCACGCGCGACCAACTGGCGGACCCGCTGCCGGAGATCGTCGGGAACAGGTCGCCGCGCTGGGCGCGGTAATCGGCCTCCGCCGACTGGACGTTGAGCATGGCGACACGCAGGTCGCGGTTGTTCGCCAGCGCGGTCTCGATCAGCTTTTGCAGCTTGGGATCGCGCATCACCTCGCGCCAGCCGATGGCGTCGGCGGAGCGCGCCGGATCGGCGCCCGCGGGCGCCGTGGCGGATACGGATGTGGCGGGCGGGGTCCGGTAGGCCGGCCCGTCCGGCCAGGCGGCCGGAACCGGCGGGTCGGGCAGGGCGAAGTCGGGCACCAGCGAACAGCCGGCCAGCAGCAGCGCGGCGGCGATGGGAGCGGCGAGAGGGGCGGCGAAGGGAATCAATCTGTGGGTCATGGTCTTGTCACCGCTGCTCAACGATGGCCGTCGGCCAGCGCGTCGGGGCCTATTGAAGGGGATGCCGCCGCTTCGGCGGACTGCGCCAGCCGGGACGGCTTCACGCGGAACAGCTTCAGCACGACGACGAAGAAGATCGGAACGAAGATCAGGGCCAGCAGCGTGGCGGCCACCGTGCCGCCGACCACCGCCGTGCCGATGGCGTTCTGCCCGCCCGAGCCGGCCCCGCTGGCGATGGCGAGGGGCACCACGCCCAGCGTGAAGGCCAGCGAGGTCATCAGGATCGGCCGCAGCCGCTGGCCCGCGGCGCCGATGGCCGCCTCCACCAGCGTCTGGCCCCGGTCGAAGCTTTCCTTGGCGAACTCGACGATCAGAATGGCGTTCTTGGCCGACAGGCCGATGGTGGTCAACAGGCCGACCTGGAAATAGACGTCGTTCGACAAGCCGCGGCCCCAGGTTGCCATCACCGCGCCGAAGACGCCGAGCGGCACCACCAGCAGCACCGCCGCCGGGATCGACCAGCTCTCGTACAGCGCCGCCAGGCAGAGGAACACGACCAGCAGCGACAGCGCATAGAGCGCCGGGGCCTGCGCGCCCGATTGCCGTTCCTCGTACGAGGTGCCGGTCCAGTCGAAGCCGATGCCGGGCGGCAGCTGCGAGGCGAGCCGTGCCATTTCCGCCATGGCGGTACCGCTGCTCTGGCCGGGGGCGGCCTGACCCAGGATCTCCATCGACGCGCTGCCGTTGTAGCGTTCCAGCTTGGGCGCGCCATAGGTCCATTCGGCATGGGCGAAGGCCGACAGCGGGATCATCGAGCCGCTGGAGTTGCGGATGAACCAGCGCGCCAGGTCGCCCGGATCGGAGCGGGAGTCGGCGTTGCCCTGCATGTAGACGCGCTTGATGCGGCCGCGATCGAGGAAGTCGTTGACGTAGCTCTGTCCCCAGGCCGACGAGATGGTGCTGGTCACGTCGCCCACCGACAGCCCCAGGGCCTTGGCATGCGGCCAGTCGATGACCAGACGGTATTGCGCCTCGTCATTCAGCCCGTTGGGGCGGACGGCCATCAGCAGCGGGCTCTGCGCCGCCATTCCCAGCAGCTGGTTGCGCGCGGCAATCAGTTCCTCGTGCGTCACGCCGCTGCGCGCTAGGAGTTCGAAATCGAAGCCGGTGGCGTTGCCCAGCTCGCTGATGGCGGGCGGGGCGAAGCCGAAGATCATGGCGTCCTTGTAGCCGGCGAAGCGCCCCATGACCCGGCCCGCCAGGGATTGGACCTTGCTCGCCGCGCCCGGACGGACGGACCAGTCCTTCAGGCTGACGAAGGCGATGCCAGAATTCTGGCCGCGGCCGCTGAAGTTGAAGCCCGACACGGTGAAGACCGACCGCACCAGGGCGCCTTCGTCCTTGAGAAGATAGTCGCGCACCTGGCCCAGCGCCTGTTCGGTCCGCTCCAGCGTGGCGCCGGGTGGGGTTGTGACCTGGATGAACATCACGCCCTGATCCTCGTCCGGCAGGAAGGAGGTCGGGATGCGCAGGAACACCACCGCCAACCCGGCGACGATCAGGCCATAGACCAGCAGGAAGCGCAGGGGCCGCTTCAGCACGCCGCCCAGCCCGCGCACATAGGCCCGGTTGCCGCGGTCGAAGTTGCGGTTGAACCAGCCGGAGAAGCCGCGCGAGGTCTTGGTATGGTCGGGCTGCTTCAGCAGCGTGGCGCAGAGCGCCGGGGTGAAGACGATGGCGACGCCGACCGACAGCAGCATCGAGGTGGCGATGGTGATGGAGAACTGGCGGTAGATCACGCCGGTCGAACCGCCGAAGAAGGCCATCGGCAGGAAGACGGCGGCCAGCACCATGGCGACGCCGACCAGCGCGCCGGTGATCTGGTCCATCGACTTGCGCGTCGCCTCCAGCGGCGACAGATGCTCCTCCTCCATCACGCGCTCGACATTCTCGACGACGACGATGGCGTCGTCGACCAGCAGGCCGATGGCCAGGACCATGCCGAACATGGTCAGCGTGTTGATGGAATAGCCGAAGGCCGCCAGCACGGCGAAGGTGCCGAGCAGCACGACGGGAACCGCGATGGTCGGGATCAGCGTCGCCCGGATGTTCTGCAGGAACAGCAGCATCACCAGGAAGACCAGCACGATGGCTTCGACCAGCGTCTTCACCACCTCTTCGATCGACAGCTGGACGAAGGGCGTGGTGTCGTAGGGATAGGTCACCTCGACGCCGGTCGGGAAGGACGGGCGCAGCGATTCGATGGTCTGGCGCACCGCGGTGGCGGTGTTCAGCGCGTTGGCGCCGCTGGCCAGCTTGACCGCGATGCCCGCCGCCGGCATGCCGTTGTAGCGGGTGTTCATCGTATAGTTTTCGCCGCCCAGCTCGATCGTCGCGACGTCGCGCAACAGAACCTGGGAGCCGTCGGACTGCACCTTCAGCAGGATCTTGCCGAACTGCCCCGGCGTTTGCAGATAGGACGGGCCGATGACGGTGGCGTTCAGCTGCTGCCCCGGCCGGGACGGCAGGGCGCCGAGTTCGCCCGAGGCGATCTGGACGTTCTGGGCCGTGATGGCGCTCTGCACGTCGGACGGCATCAGGGCGTATTTGTTGAGCTTGTCGGGATCGAGCCAGATGCGCATCGCATACTGGGCGCCGAACAGCTGATAATCGCCGACGCCGGCGGTGCGGCTCAGCGGATCCTGGATGGAGGAGGCGACGAAATCGGACAGGTCGTTCGACGACAGGCTGCCGTCGGTCGAATAGAACCCAACGACCATCAGGAAATTCTTGGTCGCCTTGGCGACGCGGATGCCCTGGTTGCGCACCGTTTCCGGCAGGCGGGATTCGGCCAGCGTCACCTTGTTCTGGACCTGCACCTGGGCGGTGTCGGGGTTGGTGCCCTGGGCGAAATACAGGGTAACGGTGATGCTGCCGTCCTTGTTCGATTCCGACGAGAAGTAGAGCAGGTTGTCGAGGCCGCTCAGCTGCTGCTCGATCGGCTGGACGACGGTGTTCTGCACGGTCTCGGCCGACGCGCCGGGATAGCTGGCGGAGACCGAGATGGCGGGCGGCGCCACCGACGGGTATTGCGCTACCGGCAGCGTCCGCAGGGCGAGAAGGCCGGCTAGCATGATGACGATGGCCAGCACCCAGGCGAAGACCGGCCGGTCGATGAAGAAACGGGCCATGGGCGGTCTCCTAACGGGCCGGCTGGGTGGAGGAGGGCAGCGCCGCCACCGCACGCTGGTCGAACTGCTCCTCGGTAAGGTCGGTCGCTGCCAGCTTCATGCCGGGGCGAATCTTCTGGAGCCCCTCGACCACCACGCGGTCGCCGTCGGACAGGCCGTCGGTGACCACCCATTTGCTGCCCTGGGTGCGGTCGGCCGTCACCGGCCGCGCCTCCGCGCTGCCGTCGGCCCTGATCACCTGGACGATGGCCTGCCCACGGGAATCCCGGGCGACCGCCTGCTGCGGGACCAGGAAGGCCTTGGGGTCGATGGCTTGCCGCAGCTTTTCCCGCACATACATGCCGGGCATCAGCAGCCCGTCCGGGTTGGGGAAGACAGCGCGCAGGGTGACCGAGCTGGTGGTCTGGTCGACGGTCACCTCGGAGAATTGCAGAGTGCCGGGCTGGTCGTACTCGCGCCCATCCTCCAGCACCAGCCGGACCTCGGCCTGACCGGCGGCACCCTGGATGCGGCCCGCCGCCAGATCGCGCCGCAGGCCGAGCAGGGCGGAGCTTGGCTGGGTCACGTCGACATAGATGGGATCGAGCTGCGTCACGGTGACCATCGAGGTGGTCTGGCCGGCGGTGACCAGCGCGCCGGGGGTGACCGACGAGCGGCCGGTGCGGCCGGAGATGGGCGAGCGCACCTTGGTGTATTCCAGATTGATGCGCGCGGTTTCGACATTCGCCTTCGCCGCGGCGACATCGGCCTGTCCCTGGCGCAGCGTGGCGACCGCGGTGTCCAGATCCTGCTGGCTGACCGCCTTTTCCTTTGCCAGCGGCTGGTAGCGGTTGACGGTCAGCTGCGCCGACGCGGTCGCTGCCTCCGACTTCTGCTGGGCGGCGATGGCGCTGTTGAGCGCCGCCTGATAGCTGGCCGGATCGATCTGGTAGAGCGGCTGTCCAGCCGTCACCGGCTGCCCTTCGGTGAACAGCCGGTCGCGGATCACGCCGCCGACCTGCGGCCGCACCTCGGCGGTCTGGAAGGCGGTGACCCGGCCGGGCAACTCTGTCACCACCGGAACCGGATGGGGGTGCAGGACCACCGTGGTCACTCCCGGCGGCGGTGCCGACGGGGCACCCTGGGCTGAACCGCCGGCCTGATGGGCGGTTTCCTGGCAGGCGGAAAGAAGCAGAAGCAATGCGCCGACGCCAAGCACCGGCAACCGTCCTGGATGAACGGAAAACAGACCGCTTTCCTCCAGGGGCAGCGGTCTGGCACAATCATGCGACTGGCCAATCATTTGAGAGCATTCCTTTTGAAACTGGCGACTTTGGGGTCTGTGCCGGGAATGCTATGGCTTGACTGTAACCCGCCGATGTCTGCCGCCGGCCTTTGCGTAACGGTCTGTAACAGGGTGCTTGGCGGCGGTTTTTTCCAGGGCGGCTGAGCTGGTCCCCATTTCCCGGACAGATCGGGGGCTGAAATGAGCTTGCGTCTGGTTCCTGTCATGCCTCTGATCTGATCCGGTTCGATGTGCCCTCGTGGGCCTTTGCCGGGGTTCCGCCGCCGAGTGCCGAGTGGGGGCGATCGGCGTCGCAGTATTCGATCCAGCGGCCGATCCCGGCTCTGGCCTCGCTGCCGGTCTCGATAGACGCACTCGTACTTCATCGATCGCCAAAGCCGTTCGATGAAGGCGTTGTCCATCCACCGGCCGTGCCCGTCCAGCGACACCCGAATGCCGGCCGCGGTCGAGAGGCCGGTAAAGCACAGGCAGGTAAACTGGTTGCCCTGATCGGTGTTGAGGATGTCCGGCCGGCCGTGGTGTGTCGTCGCTTCCTCCACGGCCTCAATACAGAATTTGCCGTCCATGGTGTTCGACAGCCACCAGCTCACGTCGCAGGCGATGGCCAGAGCGGTCAGGCCCCGGCCGCGCTGTCCGGTTGCCGCAGCTTCACAGGCCGCGCATCCTTGCTGGACAGCACGACCGCCGCTCGGGGCGAGTGCCGCCTGCGCCGCCACCGCCAGCCCGATGCCGCGGTTGGCGCCGGTGACGGGCCATCACGTGACCGTCCAGGCGGAACAGCGGGCTTTCGCCGGCTCCCTCATGCGGCGAAGTCATAAACCGCGTCCTCGTTGAAACGGTCATAGCTTCAAGCCGAAATTCACCCACAGAGCATTGCCCTGGGTCCGATGTTCGGCCACCAGTTCGCGCTGCCAGGACCCGCTGACATGCAGTGCGGGGGTGAAACTGTAGGTCAGCGACGGGCCGATGGCGAAGGCCTTGCCCCGATTGCCGTCGGAGCCGACGCCCTGCCCTTTGTCGTCGGTGAACTGCTGATAGGCGTAACCGACCAGACCGACCTTTGTCGGACCGAAATTCCAGCCGACCGCGTAGTCGACATACAGCTCGTTGCCGGAGGTGTAATCGGTTGCCGTGTTCTTGGTGTTGAAAACCAGCCGGGGCACGACGGAGAGTTCGAATCCTTCCGGATCGAAGTATTTGTAGCCGAGCGTCGGCTGGAGTGACCAGTGGTTGGTGCCGATGTTGAGCGCGTTCTCTTTCTTGTAGCGACCGGTGGGGCCGGTGAAATCCAGGCCGGTCACCACGCTGTGGGGGCCGAAATGCCAGGTCAGCGCAAGGGTGCCGGTCATATCGGCGACCGAGGTCTGGGTGTCTCCGTGGCCCATGACGCTGAGGTTGCCGTGAACCAGCGGCACCACCAGCTGGGTTACGACATCCGCGCCCGCGAGCTTGAGGTCGGTGATATGCAGGATACGGATGGTTTCCGAATAGGTCCTGATCGAGAAATCGATGGGGATCCTGTTGCCGTTGCCGTCATTGAGGCGATTTGCGCTGTAATAGTTGGACTGCGACAGCATGTAGGTGCCGGGGATCGGCGGGAAGCCCGCGCCGTAGAACTGCGAGGAGCCCCCCAGGTAGGACGAGGTTCCGCCTTCGGTCGCCCAGGCGGATGCGGCCGACAAGGCCAGAACCCCGGACAATGCCGCGACGGCAACGGCTGTGATCTGACGGGCGATCTGTGAACCGGGAAAATATGTCATCGCTTCCTTCCTGTATCTTCTATTCGTTATCTTCGGATTTTCTTTTCCCCTCCCGTCCTGGCGGACGGTTTGGGGGCCGGGAGCCGGCACGGGTCTCCCGTTCGACACCGCACACCGGAACCGGTGCGTCGTCCGTAGGAAAGGTCCCGCAGAGGGATGCAATGACCGGTGGCCGCTCAATCGTCTGTTTGCGTCTCGCGCAGGCTCACGGCAGCCGCGACGGCCAGCAGGAGAGACAGGATGGCGAAGACCTTAATGGCAGGTACCAGACCGCCGAGGACACCGTCGATGGCGGCCACGCCGAGCGGGCTGAGAAACTGGCCGATGAACACCGCGCCCATGAAGACACCGGTGCCGCGTCCGCGCAGATCGAAGGGTAGCCCGGCCATCGCCATTGTCAGCAGCAGCGGCAGAGCGATGCCCCAGCCGAACCCATGCAGGACCGCACCGGCGACCACTCCCGCGAAATCCCGGGCCAGAACCATCGTCAGCAGTCCCGCCCCCATGCAGGCAAAGGTGGCGGCAGCCGGCATCGTCCCCTTGCGCGGAAGCCGGCGAAAAATCATTGAGCCGGCGAGAATGGCGAGGCTGCCGGTGGCAGTCGCCAATCCGATCTTCTGGGGCGAGGTGATGCCCTGCATCGCCAGGAGAAAGCCGATCTGGATCGGCATGATGTAGAACAGCAGGCTCGCGGCCAGGGCGAGCAGACCAATGATGGCGAAGCGTCGCCGTGGGAAAACGGCGATGCTCCCGGCCGGGTTGCCGGCCTCCCTGGGTGCTTCTTCCACCAGCAGCAGGATCGCCGGGACGATGAGGGCCGCCAGACCATAGATGGCGAAAGGTGTCCGCCAGTTCTGTTCGCCCAACAGCCCGCCGATCACGATCAGCGGGATCGAGGACAGGGAAGCCATCATCGACTGCATCGCCAGCCAGTGGGCGCGCTCGCGCCCCTGGTTGTGATCGCAGATCAGCGCGGTCGAACAGGTCATCACCGCCGCTTCGCAAATCCCCAGCAACGCCCGGCTCAGGATGATCGCCGGCAGATGGTCGAGCCAGATCGGCGCCACGCCGCACACCGCATAGGCCAGCAGGGCGGCGACCAGCAGGCGCTTGCGCCCGAACCGGTCGGCCAGCCATCCGGCGAGCGGCGAGAACAGGGCCAGCATCAGTGCCGGAATGGTGATGGCGACCGGGACCAGCAGCCCGGCGTTCGGAACGGCGGCGAAGGCCCGGCTGATGTCGGGAATGACCGGAGCGACGAGAACCGCCGCCATAACCGGCAGGATGACCGGCAGAATCAAGGATACGGATTGCGCGGTGGCGGCGCGCGACGGCACCACCCGCACCACGGCATCGGACATCTTGCACCCTCCCAAGGACGCGGTCCCGCGCATGGCCGGCAGCGGCGGCCATGGCGGTCGAACTCAATTGTTGTTGGCAAGCGGCGGAAACGCCGATCTTCGAGTCCTGCGGCCGTCTTGTTGTGCGACCGTCATACCATCAGCCTACAAAGCTGTTTGGTGGGCGTGAAATCTTTCCTGCCGATGGGTCCTATCACCTGGACGGATAAACCACCGCTCCGCGCCCCCGCGGTCACATGCCCTTGGGCCGACCACGCGGGACATCAGCCCGAGCACCGGGCGGGACAGGATCACCGGCTTCAGCATCGGCAGCGCGGTCGCCCCGGCTTCGGCACGACGGGAAGGACATATTCGTTGGACCGCGACGCATTGCCGGGATCGAGCCGGTTCTTCACCTGACGGATGTAGCGTTGTAGCCGATCCTGGTGAAGCCCCCCAGTCTGCCGGCCGCCACGCAGAAGCCGCGAATCACGCCGCGCACGCCGGGGCCGGGTCCATCGTTGGCGAACCAACCACAACCGGAACCGGCGGTGCCGCCGCACATGATGTCGCCCTGGGGCGTGACCCATTCCCATGACAGCAGGTTGCGGGCGTTCATGCTGGTGCCCTGCGAGGTGACGCTCAGCCGGACTGTCGCGAACGATCTTCGCCACGCGCTTCGTCGAGCTCGTCGAAGTCTCGCCGATCGAATATCTGTCGCAATGACGGATGCATCTGGCCGCGGAGAGCATCCTGCAGCCGCGGCCCAACCTGACCCGGCTGGTTTTCGATCTCGCCTATGCGTCCGATGCGGCTTTTTCGCGACGCCTTCAAGCGCCGCTACGGCGTGCCGCCGCACGCTATGTCGGACACTGAGCCGATATAGCGGACCGCCCCTCCGTCGCAGAAGGGAAACCCGTGGCGGATGGCCGGGAAGGCAGCCGACTCCGCCGGCTTTCCGCCGTTGCGGAAGAGGCTCACGGGGCGGCTGCCGTATGCCGGTGCACACCCTCGACAATCCTGTCCTTGAGCCACTGCACCCCTGCGTCGCTCCGGCGCTTCGAATGCCATTGGACATTCTCACGGATGCGCGGTGCAGGCATCGGCAGCGGGTAGACGGCAAGCGGGTACAGCCGGCCGAAATGGAAAGCATGGAGACGATTGAGCAGCGCGATGCGATCGGTTTCGACGACCGAGGCGACCACCGAGTTGAAGTTGTCGACCCTGACTTCGACGTTCACCTTGAGGTCGGTGCCGCCGATCAGTCGCTGGACGAAGGCGGGCGCGCGCCCAGGGCCGAAGCAGATGTCCACACAGGGGCGTTCGAGAAACTCCTGCATCGTCAGAGTGCCGTCGCGTGCCGGTGCCCCGTTCCATGCGATTACCGCAAGCTGGTCCTCGAACAGGAAGCGGGCCGGGTGATCGTCGAACAGATAGTCGTCGATCGTGATGAACAGATCGACTTCACCACGCTGGAAGCATTCCGCATGGTGGGCCGTCGGCGTGGCGAGATCGAATGTCAGCCTCGGCGCGACCTTCCTCACGTTCCGCAGAATTTCGGCCAGCATCACGTCGTACACATAGTCCGAAGCCACGATGCGGAACTGCCGTTCCACCGTCGCGGGGTCGAACCCGATCGGCGTGGTGATCGTCGCGCGGACCAGGGTCAGGACCTCGCGCACCCGGCCGGCCAGTTCGAGGCCGGTTTCGGTGGGCATCATTTTGTTGCCCACCTGCACCAGCAGGTCGTCGCCGAAGAACTGACGAAGACGTGCCAGCGAACCGCTCATGGCCGACTGACTCATGTTCAGTCGCCTTGCGGCTCCGGAAACCGAGCTTTCCTCGATCAGGGCGTCGAACACAACAAGGAGATTGAGGTCCAGCCCGTCGAAACGCACGTCTTTCCCCTGCGATGGCCGCGAACCGTTCGAGTTGACCAATTGATCCGGGAAAAAGCAATCAGTCTCACCGATAGGTTCTATCCGAAGAAACGCGTTCATGCTTCGGCGGGCGGCGGCTAGCCTCAGCGGACCGCAACCAGATCGCCGGGGATGGCCATGACAGGCAGCTTTCACCGCTGTGACCGCTGTGCCCACGAGAACGACCACCCGATCGTGCGTCGGAACGGCCAGTCGCTGGTCGTCGACATTCATTGCCATCTCGCCGTCCGGCGGGCTGACGCGCGTCTGCGGGAGGTTCTTCCCGACGCCCCGGCGGCGATGCCGTTCACGTCTTCCGCGTCGCAGGCGGTGAACGGCAGCATGTTCGCCGCCATCGCCTCCCGGCTGCATGGCACGGAGGAGCGGCTGGCCGACATGGATCGCCTGGGCATCGATGTCCAGGCGATCAGCCCCTCGCCGGGCCAGTACTTCTATTTCACGCCGCCGGAGCTGGGCCGCGAACTCAGCCGGATGGTCAATGATGGCTTGGCAGAGGCCGTGTCATCGCATCCGGACCGGTTTGTGGCGCTCGGCAATGTGCCTTTGCAGAACACGGAGATGGCGATTGCCGAAATGCGCCGTTGCGTGACGGAGCTCGGCTTTCGCGGGGTGGAGATCAATTCAAACGTGAACGGACGGGAACTCGCCGATGCGGAATTCCGTCCCTTCTTCGCGGCGGCCGAGGAGCTGGGCATTCTCGTGTTCCTGCATCCGCTTGGCTTCACGCATGGCGAGAGGCTGACGGAATACTACCTCAACAACATAATCGGGAATCCGCTCGAAGCGACCATCGCGCTCTCCCACCTGATTTTCGGCGGCGTGCTCGACAGCCATCCAGGGCTGAGGCTTTGCGTGGCCCATGGCGGCGGATACCTCCCTAGCTATTGGGGACGGATGGATCACGCCTGGCGGGTGCGGCCGGAATGCCGGACCCACATCGCGCACGAGCCTTCGCATTATCTCCGGCAGGTCTGGCTGGACACCCTGGTGTTCGACCGCAGCCAACTCGACGCGCTGCTGCGCGTGCATGGACCGGAGCGGCTGTGCCTGGGTACGGACTATCCCTTCGACATGGCCGAGCCTGACCCGCTGGCCTTCCATGCCGGCCTGGAGCCGGAGGTCCGTGACCGCATCCTCGGGCTCAATGCCGCCAGGCTGCTGGGGCTGCAAACGGACCGGAGCGCCTGACGCTTCGTAAAAAATTCAACGGGAGAAACGTCATTGAGCTCGGTACTCATCATCGGGGGCGGTGTTGGCGGGATGGCGACGGCCATTCGTCTCCGCCAGCTTGGCCATACCGTCAAATTGATCGACATCGACCCCCACTGGCGGGTCTACGGCGCCGGCATCACCGTCACGGCCCCCACATTCCGCGCCTTCCGCCGGCTTGGCCTGTTCGACAGGATCATGGAGCAGGGCGCCTGCGTGATCGGGCACGAACTCTTTCATTACAGCGGTGCGCCGATCCATCGGTTCGACGATCCCGAACTGGAGCCGGGGCTGCCGGCGGCGGGCGGGATCATGAGGCCGGCGCTTCACAAGATCATGTCCAGCGAAGTCCTCCGGCTGGGCGTGGATGTCGTGCTGGGGGTCGGTGCGGATCGGATCGTCAACCAGCCCGACCGGGTTGACGTGACCTTCACCGACGGGATGACGCAGTCCTTCGATCTGGCGGTGGCGGCGGACGGGATTTACTCCAAGACCCGGTCCATGCTGTTCGCCAACGCAGTGACGCCGACGCCGAACGGGCAGGGCAGCTGGCGCATCGTGGCCAAGCGGCCGGAGGGGTTCACCCGCACGCAGTTCTATGTCGGGCACGAGAATCTTGTCGGCATCAACGCGGTGTCGAGGGACGAGGTCTACCTGTTCATCCTCAGCCCGGATCCCGACCGCCGATGGGTCGAGCCGACCGAACAGCCAGCCATGGTCCGCAAGCTGCTGGCCGATTTCGGCGGTGCCGTCGCCGCCATCCGCGACAGCGTGAGCATGTCCAGTTCGATCGTCTATCGCCCGTTGGAGGCCGCGCTTCAGCCGCCCCCCTGGCACAGCGGGCGCGTGGTGCTGATCGGCGACGCCGCCCACGCCACCACGCCGCACCTCGCCTCCGGCGCCGGATCGGCGGTGGAGGACGCGATGGTGCTGGGCGAGGAGCTGGAACGCTCCGGGAGCGATGTCCCGGCCGCACTCGCGGCCTTCACCGGTCGCCGCTACGAGCGCTGCCGGATTGTGGTGGAGAGCAGCCTGGCCATCGGAGCCCACCAGCTGGCACGCGGACCAGCCACCCGGCTCGGCGAGTTGATGGGCGCGGCCAGCCGTGCCTTGTCCGCGGACTATTGAAGCGATTGGCAGAATTTGGGGAGAGGCGAATTGTCCGGCATCAATGGGATCGAGACGATCATCTACGGGGTGGAAGACGTACCACTCTGCACCCGCTATTTCACCGATTTCGGCCTGCCTCTGGTGAGCGCCGACGGCAAGGCCGCCCTGTTCGAACTGGAGGAGGGGTCGAGCGTCGTCATCCGGCCGTTGGCGGATGCGGTGACCGAGGGGCAGCGGCTTGTCGGCTATGGTGTCCAGAAAGTGATCTGGGGTGTTCCCGATCAGAAGCACCATGACCGGATCGTCGCCCGTCTGCGCGCCGTGACCGAGGTTTCGATCGATGGCGATGGCACGGCGCATTTCCTTGACTGCGATGGGATTCCGGCCGGGATCCGTGTCTACCCGAAGCGAACGGTGTTTGGCGCCCCCGATCCGGTGAACAGCCTGGGATCGATCCATCGCCTCAACCAACTGCGCAAGTGGAAGCTGAAAGCCAGTCCGAAGACGATCCAGCACGTCGTTTACCAAGTGCCGGATCCTCAGGCCAGCTGGCAGTGGTATCACGACGTGCTGCAGTTCCGTCTGTCCGACATCCAGCGGGGATTCGGGATCTTCGCCCGGGCTCCCGGCACGAAGGATCACCACTCGATCTATTGGCTGAAATCCGACCTGCCGTTTCCCGGCCTGGACGGGATGATACGCTTCAATCATGCCAACTTCGGCGTCGAGGACATCGACGAGGTGATGGTCGGCGCCAACGTCATGGAGCGCCGGGGCTGGCAGAAATCGACCTGGGGCCTCGGGCGTCATCGCATCGCCAGCGCCATCTTCCTCTATCTTCCATGTCCTGCCGGCGGCGAGGCAGAATATGGCTGCGACAGTGACATGCTTGACGACAGCTGGGTTCCGCGCAGTTGGGATGCAGCGTTCGGCACCATGACCTTCATGCACAACCTGCAGCCCTGGATTTTCGATGAGGCGCCGTGGGACGTGAGCTATGTCGACGGCGTCACGCCGGCGCGCAAGGACCATAAGGGGCATCGCTGAAGCTGTCGACCGTTGCGGCTTTCCGCGGCGGCAGGCGGCTTTCTTCCAAGACACGAACGAACGATGGCGGTCCGCCGTCCAAAGGCGGGCGCTGAAAGGGCAGCGAATGGCAGTGAGCGAACAGGCGCGGCGCGTGATTGAAGCGGCGGTTCTGAAGCAGGAGGCGCGCCGTTGTGCGGCGCTCGTTGCGGACGACATCGCCACGCTCGACGAATTGATGGCGGATGATCTGGTGCATGTCCACACCACCGGGATCGTGCATGGAAAGGACCAGCTGCTTGAGCACGCCGGCCGCTTCCTGCGGTTCTACGACGTGCGGCGGGGCGATCTGCTGGTCCGTGTTCCGGCCGAGACCGTTGCGATCGTCACCGGCCCCATGACCAATCTGGTTGGGCGGCGCGACACCGATGAGAAAATCGGGGTCAACAGCTTCGTCACGCAGGTCTGGGCGTTGGAAAACGGGGCGTGGCGAGTGGTGAGCTTTCATGCGGTGAAACAAGCCTGAACGGGATCCGTTCAGCGGCATCGCCGCAGGCGGGACAGACCACGGCTTCATAGAGTTCAGAGCGGAGATCAATCGTGTCACAACACCACGCCATCGGCACGGCTACATACCGCGGGCGCAGCTTCGCCTGCGTGATTCAGGATGATCGGGTATGGGACATCGCCAGCCTTCCCGGCCTTGCCGGATTTGGCAACACCCTCGCCATCTTCGAGGCATGGGATGAGGTGGATGGGACGTTGTCGGCGATCATGGCGGCGCCGCCGACAGCCGGAGCGATCGATCTCGCCGACGTCCGGCTCGAAGCGCCGCTCCGGCCGCGCCAGATCTTTTGCAGCGGTGCGAATTACCGCAGGCATGTGGCGGAACTCAGCGCGAAACAGCCCGATCCCGCCGCCGAAGGTCTGACGTCCGAAGAGCGCTTGGCGCGGGCGCTGAGCATGATGGACGAGCGGGCGCGAACCGGCACTCCCTACGCGTTCGTCAAGCTGCCGTCGGCGGTGACCGGTCCCTATGACCGTATCATTCTGCCAAAGGGGGCGGCGGAGCCCGACTGGGAATTGGAACTGGGCGTCGTCATCGGCCGTCCCGCGCGCAATGTCCCGCGAACCGAGGCTCTTTCGGTCGTCGCGGGGTATGTGGTGACGAACGACATCACGGTTCGCGACCGCGTCTACCGGCCGGACCTCAAGGCGATCGGCACCGATTGGTTGTCATCGAAATGCGCGGAGACATTCCTTCCCACCGGACCGTGGATCGTGCCAGCGCGCTTCGTTCCCGACCCGCAGGCTCTGCGGATCACGCTCACGCTCAATGGGCAGGTCATGCAGGACGACAGCACCGCCGACATGATCTTCGATGTGGCGCGGCAGATCGAGTATGTCTCGTCCCGGGTGCGGTTGCTGCCGGGCGACATCCTCTGCACCGGGTCACCGGCAGGCAATGGCACGCACCATCAGCGATTCCTTCAGCCGGGTGACGTGGTGGAGGGAACGATCACCGGACTTGGCACGCAGACGCTGACATGCGTCGCCGAGAGCGGCTGAATGGGTCGGGGAGTCATAGGGGCAGACGTTGGCGCACAACCCGATTTGCAGTCAAGGCGCTGAAGTGGTCCCCGTTTCCCGGGCAGTTTAGCGGCTGGAGTAAGATTGATTCGGATTCGTGTCACGCCGCCAATCTGATCTGGTTCCGTGTGCCCCGGTGGGCTTCTGCCGGGGTTCTGCCGACGAGTGCGGAGTGCGAGCGTTTGGCGTTGTAGTAATCGATCGCCACAGCCGTTCGATCAGGCCGTTGTCCATCCACCGGCCGTGCCCGTCCATCGAAGCCGTTAGCTCGCCGCGGATCGCTTCCAACGCCATCTTCGCCTTGAACTCTGCCGAATGCCGCTTCCGTTTCCCTGTCATCGGGTCCGTTCCTCTTCCTGGACGACCCAAACTGATCCGCCTGTCCGGGAAACAGAGGCCGCTTCAGGCTCCGATCACCAGTTGCCGGAAGCGGCCCGACCACCATTTCCGGCAAATTTGGGGCGGTTCACCGGATGTCGATGACGAGACATTCGGATTTTGCACGGGAGCAGCAAGGCAGGAACAGGGTGTTGGCCTCGCGTTCGTCGTCGGTGAGATAGGAATCCCGATGATCGGGAATGCCGTCGACAATCCTCGTCAGGCAGGTGCCGCAGACCCCCTGTTCACAGGAGACGGGAAGCTCGATCCCGTGCTCCGCCAACGCAGCGACGACGCTCTGACCGGGCTTTACCGGGACGATGGCGCCGGTGTGTGCGATCCGTATGGTGAAGGCGCCGTCATCAGCAGGATCGCTGACGGCCGAACCGAAATATTCCTTGTGCAGCCGCGACTCCGGCCAACCGCGCATGCGCGCGCGCTCGAGGACGCGGTCGATGAAACCCTGCGGACCACAGACATAAACATGGCTTCCCGGTTCCGGGTCGGGAAGGACGTCGTCCGGCACCACCCTTTGGTCTTCCGGCGCATCATCGCAATGGATCCGTACATCGTCCTTGAAGTCCGATGCCGCGATGTGGTTGAGGAACGCCATTCTGGACAGGCTGCGGCCCCAGTAATGCAGTTCGAACGGACGCCCCAACATCCTCAGCCGTTCGGCCATGGCCAGCATCGGTGTGATGCCGATGCCACCGGCGAACAGCAGGCTGCGGTCGGCCGTCTCGTCGAGCGGGAACAGGTTGCGCGGTTCGCCGATCCGCAGCCGCAGGCCCTCGGCCAGCATGTCGTGAAGGGCGACCGACCCGCCGCGCGACTTCGGATCCTTCAGGACGCCGATGACGTAACGGTTGGTTTCCGCCGGCGAGTTGCACAGCGAATATTGTCGGACCAGACCGTTGCCGATGTGGACGTCGATGTGGGATCCGGCACTGAAGGCCGGAAGCGGGTGACCGTCGGCATCGACCAGTTCGATGGAAACGATATCGTCCGTTTCCCGACGGAATCTCCCAACCAGCATGTTCAAGGTCATGACGCGTTCTTCTTCGCTCCTGGTTCCATACACAAGGCGGACGGGCACAGCGGGATCATGACGACAGCGAGTTCTGCTCGGCTCTGATCAGCGCGTCGAGAACACGCCGGGCCCGGACACCCGGCGCATCGGTGGGCAGCAGAATTGGCCGCAACTCCCAGAAATCGGCCGCTCCCATCGCGCGTTGCTGAGCTTCCAGCATCGGCAGATCCTCGGTTTCAAACGGCTGACGCAGGAACACGATCATCTCGGCGACGATCCGCTCCCCCTCGGCGCCCAGATCCTTCCTGCGGCTCGTGGCGAACCAGTAATGGGCCGTATGCTCCGTTTCGGGGCTGAAGAGATGCTGGAAATATCGGATCTGGCCGGGGGCCTTCCGCGGATCGTCGGACCCCGTCGGTGCGTTTCCGACCACCAGTTCCATGACACCCGGCGGATCCCATCGCACATCGAGCCAGCGGTCGACCAGCGTTCCCGGCGGCAGGCCGTTGCGCCGTTCCAGTTCGGGCGACAGCCTTTCGTTGCGGTTCAGGCGCAGGGAATGAACGGTGTTGCCGTCCTGGACCACCGTCGTTTCGGCATTCTTGCCGTTGCCATTCCCCAAGGTCGAGGCGTGCAGATAGTCGATGTGGCTCAAGTCCATGATGTTGTCGACTTCGAGCTGGTAATGCGCCCGCGCCCGCAGATAGTCCTTGCCGATGTACCAGCTTTCCGGATCGAGGCTTTCAAAGCGGGGGATCAGGGACGGATCAGCCTTCTCGGGATCACCCATCCAGATCCACAGGATGCTGTCCTGTTCCACCAGCGGGTAGGATTTGACCTTTGCGGCCTTGGGGATGCTGCCGTCCCCATGCGGATTGCGGGTGCAGGCCCCGGACCCGTCGAATTCCAGGCCGTGATAGGGGCATTGCAGCGCATTCCCCACCTGTTTGCCCAGATGCAGCGGGGCGAAGCGATGGGGGCAGCGATCCATCAGCGCATGGACGCCCTGAGAGCTGCGGAACATCACGACGGGTTCGTTCAGCAGCGTCCGGGCCAGAGGCTTGCCGTCCGCAACCTCGTGATCCCATGCCGCGACGTACCAGATGTTGCGAAGAAAGGCCATGCTCCGGTGCTCCAATGAAATCAGTCAGGCTGTCCGCGGCATTCAGAACGGGTAGGGCTGCGGACCTTCGATGGTGATCCAGCGCAGCTCGGTGAAGGCGTCTATCGCGGCCTTTCCACCGAAACGGCCGTATCCGCTGGCTTTGACGCCGCCGAACGGCATTTGCGGCTCGTCCGCCACGGTCGGTCCGTTGATATGGCAGATGCCGGTGTCGAGACGCTGGGCCACGGCCATGGCGCGCTGGGTGTTCCGGCTGAACACCGCAGCGGAAAGACCGTAGGGGGTGTCGTTGGCGATGCGGATGGCATCCTCGGTATCCTTGGCGCGGATCACCGGCTTCACCGGCCCGAAGGATTCCTCGCCATAGACCAGCATGCCCGGTCGGACATGATCGAGAATGGTCGGGGTGACGACGCTGCCGCTGCGTCGGCCGCCGACGGCGAGTTGTGCGCCCTTGCCGACGGCATCGGTGATCAGCGTCTCCATCCGGTCGGCGGCGGCCGGATCGATGAGGGAGCCGAGCAGAACCGGTCCGCGCGGATCGCCTGCCGACAGCCCGCCGGCCCGTTCCGCGAGTTTCGCCACGAAGCCGTCCGCCACCGCCTCGTCCACGATGAAGCGGTCGGTGGACATGCAGATCTGGCCCTGGTTCATGAAGGCGCCGAAAATGGCGGCGTCGACCGCCTGATCCAGGTCCGCGTCGTCCAGCACGATCAGCGGGGCCTTGCCGCCCAATTCAAGCAGCGCGGGTTTCAGATGCTCGGCCGCCAGCCTGGCGATGATCCGGCCGACCCCCGTCGATCCGGTGAAGTTCACCCGTCGCACGGCCGGATGAGCGATCAGCGCCTCGACCACGGCGGGCGCGTCGGCCGGGGCGTTCGACAGGACCGTCACCACGCCCGGCGGAAAACCGGCCTCGTTGAGGATGTGGCCGACCAGATGGTGGGTGGCGGGACAAAGTTCGGAGGAACGGAGAATGACAGTGTTGCCGCAGGCCAGCGGCGTGGCGATGGCGCGCACGGCGAGGATGACCGGAGCGTTCCACGGCGCGATCCCCAGCACGACGCCCGCCGCCCGCCGAACCGCAAGGGACAGGATGCCCGGCTTGTCGGAGGGAATGACGTCCCCGGTGATCTGGGTGGTCAGCGCCGCCGCTTCCCGCAGCACGCCGGCCGCCAGATGGACGTTGAAACCGGCCCACATGCGGGTGGCTCCGGTCTCCGTCAGCATCGCGGCGGCGAATTCCTCCTCCCGCGCTTCCAGCAGGTCGGCCGCGCGCAGCAGGAGCCGCCGCCGTTCGCCGGGGCCGGTTTCCGACCAGGATCGGAACGCCGCCTCCGCTGCCGCGACCGCGGTCCGGACGTCGGCAGGCTTGGCCGCCGCCGCACGGCTGGCGACCTCTCCGGTAACGGGATCCCGGCGCTCGAAGCTGCTGCCGTCGGCAGCCGGGCACTCGCGTCCGTCGATGATGAGTGGAATGAGGGTCATGGACATAGTCCTGGGCATGACGCGGTCAAAGGACCGGCGGCCCCCGCCGCGACCGCGAGGGAGGCCGCCAAGGGCCGCAATCAGGAAGGTTGGACTGCCAAGGCCGGTTCAGGGCAGAGCCGGCCGGGGCGGCGTCAGGCGCCGACCGCCTGCGGCGGCAGCCAGGTGCCGTGGAAGCCCTCGTGGATGCGGCAGGGCAGACGAATGGTCGCAACCGGGCCGGCGGCCAGATCGCAGGCGTCCAGGATCACCACATCGGTGCGGTTCTCCGCCCGCCGGCCGACGACGCAGATCAGCCAGCCGTCGTTCTCCGGCGCGTCCGGGCTCTTGGGTACGAACAGCGGTTCCTCGGGCGAGGAGTCCGGACCCGCATAGTAATAGTCGAGTTCGCCGGTCTCCAGATCGGCCCGGCACAGGCAGGTGAAGGGAGGGCCCTTCGGTCCCCAGTCCAGCATGGGGCCGAGCGCCGGATTGGCCGTTCCGAAGAAGAAGCGCCGCGTCTTCTGCCCGAGATAGCGGGGATCGATGACCGGCATTTCGCCGACCTGTTCGTTCAGCCGTTCGATGGACACGCCATCGTCCGACGATGCCAGATCCACGCTCCAGCGTTCGGCGAAGGGCGGCAGTTCATGGGCATCGGGATCGCTGGCATGGGGGAACTGCGACAGCCAGCCCGACCGGGTGACGAAATGGTCCAGATGCAGGACGCTGCCATCCTCCCAGGCGTTGATGGTGTGGGTTTCCATGCCGACGACCGGGCTGCGGAACCAGCGGATGCCTTTCACGCCTTCCTTGCGCGGGATGACGGCAACCATCACCGGCAGGCTCGGATCCCAGATGAAATAGGGTTCGCCGCGCTTCACCCGCTCCCAGTCGCACAGCATCGGACAGATGGTGAAGGCGATGTAGTTCGGCGAAACCAGACAGTCGTGCACCATCGACGGATAAGGCGCTTCAAAGGTTTCCTGCCGGACAAGCTCGCCGTCGGGAGAAATCCAGTGCAGGTCGATCTCCTTCGACGCCTGTCCCGAGGCGTTGTAGGAGAAGGCGATCAGTTCGCCGGTCTTTGGGTCGATCTTCGGGTGGGCGGTGAAGGTCCGGCCCGTCAGCTTGCCGTTGAAATTCCACGGCCCCAGCGTTTCCAGCGTGCGGGGGTCGAGCCGTGTCGGCAGTGCTGCTTCCTTCAGGGCGTAGAGCCGGCCGCCATGCCAGAGGACAGAGGTGTTGGCGGTGTTGGAATCCACACCGGCCACGCTCGGATCATCGGTGAACGGGTTCCGGTAATGGCCGAACAATGCCCGGCGCGCAGCCCGCTCGCGCTTCAGTTTTTCGGTCTGCACATAGCGCGTCTTCAGATCGGCATGGCCGTTCTCAAGGCGCACCATGTGGATCATGCCGTCGCCGTTCAGAAAGATGTCCTTGCCATGCAGCGGCGGATAGGCGTGGTCGGCACTGGCCCGCACATAGGCGCCGTTCAACCCTTCGGGAATGCGGCCGATCACCTCGAGGTCGTACACATCCCCTTCAATGCGGACGGGTGCCGCATAGCCGCGGAAAACAAGAGAATCCGGAAAGCGCAGGCCGCCTTCGGCCGCGTGGGCATTGGTCATGGGGTCCTCCCCGATTTTCGGAAGATCGTGTCGGATCCGCGCGCCACCGTCGTAAGAACATTGGGCTGTTGCGCAGGTGGAACGTCGCGGACCGATCGTGGAGGGGAGGATTGCGCGGTTTGCTGGGTGCGTCAACAAAAAACTGAACCATACTGTTCAGTTCTGATTTCTCCCCTCGTCGGGGCGGTAGGCGCGAAGGAAGGCATCCACACCGGAGGTCAGCACCCGGTCGCGGCCGGCGGGCGGGATCGCCGACGCTGTGCCCACCAGTTCGCGGACGCGCAGCTCGCCGCAGATCAGAGCGAGGAACTGGCCGGCGGCCAGCTGGGGCACCTCGCGGCGCAGGAGGCCGCGCTCCATCGCATCGGCCAGGAATCCGCTCAGGGCCGCTTGCAGTTGGGCCGGGCCGGCGGCATAGAAGATTTCCCCCAGCTCCGGAAAGCGTTCGGCTTCGGCGGCGATCATCCTCAGCTTCGACGTGGTGCCGGGATTCAGCAGAAGCTCGAAGGCCTGACGGGCGAAGCGGCGCAGGGTCTCCGGTACGCCGTCGCCGGGACGGGGCACCAGTTCGGTGAGGCGGCTGCGTGATTCGGCGGCGACCACGGCGGCGAACAGATCCGCCTTGGTGGCGAAATGGGAATAGACCGTCGCCTTGCCGACCTTCGCCTCCGCCGCCACCTGCACCATGCTGGTGGTGCCATAGCCGTGGCGGGTGAACAGCGTCCGGGCCGCCGCCAGGATCTGGTCGAGCTTGCGCTGGGAATAGGCGCTCAGCCTGCGGCCGGTGCCGCCGTCCTCTGCGTCACCATCCTCCTCCCCGTCCCGGTTCCGGTCGGCGGGCATCCAGGATCGCGGCGCGTCCGGAGCGGCGCCGGCGCCTGGCGGCCAGCCTTCGGCCAGGGTGGCTTCCCCGTCGTCGGTCTTCGCGCCGCCGGTGTCCGCGAGATAGCGGGTCAGCAGGGTCGCCAGCTCGTCCTGCATGTCGTCCCAGCTCTCATGATGCTTGCTGAGCGCCTCCTGGCGGGCGGTGATGCGTTCCGACAGCACGGCGAACAGGACGTGATGGGCCATGGCGATCATGCGGCCCGCCCGCGGCCGGTTCGCCGGCGGCAGCCGCGGCTCGATGGCACGCTGGATCATCGTTTCGATGCGCCGGTGGGTCTGGAGCGCCCGCTCCTGGATGGCGACGTCGTTCGGGCTGAGATGCATGAGCGATGCGAACAGACCGGCGCTTTCGCGGAACTGGCGTCCCAGCGTGGCCGTGACGGTGCCGATCGCCTGGGACAGGGAGATATCCGCCCGCTCCAGCCGGGCGCATTCGATGTCCATCGTCTGTTCCATCCGGCCGAGCGCGCGGTCCAGGACGGCGTGGACCAGAGCTTCCTTCCCTGAAAACCGGGCATAGAAGGTGCCGTTGGAAACCTGGGAATCGTGCAGAAGCGCGGCCACGGTCAGGGCATCGACTCCTTGCGAGGCAATGATCCCCTCCGCCGCCTGGAGCATCCTTTCCAGTGACCGCCTGCTGCGGTCCTGCTTCGGACGGCGCTGGGCGGGAGGGGGCGGCGGGGTGTCCGGGGAGGGGGCGGATGGCAATTTGCGGATCGTCATTTTTAGAATGTTGACTCTATTTTCCAGATCGTGCAGTGTTTCTAGCACGAACCATTCGTAACCGAAGCATGATGCGGAGCGCCGGACGCCCGCCACCTCGACTCCACAATGGCCCAACAGCCATGGAGCCTGCCACCTCCAAGCGTCGGTGAAAAGGTGGGTGTGCGTCTGGTTCCGTCAGCCAGACGGCGACCGCCGATGGCGGCCCCGATCCGGCGGCCAGCCATCGGATGGCCAACCTTTCGGACGGCCACCGTTCGGATAGACGGAGAGCAACGCTTCGCGTCCCCGGCGCAGGCAATGCGCTTCTTCACGATTTCCAGCCAAACCAACCTTGCTCGACCACACCGCCAATCGGCCTTTCCGCCAATCGGCCGCTGCCGAACCGGCGAGGCCTATTTCCGTCGCCCCGTCGTTCCGAAGGGCGCGAGAGGGGAGATTCACGCACATGCACACATCGGAAGCCGCGACATTGCCGCACCTCCCCGACAAAGCAGGCCCCGACAAAGCCGGGAAATCGGCAGGCGCCTTGGGTTATCCATTGAGCGGCAGCCTGGCGCTGATCATCTGCAATGTCGGCGGCATGGTCGACCTGGTGGCGCTGCCGCTCTGGGTCGGTTCGCTGATGCAGAGCCGAAATCTTGATGCCCAGCAGGCCGGCATGCTGGTAACCGCCTACATCCTGGGCGTTTTCGGCGGAAGCCTGACGGTATCACGTCGCCTCGGCACCATAAACAACCGGCTGACGGCGACCGTGGGCTTCCTGCTGGGGGCTGCATCCTTCTTCGGCCTGATGGCCGTCGACGGGTTGGCCGCCATGGCCGCCCTGCATCTCGCCGCCGGGATCGGGGCCGGATGGGGGCTGTCGATGACCCACGGCGCGATGGCCCGCAGCCTGAACCCCCATCGGTTCTTCGGGCTGGGCAACCTGGGCACGGCCGTGTTCGCCATCCTGTTCTTCGCCACGGTGCCGGCAGCCCTGGAAACCCAGGGAGTGAGGGCGCTGTTCCTGGTCCTTGGCGGATTGCAGACGGTGGCCGCGATCGCTGCGGCCCTGGCCTTTCCCAGCCATGGCGCCGCCCCTGCCACAAGCGGGGAGGATGGCATGACCAGCGGAAGCACGGCGCCGGTCGCGCCGCTGTCCGTCCGGATGCTGGTGTTCCTGGGTGTCGCCTGTCTGGCCACCACCCAGGCCATGATCTTCGGCTTCATCGAGCGCATCGGTGTCGCCCATGGCTTCGGCGGGGACCGGATCGGCCTCGTTCTGCTGGTCAGCGGCTTCGTCAACCTGACGGCGCCGCTGGTGGCGGCGATGCTCGAACGGCGCCTGTCGCATCTGGCGGTCTCGGTCTGCGCCGTGCCGCTGCATGCGGCCTGCGGCGCGGCGGCGGTGCTGATGCCCGATTTCCTGCCTTATGCCGTCTGCGCCATCGCCTTCGTGTGGCTGGTCATCTTCGGCCACATCTTCATCTTCGCCCTGATCGCGACCCTGGACCCGAGCGGCCGGACCGCGGCATCGACGCCGGCCATGCTGATGGTCGGGGCCGCCATCGGTCCGATCCTGGGCGGCACCCTCGCCAACGGCTTCGGATACGACAGCCTGGCCCTGGCGGGGTGCGTGCTGGGCGCGCTGGGCGGCGCCTGCCTTGCGCTGATCGCCCGGCTTCGCCCCGTTCCCCCCGGAAACGTCTGCAAAAACCCATAAGAAAACCCATAAGAAAACAAGGAAACGATCTGATGCTGACCCTCTATGGAGCGCCCGCGTCGCGCGCCCACCGCGTGATGTGGATGCTGAAGGAACTGGACATTCCCTTCCATCATGAACCGACCGATTTCCTGCATGGCGGTACCCGCAGCCCGGAGTTCCTGCGGATCAATCCCAACGGACGGGTGCCGGTGCTGGTCGATGACGGACGGGCGATCTTCGAATCCCTGGCGATCAACCTCTATCTGGCCCGCAAATTCGGCGGAGGGCTGGCCCCGGCCGATCTGTGGGAGGAGGGGCAGGCGACCCAGTGGAGCTTCTGGGCGGTGACCGAGGTGGAAAAGCCGCTGCTGCTGGCGGCCTGCAACCGCTTCCTGTTCCCCGAACCGGACCGCGATCCGGTGGAGTTCCAGCAGATGATCGCCCGGCTCGACCGTCCCTTCCGTGTGCTGGAATCCCATCTCGCCCAGCGGGCCTATGTGCTGGGCGACAGGTTCACTGTGGCCGACCTCAACATCGCCGCCCTGATGTCCCTGGTGCCGCTGGCGGGCATCGGGATCGGCGACTACCCGCACATGGAAGCCTGGCTGGGGGGCTGTCTGGAACGTCCGGCGGCGGCCGACTGGAAGCCGATCCGCTTCACGGTCCCGCGCCCCCCGGCTGAACGCATGCTGGTCAGCTTCGTCTGACCCGTCGCGGGGCGCCACCCCCGCCACGCCGCACCACCAAGAAGAATGGCCGCACTCAACGACGGCCGATGATCGATTTCAAGGGAAGGAGACCCCCCGATGCTGAAATGCCAAATGCGGAAATGGTTGAAGGCTGCTCTTGTCAGCCTGACGATGTTGTCCGCCGGATCGGCCTGGGCGACCGAGAATTATCAATGGTCCAGCCCCACCGGCATTCTATTCTTCGGTTCCGGCATGCTGCCGCCGTCGACGCCGGGGGGAACCTTCGGACTGCGTTCGGTCTTCGCCTACAATTCCGCCCTCTACAATCAGTCCGGGCACAAGGTCGACAACAATTTCGGCCAGTTCGTGAACGTCACCACCCCCTCCTACATCCGGATGACGGACATCGAGATCCTGGGGGCGAAATGGGGGTTCCTGATCGCCCAGCCGATCATGACCTTCAACGGCGGCTTCGACGTTCACACGCCCCGGGGCACGATGGGGCTGCATGACGCCAAGACCGGCTTCGCCGACACAACGATCGAGCCGTTCCTGCTGCAATGGCATTTCGACGATGTGTTCGTGAACACCGGCGTTGCGATCCAGCCTCCCGTCGGCTCCTATTCCAGCCATACGCTGTTCAATCCGGGGAACAACTACTGGACCTTCGGCCCGCATGCGGCGGTGACCTACATCTCGCCGTCGGGCTTCGAGGCCTCGTCGATGGTCCGGGTTGATTTCAACACCACCAACCCGACCACCCATTACCACACTGGCACGGAACTGAAGATCGAGGCGGCACTGGGCCAGCATTTCGGTGATCTCACTGTCGGTCCGGTCGGGGTGCTCTATCAGCAGATCCAGGATGACAGTGCGGCCAGCCTGACCTCCACCGTCCGGTCGCGCGTCTATTCCGCCGGTCTCAGCGTCAACTTCATGCGCCGCGGCTTCCCGTTCACGCTTCAGGGAACCCTGCTCCAGGATTTCGGTGCCGAAAGCCACACGCAAGGCACGAGCCTGGCCCTGCGCGGCGGGTGGACCTTCTAAGGGACCCAAAACCCCGACAACAGCATTTTCCATGGGAGAAACCGATGACGGACTCGCTGCCAACCAGCCTGACACTCGATCTTGCCAACCGGATCATCGCGGAAGCGCTCGCCCAGTCGCGGCGTCTGGGCTACCGGGCGATGGCGGTGGCGGTGCTGGATGAGGCCGGACATGTCAAAGCGATCCAAAGGGAGGATGGCGCCAGCATGTTCCGTGTCGACATCGCCATCGGCAAAGCCTGGGCGTCGGTGGGCATGGGGGCGTCGAGCCGCCTTCTTGGGCAGCGCGCGGCGGACAACCCGAACTTCTTCGTCTCCCTGGCCGCCACGGCGCAGGGCCGCTTCCTGCCGCAGACCGGCGCGGTTCTGATCAAGCATCCCGACGGACGCATTCTCGGGGCGGCCGGCGCCAGCGGCGGCACCGGTGACGAGGACGAGGAAATCTGCATCCATGGCATCGAAGCCGCCGGACTGTGCCATGGCTGAGCTGGCCGCACCCTGTTCATGCCACGCCGGCGGCGGCATCGACGTCCACGCCCATGTCGTGCCGGAGCATTTTCCTGCCTATCTGGGCAGCCGGGTGCCGGCGCACTGGCCGTCGATGGCCGCCGCGCACGCCTGCCACCGTCATGTGATGATCGACGGCGGGATTTACCGCACCGTGTCGGACCGCTGTTGGGATGTCGGCAAGCGGATCGCCGACCTCAAGCAGATGGGCGTCACCCTGCAGGCTGTCTCGCCGATGCCGGAACTGCTGTCCTACTGGCTGGACCCGCGGGATGCCCATCAACTGCTGCGGTACATCAACGAGCAGATCGCCGACATGGTGTCACGCGCCGACGGCGTCCTGATCGGACTGGGCGCGGTTCCGTTGCAGGACATCGACCTTGCCATCGCGGAGCTGGAGCATGCGGTGGCCCGGCTGGGCTTCGTCGGGGTGGAGATCGGCAGCAACGTGAACGGCGTTCCAATCGGCGACCCGCGGTTCGATCCCTTCTTCGAGGCCTGCGAGGCCCTGGGTGCGGCGGTGTTCGTCCATGCCGTCCGTCCGACCGGGATGGACCGGCTGGTCGGACCCGCAGCGTTGCAGCAGGTGCTGGCCTATCCCAGCGATGTCGGCCTTGCCGCGGCGTCGGTGCTGACCGCCGGATTGCTCGACCGGCACCCCGCTCTGCGCATCGCCTTCAGCCATGGCGGCGGGACGCTCGCATCGCTGCTGCCCCGGCTGGAGAGGGCGCGGCAGGTGTTTCCGGCCCTGCGTGACAGCCTTCACACATCCCCCGCGGAACAGGCCCGCAAGCTGTTCTTCGACACCCTTGTCTTCGATGCGGCGACTCTCCGCCATCTGACCGGACTGTTCGGCGCGTCGCAACTGATGGTCGGGACCGACCATCCCTTCAATTTCCAGGATTCCACCCCGTTGGCCAGTCTGGACGACGCCGGCTTCGACGCGGACACGCTGGCGCTGCTGCGTCATCGCAATGCCGAGCGCTTTCTGGGTCTCGCTCAAAGGACATTCCCATGACATCACCTTTCGTCGCCGCGCTGCGCAGCGTGGCGCTGAACGTGCCCGATCCCGACCTTGCGGCGGGGTTCTATACCGAGGTGTGGAACCTCGCCGTGGCGGACCGGCGGGACGGTGCGGTCTATCTGCGCGGCAGCGGCCCGGCCCATCATCTCCTGGCCCTGCACCTGGGAGACCGGGCGGAAATCCGCAACGTCACCTTCCGGGCACGCAGCGCCGACGTCCTGCCTGTGCTGGCCGACCGGACGGTCGGGGCCGGTGGGCGCGTCCTTCAACCGGCGGCGCCGGTCACCGAACCGGGAGGCGGCATGGCCCTGACCATCGCCGACCAGGACGGGCGCATCTTCCGCTTCGTCCATGGTGACACGGAGCATGCCGCTGATGGGACCGCTGTTCCCGATCGTCCGGTCCGTCTTGCCCATGTGGTGCTCAACAGCCACGACGTTTCGCGGTCCCAGGACTTTTTCGAGCGCGCCCTCGGCTTCACGCTGTCCGACCGCACGCGGATGATGGCCTTTCTGCGCTGCGACAGCGACCACCATTGCGTTGCCTTCGGCGATTCGGACCGCGACAGCCTGAACCACATCGCCTTTCTGATGCCCGACCTTGATTCCGTGATGAGGGGAGGAGGGCGCATGAAGGACGCCGGCTATCCGGTCGGATGGGGGCCGGGCCGTCACGGGCCGGGCAACAACGCCTTCAATTACTTCGTCGGCCCGTTCGGTGTGGTCATCGAATACACGGCCGAGGTGCTCCAGGTCGACGACAGCTACCCCACCGGCGGGCCGGAGGATTGGACCTGGCCGCCGGGACGGATCGACCAATGGGGCATCGGCCAGCCGCCGACGCCGGCGATCAAGGAGGCCCAGCAGGCGATCCGTTTCATGCCGCCCGCCGCCTTCTGACCGGCCGCCGCCACGTCTTCTCCCAACTCCGACAGAGAACCTCTCACCATGAAATTCGTTTCCTTCCGATCCGCCACGACCACTCGGATTGGCGTTCTCGACGGCGACGCCGTGATCGACTTGAACGCCTTGCGGCCGGACATCCCCGCCGATCTGACCAAAGCGCTGGCCTCCGGGGCCGATCTTGTGGCGGCGGGAGAGGCCGCGCTGGCGTCGGACGCTCGCCGCATCGCGGCCTCGGGCCTGAAACTCGCGCCGGTGGTCCCCCGTCCCGGCAAGATCGTCTGTCTCGGCCTCAATTATTTCGATCATGCCAAGGAGGGCGGCCGGGAGAAGCCCGACTATCCCTGGTTCTTCCTGCGTGGCGCCACATCGCTGATCGCCGCCGACGAGCCGGGAATCCGTCCGCGGGTGTCGGAAAAGCTCGATTACGAAGCCGAACTCGCGGTGGTCATCGGCAAGTCCGGCCGCCATGTCCCGGTGGACCGGGCGCTGGAGCTTGTGTTCGGCTACGCCTGTTTCAACGACATCTCGGTGCGCGATTACCAGAAGCGGACCCCGCAATGGACGATCGGCAAGAATTTCGACGGAACCGGCGCCTTCGGCCCACATCTCGTCACCGCCGACGAACTGCCGCCGGGCGCGGCCGGCCTGCGGATCCAGTGCCGGCTGAACGGTGAGGTGATGCAGGACGCCAACACCGCATCGATGATCTGGGGTGTGGCGGAAACCATCGCGATTTTGACCGAATGCCTGACGCTCGAACCCGGCGACGTGATCGTCATGGGCACGCCGGCCGGCGTCGGCTTTGCGCGGAACCCGCCGGTCTGGATGCGCGACGGCGACCGCGTCGAGGTCGAGATCGACGGTATCGGGCTGCTGGCCACCACCATCCGTGACGAACAGGAGCCGGCCCGATGAGTGGAGGTCATGCAAGCGCGGTTTACGACGTCGCCATCGTCGGCTTCGGCCCCTCCGGAGCGGTGGCGGCCAACCTGCTGGGCCAGTATGGTCTGACGGTCTTCGTCTGCGACCGCCAGCGCGAGGTCTACGACAAGCCGCGGGCGATCGCGCTGGACCACGAGATCATGCGCGTGTTCCAGCAGATCGGGGTCGCCGACGCGGTGTCGGCCTGGGCGGCCCCCTTCACGCCGTCGGAATATTACGGCGTCGACGGCGATCTCATCAAACGCTTCACAATGGTCGATCCGCCCTATCCCCTGGCCCATCCCCCGTCGCTGGTGTTCACCCAGCCGCCGGTGGAGGCGATCCTGCGCGAGGCGGCGCGGAACCGGAAGACGGTGGAGGTCGCTCTCGGCTGCGAACTGACCGATCTCCATCAGGATGGCGATCGGCCCGAAGAGCCGGTGACGCTGGACCTGACCGGTGACGACGGCACCGCCCACCGGGTGCGGGCACGCTATGTGATCGCCTGCGACGGTGCCTCCAGCACGGCGCGCCGGCTTGTCGGGATCGACCTGGAGGATCTGATCTTCGACGAACCGTGGCTGGTCGTCGACGTGCTGGTCAACGAGCAGGGGCTGGCGAAGCTGCCGCCCGTCAGCGTCCAGTATTGCGAACCGCAACGGCCCTGCACCTACGTGATCGGCCCGAAGAATCATCGGCGTTGGGAAATCTCGCTTCTGCCCGGCGAGGATCCCAGGGAGATGGCGACCGAGACGGCGACCTGGGAGCTGCTGTCACGCTGGCTGACGCCCGAGGACGGCCAGCTCTGGAGACAGGCCAGCTACCGGTTCCATGCGCTCGTGGCGCGGGACTGGCGGCGCGGGCGGGTCTTCGTGGCCGGCGATGCGGCGCACCAGCAGCCGCCCTTTCTCGGGCAGGGCATGTGCCAGGGAGTGCGGGACGTCGCCAATCTGGCCTGGAAGCTGCGCGCCGTCCTGGCCGGGCAGGCCGACGACCGGCTGCTCGACAGTTATGGCATCGAACGCAGCCATCACGTCCGGCGTCTGACCGGACGGCTCAAGGAGATCGGCGCCCTCATCTGTGAACGCGACGTTGCGAAGGCCCGCGAACGGGATGCCCACCTGATCGCCGCCAGCGGCGGCACGATCCGCAGCGAGCCGCGGCAGAACATCCAGCCGGCGCTGGAAGGCGGGCTGATATCGCCGGATGCCCACCCAGCGAACGGGACGCTTTTTCCGCAGCCATGGATCGTCGCTGGTCCTGAGCCGGTCCGGATGGACGATCTTTGCGGCAGCGGCTGGCGGATCGTGTTCGATGCCCAGATCTTGCCGCCTCCGAAACTTCCGGCAGCCGCGATCGAGCGCCTTGCGCCGCGTGTCGTCGGCATTCTGGCCGACCGGGATTCCGGTCCGCCGCAGGATGCCCTGCAGGAGGCGGACGGTGTGGTGGTGGGTTGGTTCCGCCGGCACGGCTGTGTCGCCGCGATCATACGTCCGGACCATTACGTCTACGGCGTGGCCGCGACCGCGGATGATCTGCTGCGGCAGGTGAACGGCCTTCCGGCACGGATTCACGGCTGACGGGCGCCGGTCGATGGACCGGAGAGGCGCCTCGTCCCCGTGACGTGATCCCGATCGAGCGAGACCATGGAACACCCTGAAAGACACACGGACCACCGCCTGGAGGCACGGGCGAAAGCCTTGGGACTAACCGATCGCCACCGGGCGCTTTTGCGGGAGTTCGGTAAACCTTTCGGAGGGCAGGTCGACCGCATCGTCGATCAGATGGTCAGGGGACTGGCGCCGGCCGTCCCGTCGGCGGCGATGGGGGAGTTTCCCGCCGCCGCCGACCGGATCCGGGACTGCCAGCGGACTTCCTTCATCCGCATGTGGTCGGGGGATGTGTTGAATTCGTGGCTGGACGACAGTCATGACGGCATATTGGCGGCGTTGCGGCGTCTGGAACTCGACCCTTTCCTCTACACCACGGACGCCTACACCGGTGCCCTGAACGCCATTGGCGCCTTCGGGATGGAGCTTTTCCGCCGTCGGACCGAGAAACAGACCCTGCTGGTGCAGGTTCTGAACATCTACTCCACGATCGACCGCGGCGCGATCGTCCGTCGCTACGGCGATCGGCTGAAGCTGGACGTTACGCAGCAGACCCGTTCGCTGGCCGACGGGCTGGAGGCCACCACCCTGCGCATGATCGGTTCGTTGGGTGGTGCGGTGGACACTTTGTCGGATTTCGCCGGGGCTTTGCATCGTCGCACCGAAAGCACGGTCACCGAAGCCGCGGGTGTGGAGGCCGTCTCCCGCGAAGCCCACGAGGGCGCCGACGAGTGTGCGCGGATGGTCCAGGCATTGTCGGAGACCATTCGGGACATTGGCGGGAAGGCCGGGCTCGTCGATTCTGCTGTCGACGACGTGCTGGGGGCTGCGCGCTCGGCCGGCGCGGCGACGGACATCCTGATGGAGAATCTCGGGGAAATCAGCAGCGCGGTGAACGCCATTCGGGCTGTTGCGACCCAGACGAATGTTCTGGCGCTGAACGCCGCCATCGAAGCATCGCGGTCCGGGGCTGCGGGACGTGGATTTGCCGTCGTGGCGTCGGAGGTCAAGGCATTGGCCGGCCAGACCGCCTTCACGACGGACCGCATCGCCCAGGTGATTGCGACAATCAACGATCAGACGCGGAGAACGGGCACCGCCGTCCGGTCCGTCGTTGACATGGTCGACGGCGCTCGACTGGCGGCGGCCTCGATCGCCACGGCTGTGGAGGAACAATCGGCCGTCGTACGGGGGATCTCGGCAAATCTGGACCGGGCTGCTGAGTCAAGCAGGCACGTCTTCAAGGCTGCCGCGAACATTGGCGCGATGGTCCGGTCTACCGATGAGGACGTCAGCAGGCTTCAGGAGTGCATCGTCCGCCTGAAGGACGACAGTGCGGATCTCGAAACCAAAACCTCAGTGCTGCTGGAGCGGATACGCGCATGATCCCGCCCCGGATTGGTGGTTCTTGGGCACTCTGAGGTGATGTGGTGGACGGCCCTTCAACCTTCTGGGATCGGTGGCAAGCTGACGCCGTCGAATAAACCAGCTCAGTGGAGCCGTCCACACATGGCGAAGCCGCTTGAGGGACATATCAGGGAATATGGGCCTTGCGTCATGACCACTCAGTTCTGCCGCCTCTCCATGGCCGTTTGAACGGGTGCAGATCAAGATGCCGCGACGAAGCCTTACGATGCGTTTTGTAAAGGCCAAATCCTGCCCCCGCACCCAAATCAGAAAAGCCTGCCGAGCAAACGCTCGGCAGGCTTCCTATTGTCGATAATTTTGCATTCGGGATGGTTTTGGGACAATGTCGTGGAAGCGCCAGGATGGAAACGCCGAGGTGAATTGGGCAAGGAAACATGCGCTGGAGGCAATCAGGCTCCGTTCCTTGTGCGTAACGGCGGATGCAGGTTCACTCGTGTCCAGATCATCGCGCTCCTTGTAAGGACCGGCCTTTTGGCGGGGATACACGTCGCTGGCGGCGGGTTTTCAGGATGGGAAAGTCATGGCCTTGTCCATCGGGATTTCCTGGCGCAGCACCTGAAGCGCGATCGCTCCGGCTTCCTTGACATGCGCCAGACAGGTCGCCTCCGCTTGGTCGGCATCGCGTGCACGCAGGGCGGCGAGAATACGTTCCAACTCCGTCGGGCCGTTCTTGTTGCGGCCGGTTGAACTGATCGTCATCGCCCGCAGGTAGGTTATGCGCGCGTTCAGCGTCTGGACGATGTCCCAGGCGACGTCTTTCCCGCCGCTGAGGAACATGATCTCGTAAAAGCGCGTGGTGGCGTCCAGGACCTGTTTGATGTCGTGCTGCTCATAGCCTCGTCGGATGTCCTGCAAGGCTGCGTCGAGGCTTGCGAAGTCCTGGTCCGATGCGCTCTCGGCGCAGGCCCGCGCCGCCGACCCTTCCAGGATCGAACGCAGTTCGTAGATTTGCCGTGCGGTCGAATCCGTCAGGCGGGCGACCATCGGACCCTGATGCGGAATATTCTCGACCAGCCCCTCCGTTTCGAGATGCCGCAGAACCTCACGGACGACGGTCCTGCTGACGCCCAACTGCTCGACCAGCGCACGCTCGACCAGACGGTCGCCCGGCTTGAACTGCATGCTGACAATGGCGTCCCGCAGCTTTTCAAGGGCAAGGGTGCGTAGCGTCCGGATTTCGCGGTCAACTTTAAGGGACGGCGATCCATCGCTCATTGGGTTGTTCTCTCGTCTGTCCAACCACGCTGCATAACACGGAATCCACCCTTCATTCAAAGATGGCCGAAGCGGTTCAGGCCGTGATCGCATTTCGGTATACCATAATACCATATTATGGAAATGCAAGGGTTGTCGGGTCAGGCCGGCCGCTCTTTCCCTGCACCTTTCGTGGTTCGGAACCCTTCGGAAGAGCAGTCCGAACGGCAGAAGCTTCGGCTCCCTGATGATTCGCAAATCCAGCTTGATCCGCACCGCCGTATGATGGTATACCATAATACGAGATGACGAGGATCTATGCCTGACGCTCAGGCTTTCATGGAGACCGACATGGTTTTGGAGCTTCGAAAGACCGTCCTTTATGTGGAAGACACGCTGATCGAAGGCGGGCGCAAAGCCGAGAAGCCCTTCACGCTGATCGCGGCGGCGGCCGTTCTGAAGAACCCATGGGCCGGTCGCGGGTACGTTGAAGATCTGAAGCCGGAAATCCATGCGATCGCCCCGGTGCTGGGCGAGCTCCTGACGGCACAGATTCTGAAGGCGGCCGGCGGCGGCGAGGCGGTGGAAGGCTATGGCAAGGCGGCGGTCGTCGGCACGTCGGGCGAACTGGAGCACGCCTCGGCCCTGATCCACACCCTACGGTTCGGCAACCACTACCGTAACGCCGTCGGGGCGAAGAGCTATCTCAGCTTCACCAACACGCGGGGCGGCGCCAACTGCCCGGTCGTCATTCCGCTGATGCACAAGTATGACGAGGGGATGCGCTCGCACTACCTGACCATTCAGTTCTCGATCCTCGACGCTCCGGCCCCCGACGAGGTGGTGGTGGCGCTCGGCGCATCGATCGGCGGCCGTCCGCATCACCGGATCGGTGACCGCTATCAGGACCTCAAGGATCTCGGCGGCACCAATGCCTGACCCGGGTCGGGAGAGGGGGACCGTCGCGACGGCGGCCCCCATGGCGGCGAACTCCCCGATGGCCGGAGTGACCGCCTACCGCGACGTTTGGCAGGGGGATGGGCAGGGGGAAGGGCGGGGTGCACCCCTGGTCTTCATCCACGGAGTCGGCCTGTGCAAGGAGGTGTGGGAGCCTCAGATCGCCGCCTTCGCCGGCACCCGCCGGGTCATCGTCTATGATATGCTGGGCCATGGCGCCAGCGGCCTGGAGGCGGTCGACGGCGGGCTGGATGCTTTCGTCGCCCAGTTGGCCCGGCTGCTCGACGATCTTGGCATCGATGCAGCCGACATCGTCGGCCATTCTATGGGCGCGCTGGTCGCGCTAGGCTTCGCCGTCGCCCATCCCGAACGGGTCCGCCGGCTGGTCGCGCTGAACGCCGTCTATGACCGCACCGACGAACAGCGAACCGCCGTGCTCGCCCGCGCCGCCGAGATCGACCGGGTCGGTCCGCACAGCGCCGCCGATCGGGCGCTCGGCCGCTGGTTCGGCGATGCGCCGGCTCCCGATCTGGTTCCGAAGGTCGAAATGGTGCGGGATTGGCTGGAGAACGCCGATCCGGTCGGCTACGCCCGCGCCTACCGCATCTTCGCATCGGGCGATCGTGCCCATGTCGGGCGGCTCGCCACACTGACCATGCCCGTCCTCTATCTGACGGGCGATCTCGACCTGAATTCATCCCCTGCCATGTCGCGACGCATGGCGATGGAAACGCCGAACGGACACGCGCTCTCGCTGTCCGACGAACGTCACATGATGGCGCTGGTGTCGCCGGATCGGGTCAACGCCGTGCTGCGCGATTTCCTCGACGCCGCCGCGGTCTGACCAAGCGAAAAGCCCGACACGCATTGAGGCGCCCAACACGCCAGAGGAGGACAGCCTGCCCATGGACAGCATCGACGTTCGCGAACTGCGCAATGTGCTCGGCGCCTTCGCCACCGGCGTGACGGTCGTCACCACCATCGACGGTGAGGGCCAGCCGCGTGGTTTCACTGCGAACTCCTTCACCTCCGTGTCGCTGGACCCGCCGCTGGTGCTGGTCTGCCTCGCCAAGACCGCCGCGACCCGGCCCGTGTTCGAGGCCGCGGCCGGATACGCCGTCAATATCCTGGCGGAAGACCAGCGCGACGTGTCGCGGACCTTCGCGTCCAAGGTCGAGGACCGGTTCGCGACGGTGGATTGGCGGCCCGGCCCGGCCGGGAACCCGGTCTTCGCCGGAACCTCCGCCTGGCTCGACTGCTCGATGCACCAGACGGTGGATGCCGGCGACCATGTGATCCTGATCGGCCGTGTGCGCGGCTGCGGCCATGCCCCCGTGAACCCGCTTGGCTATTGCCGGGGCGCCTATGTCACCTTCGGCCTTGAGCAGAAGGCGATGGAGGCGCGTGGCCGGCAGACGCTGGTGGGCGCGATCCTGGAACGGGACGGTGAAATCCTGCTGGTCGAGACCGCCAATGGCGGTTTCGCCCTGCCGACCGCCGAGACGCTGGGCAAGCCGGGCCGTTCCGACGGGCTGCTGCATCGGCTGGCGGGGCTGGGCGCCGCCGCCGATCTCAGTTTCCTGTTCGCCGTCTTCGACGAGGACAATGACCGCCGGGTATCGATCTATTACCGCGGCAAGCTGCTGGACGGGCCGTCGATGGGGCAGGGGGCGCGACTGGTTGCCTTCGACGGGATCCCCTGGGCGACGCTGCCCAGCGACGCGGTGCGCAGCATGCTGCAACGCTATGTCGCCGAACGGCGCGAGGACGAGTTCGGCGTCTATGTCGGGGACGAGGTGTCGGGAACCGTCCAACCCCTGTCGCGCGCCGTCTGACCGAGACCGAAGAACGCGCCAAACACCATCCGAACAGCGAGAGCCGATATGAAATTCTCTCTCTTCCTCCATATGGAGCGGAACGACACCGCCAAGTCATACAGCCAGCTCTTCGACGAGCTGACGGAGCTGGTCCAGATCGCCGAGGAGGGGGGATTCGAGACCGCCTGGATCGGCGAGCATCACGGGATGCAGTTCACCATCGCGCCCAACCCCTTCATCAACATCGCCTATCTCGGCGCCAGGACCAGCCGGATCCGGCTGGGGACCGGCACGGTGATCGCGCCGTTCTGGCATCCGATCAAGCTGGCCGGCGAGGCGGCACTGGCCGACATCGCCACCGGCGGCCGGCTGGATGTCGGCATCGCGCGTGGCGCCTACTCCTTTGAATATGAGCGGCTGATGCCGGGCCTGGACGCCTGGGGCGCCGGCCAGCGCCTGCGCGAACTGGTGCCGACCGTCCGCAAGCTCTGGGAAGGCGATTACGCCCATGAGGGCGAATTCTGGTCCTTCCCATCGACCACCTCGGCGCCCGGACCGGTGCAGAGCTATCCGCCGCTGTGGATCGCCGCGCGCGACCCCAATTCGCATGATTTCGCGGTGTCCAACGGCTGCAACGTGCAGGTCACGCCGCTGGCGTCGGGCGATGGCGAGGTCGCCAGCCTGATGGAGCGCTTCAACACCGCCTGTGCGGCGCATCCGGAGATCCCGCGCCCGCAGATCATGCTGTTGCAGCACACCTTCGTCGCCGACTCCGCCGAGGAGACCGAGCGGCTGTCGCGCGATCTGAGCGACTTCTATTGCGCCTTCGGTGCCTGGTTCAAGAACCAGCGGCCGATCCGCCAGGGCTTCATCGAACCGCTGACCGCCGAGGAAAAGGCGGAGATGCCGATGTACTCGCCGCAGAACATGCGGGAGAAGCTGGTCATCGGCCAGCCCAATGAAGTGATCGCGCGCCTGTCCGGCTACAAGGCGCTGGGCTATGATCAATACAGCATGTGGATCGACTCCGGCATCAGCCATGAGCGCAAGAAGAAATCCCTGGAGCTCTTCATCCGCAACGTGATGCCTGCTTTCGCGTAAGGCAACTTCTAGGGGAAAGACCATGCCGCTGCCGCGTTTCCAAGCCTACATCGACGGCGTGTTCGAACCGGGCGAGGCGACCTTCGACAGCATCGATCCGTCTACGGGATCCGCTTGGGCCGTGATGCCGGCGGCGACGGCGGCGGAGGTCGACCGCGCGGTCCGCGCCGCCCACCGCGCCCTGACCGATCCGGCCTGGGCCGGTCTGACCGCGTCGGCGCGTGGTACGCTTCTCAACCGGCTGGGCGATCTGGTGGCCGAACACAGCGGCCGTCTCGCCGAGCTGGAGACCCGCGATACCGGCAAGATCATCCGGGAGACCAGCGCGCAGATCGGCTACGTCGCCCAGTATTACCGCTATTACGGCGGGCTGGCCGACAAGGTGGAGGGGGCGTATCTGCCGGTCGACAAGGCCGACATGGAAGCCTTCCTGCGCCGCGAGCCGATCGGCGTCGTCGCCGCCGTGGTGCCGTGGAATTCGCAGCTGTTCCTCTCCGCCGTGAAGCTGGGGCCGGCGCTGGCCGCCGGTTGCACGGTGGTGCTGAAGGCGTCCGAGGATGGCCCGGCGCCCCTGCTTGAATTCGCCCGGCTGGTGGAGCAGGCCGGCTTTCCGAAGGGCGTGGTCAACATCGTCACCGGTTTCGGCGACGAATGCGGCCGGACGCTGACCAGCCATCCGCTGGTCTCGCGCGTCGCCTTCACCGGCGGGCCGGCCACCGCGCGCCATGTGGTACGCAACACGGCGGCGAATCTCGCCTACACCACGCTGGAACTGGGCGGCAAATCGCCGGTCGTCGTCTTCGACGACGCCAATCTGGAGAGTGCGGCGAATGCCGTGGTGGCAGGCGTCTTCGCCGCTTCCGGGCAGAGCTGCGTCGCCGGCTCGCGCCTGCTGGTGGAGCGCACGGTTCATACCCGTCTGCTCGACGTGCTGACGCGCAAGGCCAAGGCGATCCGCATCGGCGATCCACAGGACCGTGCCACCGAGATGGGGCCGCTGGCGACCGCGCGGCAGATCGCGCATATCGAGGACGTGGTGGCCCGCAGTCTGGAGGCCGGAGCCCGGTTGGTCACCGGCGGGCGGCGGCCCGAGGGATTAGACGGGGGGCCGGATGGCGTCCTGGGCGATGGCTTCTACTATGAGCCGACCATCCTGGCCTGCGCCGACCAGAGCGTCGCCTGCGTGCGGGAGGAGCTGTTCGGCCCGGTCCTCAGCGTCATTCCCTTCGATGGGGAGGAGGACGCGGTGGCCAAGGCCAACGACAGCGAGTTCGGTCTGGCGTCCGGCGTCTTCACCAACAACCTGACCCGCGCCCACCGGATGATCCGGCGCATCCGGGCCGGCGTGGTCTGGGTCAACACCTACCGCGCCGTGTCGCCGATCGTGCCGTTCGGCGGCTATGGCCTGAGCGGCCTGGGGCGGGAGGGCGGTCTGGAGGCGGTGCTGGATTACACCCGCACCAAGTCGGTGTGGATCCGCACCTCCGACGAGCCGATCGCCGATCCCTTCGTGATGCGCTGAGGAGAGCGGCGATGATCTACGAGATGCGGACCTACCGGCTTAAGACGGGGACGGTTCCGGCCTATCTGAAACTGGTCGAGGACGAGGGAATCGTGATCCAGCGGGGCCATCTTGGCACGCTGGTCGGCTATTTCTTCTCGGAAATCGGCCGGCTCAACGAGATCGTGCACATCTGGGCCTATGCCGACCTCAACGATCGCGAGGCCCGGCGCGCCGCCCTAGCGGCTGATCCGACCTGGCAGACCTTCCTGCCCAAGATCCAGGCGCTGATCGAGGAGATGGAGAACAAGATACTGAAGGCGGCGCCGTTCTCGCCGCCGCGCTGACCCGCTAGCGTCCGAAAGTCCGGTCGAGCGGCCGGAAACACCGGTGCCGATCATCGAAAACAGGGAGGAAAAGAGATGAGCAAGCTTTTGTCCGTGGGCGCTCTGTTCGGCGCCGCCATTCTGTGGTCCACACCGCTGCTCGCCAAGGACATGGTGTTCACCAGCTGGGGCGGCACCACCCAGGACGCCCAGAAGGAAGCCTGGGCCAAGCCATTCGCCAAGCAGTCCGGCATCAACGTGTTGCAGGACGGCCCGACCGACTACGGCAAGCTGAAGGCGATGGTCGAGAGCGGCAAGCCGGCCTGGACCGTGGTCGATGTCGAGAACGACTTCGCCGTCAAGGCGGGCAAGGACGGGCTGCTGGAGCCGCTGGATTTCTCCATCATCGACAAGAGCAAGCTCGACCCGCGGTTCGTCACCCCCTATTCGGTCGGCAGCTTCTATTACTCCTTCGCGCTCGGCTACAACCGTGACCAGTTCAGGAAGAAGACGCCCAAGAGCTGGAGCGACCTGTTCGACCTGAGCAGCTTCCCCGGCAAGCGCACCCTGTACAAATGGTCGGCGCCGGGAGTGCTGGAACTGGCGCTGCTGGCCGACGGCGTGGCGCCCGACAAGCTCTATCCGCTCGATCTCGACCGCGCCTTCAAGAAGCTCGACACCATCAAGCCGCAGATCATCTGGTGGTCGGGCGGGGCGCAGTCGCAGCAGCTGCTGGCCTCGGGCGAGGCGCCGATCGGCATGTTCTGGAACGGCCGTATCGACGCCATCCGGCGCTCCGGCGTCGATGTCGGGATTTCCTGGGACCAGAACCTGACGGCGGCGGACGCGCTGGTCGTGCCCAAGGGGACGGTCGACAAGGAAGCGGCGATGAAGTTCATCGCCTTCGCCACCAGCGCCCAGGCCCAGGCCGACTTCGCCCTGCTGACCGGCTACGCCCCGACCAACACCGGGTCGAAGGAGTTGCTGAAGCCCGATGTGCGGGCGACCCTGCCCGACGAACACACCCAGGGCCAGATCAACCTGGACATGGCCTATTGGGCGGAACACCGCGATGAGATCGCCAAGCGCTGGTACGACTGGCAAGGCAAGTAACGCGTTGCGCCAACCGTGGGAAATGTGGCGTGGGGCTGGAGGCCGGCATGTCCGGCTTTCCGGTTCCCCCGCCCGATGCAAGCCGGCCGGATGCGGCCGGTCAGGGTGCGTGTTCGGCCAGACGAGGAATTCGGTATGACCTCAGTGTCCATCGTGGAACGTGGCGGCGGCCCTCCCCAGCGCCGACGACGCAGCGGCGGCGGCTTCTCCTATGTCCTGCCGGCGCTCGTCCTGCTGTCGCTCGTGTTCGTCCTGCCGGTTCTGCTCCTGCTGCTGCGCAGCGTCACGGAGCCGACGCTCGGGTTGCAGAATTACGCCGAGCTGGTGGAATCGGCAACCTATGGCCGCGTCTTCCTCAACACCTTCCTGGTGTCGGCGGTGGTGACGGCGATCACGGTCGTGATCGGCTATCCCATCGCCTGGCTTCTGGTGATTCTGCCCCGGCGCTGGGCCGACCTGCTGTTCGGGATCATCATCCTGTCGATGTGGACCAACCTGCTGGCCCGAACCTATGCCTGGATGGTGCTGTTGCAGCGGACCGGTGTCATCAACAAGACGCTGATCGGGCTGGGCATCATCGACGAGCCGCTGACGCTGGTGAACAATCTGGTCGGTGTCACCATCGGCATGACCTACATTATGCTGCCCTTCATCATCCTGCCGCTGGTGACGACGATGCGCGGGATCGAGCCGGATCTGCTGCGTGCGGCGGCGTTGTGCGGGGCCGGGCGGCTGGACGCCTTCCGCCGCGTGCTGCTGCCGCTGTCGCTGCCGGGCATCGCGGCGGGCGGGCTGATGACCTTCGTGATGTCGCTCGGCTATTTCGTCACGCCGTCGCTGCTCGGCGGCACCTCGAACATGATGGCGGCTGAACTGATCGCCCAGCTGATCCAGTCGCTGCTGAACTGGGGCATGGGCGGAGCGGCGGCCTTCGCGCTTCTGGTCCTGACCCTGGCGCTCTACGCGCTGCAACTGCGGCTGTTCCGGCGCGCGCAAGCGGGGAGGGCGTGACATGTTGCTGGATTTCCACCGGTTGGGCGGGCTGAAATGGGTGCTGGTCGGCATCGGCCTGTTCGTCGCCGCCTTCCTGCTGCTGCCGATCCTGTTCACGGTCGCGCTGTCCTTCGGCTCCTCGCAATGGCTGGTCTTCCCGCCGCCGTCCTGGACGCTGCGCTGGTACGAGGATCTGTTCGCCGATCCGCGCTGGATCGACTCCACCCTGACCAGCCTGCAATGCGCGGTTCTGGTGACGATCCTGTCGGTCGGCCTCGGCCTGCTGGCCAGCTTCGGGCTGGTGCGCGGCAGCTTTCCGGGGCGCGAGGCGGTGCGGGCGATGTTCCTGATGCCGATGATCATGCCGGTGATTGTGGTGGCGGTGGCGCTCTACGCCTTCTTCCTGCGCATCGGTCTCGGCGGCACCCTGGTCGGCTTCGTCCTGGCCCACACGGTCATTGCGCTGCCGCTGGCGATCACCTCGATCTGCAACGCGCTTGAGCGGTTCGACAAGGCCATCGAGGATGCCGCCATCCTGTGCGGGGCCAATCCGTGGGAGGCCAAGCTGCGCATCACCATCCCGGCGATCCGCGAGGGCCTGTTCGGCGCCGCCGTCTTCGCCTTCCTCACGTCGTGGGATGAGGTGGTGATTGCCATCTTCATGGCCAGCCCGACCTTGCAGACGCTGCCCGTCCATATCTGGGGAACGTTGCGCCAGGATCTGACCCCGGTGGTCGCGGCGGCCTCCACCCTGCTTCTTCTGTTCACGCTGGCGCTTATGGTGGTCGCCGCCTGGTTCCGTGGGAGAACGAAATGATGCCCTTCCTCGACATCCGCAACATCAAGAAGTCCTATGGCGGCACGGTCGCGGTCCAGGACGTGAACCTGACGATCGGGCGCGGCGAGTTCATCACCTTCCTGGGGCCGTCCGGGTCCGGCAAGAGCACGACGCTCTACGTCATCGCCGGCTTCCTCGACCCGACCGAGGGCGATGTTCTTCTTCAGGGGAAGTCGATCCTGTCCGTACCCTCGCACAAGCGCAACATTGGCATGGTCTTCCAGCGCTACACCCTGTTTCCGCACCTGACGGTGGCGGAGAATGTGGCCTTTCCGCTGCGGGTCCGCCGGATGGCGTCGGCCGACATCCAGGCGAAGGTTGCCGAGATGATCCGGCTGGCGCGGCTGGAAAAGGTCCAGGACCGTCTGCCCAACCAGCTGTCCGGCGGCCAGCAGCAGCGTGTCGCGCTGGCCCGCGCGCTGGTCTACAATCCGCCGGTGCTGCTGATGGACGAGCCGCTGTCGGCGCTGGACAAGAAGCTGCGCGAGGAAATCCAGTTCGAGATCAAGCGCATCCATCAGGAAACCGGCGTGACCATCCTCTACGTCACCCATGACCAGGAGGAATCGCTGCGCCTGTCCGACCGGATCGCCGTGTTCAGCCAGGGGCGGATCGACCAGATCGGCACCAGCACCGAACTGTATCAGAACCCGGCCACCCAGTTCGTCGCCGGCTTCGTCGGCAATTCCGACTTCCTGTCCTGCCGGATCGACCGGGTCGACGGTCATCACGCCCAGATCGTCCTGCCCGACGGCGCCATCGTCGGCGGTGTCCGCTCCCACGGCAGCGTGAAGGCCGGTGCCGCCGGCACCCTGATGCTGCGGCCCGAGCGCGTCCGCATCCGCGCCTGTACGGGCGATGGCGGCGATGCCGGCATGGCGGTGACCATCCGCGACATCACCTTCCTCGGCGACAACACCCATTTCTCGGTAGAGACCGACTGGAAGCAGAGCATGGCGATCCGCGTTCCCTTCGGCCGAACCGGAGCCGAAGGGCTGGCGGTGGGCGGACGGGCGCGCATCGACTGGGTGGCCGAGGACGCGCATGTCTTCGACGGCGCGGCGCAGGCGTGAACTGGACGCGGTGCTCCAGACCGGAACCCAACCAGCGCGGCCCAGGGTTGGGCAAGAAATGGCACCGCCTCGCCGTTGGCGATGAAGCGCGCCGGTGCGATCGGTCATAAGGTCGGAATGGACTCCAGCGAGAAGCCTGCCATCCTTGCGAGCGTTCCGAATTGGGCGGTGGCGTCGTTTCCTGGGCGCGGGCTGCCTTCCCAGACGAGCATCGCGAACTGTCGCCGCTGCGACCCGCCCACCGGGGCGGCCAGCGCCTGCGCTTCCCGCAGGATGACTTCATTGGCTGCGGCGTATGCGTCGTCGCCGCCGCCTTGTCGGAGCACGACGAGGTCATCGGCAGCCATCGCTGCGGCAACCTGACGGTCGAACACCGTTCCCCACGGACCCGGACGGTCGATCACCGAGGTGTTTCTGAACCTGTCCGGTGCGAAGGGCAGCACGATCCGGCGGCGCAGGCCCAGTCGTTCCGCTTGTTCCAGAGCGACAAGGTCGGCGCCGCAGGCCGCCGACGAGACGAGGGCAACCGCGCCAACCCGGCGGAAAGCCTCGGCGATGCGTCTGCCGACTTCTTCGGCCTGCTCCAGCGGGAAGCGCGGCTGCGGCGCCCCCGTCGGATCGATGCGCCGTCCAGCCAGTGCAACGACCGACGCGACCGGAACATTCGTGAAATCCGTCATTGTATCCTCTACCTGGGGGCGGCTCGGCGGGCCGCATCGCAGTGTCACATGGGTGGATGACTCGTGAAATGGGAGAGGTCCATTTTCCGGCCAGTGACGGCCCGCCTGAGCGCCTTACCCACGTCGGGCCGGCGGCATGAGCGCAACCTTGCCGGCCCGACGTTGGACGGCATCGGCCGCGTCGCCCCCGGCATCCCATCGAATGACAGTCGAATCCATCAGGCGGCCAGACGAGTCCGCACTTCGTCCACCGTCCGTTCTATCAGTGCATCGGCGGCGGCCAGATCGCGGCATTGGGCGACTGGCATTGGCAGCACGCCATCCGCAGCCAACGGCAGATCGACGACGGCCATTGACCGCGACCGATGCGCGTCGAGCATGCAGTCGTGCTCAAGACCGGTCCAGTCGCTGTGGTCATATCCGTGGGTGCGAACCGCGATACCCCCGCGCACCGCGCGATCGCGTGTTCCAGCACGCCCCGAAGCGCGGGTGGCGGGGAAGCGGCCTGACCTTCCGCCACCGCCCGGCTCATGCTCCAGCGATCCCACCAGCATGTGTAGCCGGCACCATCCAGCCGTCGCGCGAGTCGGGCGACGAACGGCGTCGCTTCGCGCCAGCGATAGCTGATGAAGATCTGTTGCCGGCGTGAGAGCATCGCGGCGTGATCGATCAGGCGTGACAGAAGGTCCGAACCGTCAGGAAGGCGGCGAGGCGACTGCAGCCTCATGCCAAGCGCCGCGGTCAACGCCGCTGGCGTCAGGTCCAGACCTTTGGCCGGCAGCAGTGCGGGGGCGAGAATTGGCTCCAAGTTGTTGAAGCCGAAATACTCGGAGCATGCCGGGTCGGCGACGGCTGCGAAGACCGCGACGTTTTGATCTTTCAGACGGCGACGTTGGACGCAGGCGGACAGATAGCCATCTTCGAGGTGATCCGTTGACCGTATCACATGCCGCACGGTCAGGCGCGCGTCGAGGCCGAGCGGCAGAATCGTTCGGCTGTCCCGGAGACCTCCGACGAACCAGAGCATATGGCGCCCCGGGGCTTCGAGCCGGTCGGCGAGGAAAGCGTGCCCGAACAGATGGGCCACGGGGCGGTTGAGCGCGTCCAAGGCCCAGCGTTCAACATCCGCGCTCATCGGCCCGTGCGCCACCCGGCGCTTGACATAAACCAAGTGGTGGGTTTCGGCGCCAAGCGAATGATCCGGGTTCCACCGGCCGGAAGGCGCTGCCATTGCCCGCCTGGACTTCGGCGGTTCGGAGGGCTCGCCGGTAGGATCGGTCGCGCCGGCGGTAGCGATCAAATCGCCGCTGCCTTTCCCTCCTGTTTCTGCCCGGGTGGAGCGATCTGGTCGATGCCGTCCAGGTCTCCGGCCCTCCTCCGTCGCTTTTGTTCGCATCACCATGATCCCTCTGATGCTCCAGCACTTCGCTCTCGAAATAGCCTTTCAGAATAGGGATTTGGGAGAAAGTGCCACTTGCGGGGCAAGATGTATTGCTCTTATGGATTGATTTTCCTATAATTAATATAAACCAATCGGACGATAAACGCCACCGGCGATCCTAAAGAAATACAATTGGCGAAAAACATTAATGAAAGGTTGCTTTGTTGAGCGACCATAATCAAGAATCGAGTTTCTGCCTAGGAATCAATGAGGATGCAAAATTTGTTTTGCCATTTTTAAGCATAACCATCGGGGCGTTCAAGATGTTTGATGTAAAAAAATCCTGCTTTGTAATAATGCCATTTGGGAAGAGGGTTGTTGGAGAATCTTCCATATTGGCGCGGTTCATCGGATTGAGGGGGCCGGAAGTCGACTTCGATCATATTTATAAAAATATTTTTGAGCCGGCAATTTCTGCTGTCACGCTTCCCGAAGGTGGAAAACTTATCCCGAAACGCGCCGACCAGACCTTTCTGACTGGCGTCATCTCGCACGACATGTTCATCGATATCGAATACTCCCGCTTCGTCGTCGCGGATCTCACAGGGCTGAATGCCAATGTTTTCTATGAACTGGGGATGCGTCATCGAGCTCGCTCGACCGGGACGGCGTTGTTCCGGCAAGTCGGGCAACCCATTCCTTTCGATGTTCAACAGACCCGGGCCTTTCCCTACGCCTACAATCCGCAGGAAGAAGCGCAGAAATCCCGCGAATTGATCACGCGTGTCGTGACGGAATCGCTTGTCCACAGCCCGTTGGACAGCCCGATCTGGCAGGTCCTGCAACAGCAGAGGGCAGGCGGCCTCGCCGAGGAGTCCTTGCGTCTGGCAGAAGAGGCTCTGCGTGCCCGGGACCTTCCCAATGCCGAACGCCGCCTGATCGCCGCGGCGGCGGCGGATCCGTCGAACGTGCTGACCCATATGAAGCTCGGCCTGCTGTATCGGGATCTCGGCGAATGGGAAAATGCCCGCGATTCCTTCGATCAAGTGCTTCGGATGCTGCCGAATTATCCCGAGGCCTTGCGGGAAAAGGGCATCGCCGAGAACAAGATCCACGGGAAAACGAAGGTCGGTCCGGATGGCGAGGCTTCGTTGCGGGCCGCGCTCGCCAAGGCGCCCCATGATTTCGACGCCGCCGCATCGCTGGGCGGCATTCTCAAGCGCCGCGGCGACTACGCGGGTGCCGCTGGGCAGTATGAACTGGCCACCGACCTGTCGCGCGGACATCCCTATCCGCTGCTGAACATGATCGCCTGCCGTGCCCGGCGTGACGGCAGGCTTGATCTTGCGCCTTTCCAGACCTCGATCGAACACGCCGAGGCCGTCCTGCGTCCGCAGGTCGAAAGCGGCTATGATTCGCCATGGAGCTTCTTTGATCTGGCGGAAATCTGCCTTCTGACGAACCGGGAGGCCGAAGGCATCGCCCTGATCCGGCAGGCGCAGATGCAGCCTGGAACCGTCGGCTGGCAGCTCAAGACTTTCCGGGAAACGCTCCAACTGATAGCCGAAGTATCCGATCTCGACAGTTTGAACAATGCAATCGCGGTGCTCCCCCAGGAAGACTGACGGCGAAACGCGTGTTTACGGAAATGGAGGGGGCGATGATTCAACAACGACGCGGCACACCGGTCCGGGTGTTTCTGTCCTCGACGTTCCGTGACTTCCAGAGTGAACGCGAGGTGTTGCAAAGCCGTGTCCTGCCAGCGGTCCGGGAGCGGTATGCGCGCCATGGCGTGGCATTTGAACTGGTGGACCTGCGGTGGGGCATTCCGCCGGCAGCGGCGCGGGCCCATCGCACTCTGGATCTCTGCCTGAAGGAAATCGAACGCTGCGCGACGCTGTCGCCCCGCTGCCATTTCCTTTTCATGCTGGGTGATCGCTACGGCTGGCGCCCGGCACCCGTCGTCATCTCCGACGCGGATCACGAAGTGCTGGCCTCCCAGCCAGAGGCGCGCGAAGCGCTGCGGGTCTGGTATCGCCAGGACCGCAACGCCGTCCCGCCGGTATGGCGGCTGCGGCCGCCGACAGCGGATGACGGATCGTGGGAGGAGGCGGAGCGACGGCTGGTCGCCCAGTTGGAATCCGCCGCCATCAACGCAGGCATCCCCGACTCCGCCGGTTTCGGTGCTTCGGTCACCGAGACGGAGATCCGCAAGGCGCTGGGGAGCGGTGCGACCCATCGCTCGTCGATCACAGGTGTGTTCCGGGACCTCTCGGATGCAAGTGCCGGTGGCCGCGATTTCCTGGACGTCGACATGACCGGCGCGCTCGACGTTGATGCCGATGCACGCCGCCGCCGTCTTCGGGCCGATCTGGAACGACGACTGCCGAAAGAGGCGATCATCCATTTCGCACCCGCTCTGGCCGAACTGGGCGGCGGGTCGGACTATCTTGGCGCTTTCGCCACTGCGGTTGAACAGCGGCTGTGTCGCGGCATCGATGATCAGCTCTCGACGGAGGACCATGCCCGGCTGGATGAAGCGTCGCTTCACGAAGGGTTCCGCCTGAGGCAACGCGGGATGGTGACGGACCGCCTTGAAATCATCGCCGACATCGCGGGACACATCAGACCGGGCGTGATGTCCGACGCCGATGGCCCGCTGGTCGTCGCGGGACCTTCGGGTATCGGCAAGACCACGGTGATGGCGGCGGCCTGCGAGGCGATCCGCCGCCGTCTGCCCGATGCCCGTATCGTCTATCGTGCGGTCGGCGCCACGTCGGAATCGGTGACGCCGCTGCTGCTGCTTGCCGATCTCTGCGGCGAGATTGCCCGGATGGGAGGACGCCCGGCTCCGGGCGCTTTTGCCGATGACGAAGAGGCGGCCGAGGCGTTCCTGAGGGAAATACGACAATGGTCCGGGCCGCCACTTGTCGTCATGGTGGATGCGCTGGACCAGCTGCTCAAGTCTTCGCCCAATCACCAGTATAATTGGATACCGGCGACATTGCCTGACAATGTCGGGATGATCGTGTCGGCGGTCATGGACCGGATGCCGGCCCATGTCGGCAGGCGCGCCGGGCGAATTCTCAAGATGCCCTATCTGTCGGTGGACGAGGCCGGCCGCATTCTGGACCTCTGGCTTGCCGAGGCTGGACGGACCTTGCAAACCGGGCAGAGGGAACTGGCGCTGCGCGCCTTTTCCAAGGTCGGGCTGCCGCTTTACCTCCGATTGCTGCTGGAACTGGTGTGCGAATGGAGCAGCGATGAGACTCCGCCGCCACCGCCGTCTACGCTGAACGGTATCATCGACGCGCTGTTCGACAGGCTGTCCGATGCTGGCAGGAGCCATATTCCGGAGCTTGCTCAGCGGGCGTTCGGATTTCTCGCGGCGTCGCGCTCCGGCCTCAGCTATGACGAGATGCAGGAGGTTCTGTCCTGCGAAACCGATCTGATCGCTTCGGTGGCTAGGCATTGGTCCGACGCCCGGCAGTCCGGTGGCCTGCCGCCGATCCTGTGGTCCCGCCTGTATCATGATCTGCGGCCGCTGCTGACCGAACGGCTGGCCGACGGTACCGTCGTCCTCACCATCTTCCACCGCGCCATCGAGGCGCGCATGACCGACCGCTTCTCGGCGGCGGAACGTCGAGGCTTCGCATCGGCCCTCGCCGATTATTTCGCCAGTCGGCTTCTGATGCCGGGCGGGGACGATCGCGGTATCGACCGCCGGCAGCTGTGGGAAAGACCTTATCTTCTGGAGCAGGCCGGGCGCATCGATGATCTGCGGGACTGCCTGCTCGACCACCGTTTCCTCGATGCGAAGGTACGGGCCGGCGGCGTTCGTGACCTTGTCGATGATTTCGCGCGACTGCCGCCCGATGACGAGGCGGCGGTGGTGGGTGGTGCCTTGCGCTTGTCGGCCTATGTCCTGGAACGCGATCCCGCGCAGCTTTCGGGGCAACTGTTGGGGCGCATCGACCCTGCTTCGCCGCTTTGCCGGCGTATCTTCGGGCCGGCGTCCGCGCCTCGGGGCGTCGAACTTCGGCCGGACCAGACGATCTTGGCCTCGCCCGGCAACAGTCTGGTGAACATCATCGCGTTGGGAAAATCGCGCTACGCACAACCGCTCTTGCCACTGGGAACCGGGCCGCTGGTGGTCTCGGTCGACGAAGATGGCGCGATCGGCGCCTGGAATTTGGACAGCGGCGACCGTGTGCTGAAAATCGCGCAGTCTCCGGACGGCAGACGTTGGCATCCCATCGCCGCGACCCCCGATGGCGGCAGGCTGGTGGTCGCGCGGGACGATATGCGGCTGGATATTCTCGACCTTGACCGCGGGGAGGTGATCGACCAGCTGAGCGGCGAGGGGCCGGCCGCCGTGTCCGGGGACGGCCGTTTCCTGGTCCATTCCAGCCCGCTGAACCATGTCTGTGTCTATGACCTGCATGCCCGAAGCCCCGTCCAGTGCATGGGGCCGGCGAAAGACAGAATATATGGGTTCGCCATAAGCCACGACGGCCGGTGGGTTATCTCGTGGGCAAGTGGATTCGGTTGCACCGAAGCTCCGATGCTGTGGGACAGCGCATCGGGGCAGGCTGCCGGTGTTCTGAAAGGAAACTTCTACGCCAGGAGCTCCGAGAATATCTACCCGAGCCATCCCAAGCGTGAGACGCATCACGCACTGTTCGCGGGCCATCAGGACGACGTCAAATCCGTCCTATTCACCCGTGACGCCCGTCTGATCATTTCGAGCGGTGACGAAGGCGCCATCGTGGTGTGGGATCGTGAAAGCCGCGACCAGGTGAGAAAACTGATCGCACCCCGCGGTGACATGATCGGCGCATACCTGTTGCCGGACGAGCGGCGGGTGGTGTCCGTCGAAAGTGACGGGCCGATGCGGTTCTGGGATGTCGAGACCGGCCGGAAACTCTGTGATGTCGCCGGCAATTTTTCCGATGTCACAAGGGTTGCCATTACGGGTGACGGCCGGCGCATCGTGACGTTGCGCCGTGACGGCCAACTGCATGTGTGGCGTTGCGATCAGAATGCCCTTGACGAGGAGGTCACCAGGGAGGGTCTTGGACAGTTGATGGTGACCCCCGATGGCCGCTTCGCCGTCCGTTGGCGCAGTGTGGAGGGAAGAGGATTTGCTCCCGATACGACCTTGACCGTCATCGACCTGGAAAGCGGGCGGAATGTGCTGGCCCTCGACGTTCCGGCTGCATCGGCGGAAACCATACAAACAGCGGCGACGCCGGATGGCCGGTATCTGGTGCGGACGTCCAAACGGGGAATCTATGTGTTCGATCTGGTCGAAAGGAGGCAGGTGAAGCAGCATTCGATTCCCCGCAAGGGCGGTAGCGTGGCTCCAATTCTGTCCCGCGACGGATTGTTCGGAATTTGTGGAGAGGAGCCCGGGTGTTTCGTGATCGTCGATGCCCTTTCGGGAAAGGCCCTGCACCGGGTCGTTCAGAACCGCGAGGTGTCCGTGTTCCATCCCGACGGCCCGTTCACCCTGATCGACGGTGACGCCGGTCATCTGATACAGTTGCGGCAGGCTGAGCCGGCGGAGCTGTATGATACCCGTTCCGGCACCATGACCTCTCTGGATGTCGACAGCGGTCCTTTCCTGAACGCCGTTCTGCTGCCGGACGGCAAACGGATCCTGTCGACCGGAACCAAGAGCTGCCTGGTGCTGTGGACGACGCAGGGGCCGTCGGTTCTCCAGCGCCTCGGTTCCGCCGACAGCGCGGTGACGGCATTGGCGGTTTCAAGCGATGGAAAGCGTGCGATCACCGTGCACGAGGACAAATCCGTGCGTCTCTGGGATCTCGTTTCCGCCACAGCCCTGGCCCGGTTGGACATCGATCATTCCACGACGAATTGCGCCTTCGTCGATGGGGACCGGGCGGTCGTTCTGGAGGACGGCGGCCGGTTGCTTCGCATCAACATCATCGGGAAAGACGGATGAACCGCGGATTTTCGAGTGGATCGCGCAGGATCGGCAATGATCGAAGCGCGATCCACTCATCCGTAAGAAGTCATAACCTTATGTTCGGCGATCGGACTCGCACTTCAAGTCAAGTCCGATTTTGCGCGAGCCGATCACACGGAAAGCAAGACTTTAAAATCGGAAAGTCCGTTCGATTTCCGCCACCAACGAGCGGACGCCGGCAATCTGCTCGGCAAGATGGGCAGCATCAACCTTCCCGCCGGCGATGTTCCGTTCGGCGCGGGCAAGACAATGACGCCCCAAATCCCGAGCGGTGCGGGCTTCATCCCGGCCGATCTCCCGGTCCGTGAAAGCTTCCAATGTCATCAGGGCGACGGCCGTGCCCAGGAGGTGCTTGTCTGAATTTTCAGGGGCATCCGCCAGAATTTTATCATGGAAAAGCGCCGAAAACGCCGCAGAGGCCGCATGGCGTCCACATCGTGAGAATGTCATGAAGCCCAGCATCCACGGCTGCTCCAATATGTCCATTTCCTCATCGTCATAGGGCTCCACCCCGCCCTCATCACCATGTTCGATGCGGCTGCTCAATGCGGTCCCTTCGCGGAAAAATCTGCTGTAGATGTGCGACACCTGCTCTGGCTGCATGTCCAGCAACCGTGACGAAACCGTGCCGGGCGCCAAACGCTGGAGCACTGCATCCGCCAACTCGTCGAGTTCGAGTTCCTTTTCCGCCAGGTCCCAATAACGCTCCTCGCTCGCCGAATCTCCGGCGCTGGTTTTGAAACGCTTACCCAGCATGGCAAGGTCACTCCTGCGCGTCCCGTCGATTTGGTCAAGCATGGCCGCCACATCTGGAAAATGCACCCGATGGGCGCCGATGGGAACTCCTCCGGGGCTGGTTCTGAAATGATCGCAGGTTTGCGACGCCAGGACGGCGATCTTATGCTGTGCGCAACCGAACACCGGGCTGAATTGTTCGGTCTCCACATGGTGGAAGCAATTCTCGCAGATTGGATAGCCCTTCCCGTCGGCAACGCCGTGACGGGCGGTCAACTGTTCGATGCGCGCGAACAGCCGGTCGAGTGCCGCATCGTCGTCCAGGATGTCGGGAGGAGCGATCCTTCCGGTCCAGCCCGGCTCCGTCGGTTTCTGCACCGCCGGAATCGTCTCAAGGGCGGCGCAATCAAGCCAACGGAAATGATAGTCGGTGATCATATCGCCAACTTTGAGGGGCGCCCCAGAAGCTGGGTCCAATCCTCCGTAGGAAACTGCTGCCGGGCCGGGATCGGTGATCCGTAGCCTCACCAGGATACGGTCCCGCCATTCCACCTCCCCGATGACTGCGGACGGCTCGAACTCGTTGTCGAGAACGTGATCCTGCGGATCGGTGTCCTCCGAGTCCGGCGGCAGATAAACCCGGCGCAGACACACGCGCGCTCCTTTCGCTTTGGGAGCGAGCGCGGTGTTGTACTTCATTGCCGCGATCGCCTCTTCCGGCGACCCGGACAGCGGCTTGAGCTCTTCGTGACCGTCCAGCGCATCGACGCCGACCATCCCCCGGTCAAGAACATCGACGAATACAAATCTGAACCAGGCGTGCAGCGTGCTTTCCGGCCGCATCTGCTCGGCGGCGGCGTCCGAAGGCTCATACCCGTTGTTCAAAGCCAGTCGGTACCATTCGGCAATGCCCCCGTCGTGTTTGCGCTGGTACAGAAACGCGACGACGGCCTCGACGAGCGAGGCGCAGTCCATCACGTTCGTTCCTTCAAATTCCTCCTTCTCGGAAAAGATTCGATAGTCCCGCCCGGTGCCGGAGCATTTCGGACAATCGGGGTTTATTGGTCCGGTCAGGGCGCAGCGAGGGCAGCGCGTCCAGTAATCGAAATATTCAACGTATCCATCATTGTTAAGATACGGCACAATCTTGCCCTTTCTTTAAGAGAGAGAAAAATTTTCCCGACCCCAATGCGCAATAAGAATTCTCACGGAATGCTCTTAAAAATTTTATAGTTTATTAAAATTCTTGTATATAGAGAAAATATGATGGAACGGACAGGCAAAAGGTGGCAATGGCAGTCTCGTTGGCAAACTGCCTCAAGCCCTGAAACACGAAACGCCTTTCCGCTGGGAAGCGGAAAGGCGTCTTGCAGAAGTTTCTGGTTCAGATGAGCTTGGCCATCGCGATCAGCGACAGGGTGACGGTGATCGCGCCGCCGATGCGGGTTGCCACTTGGGCAAAAGGCATCAGCTGCATCCGGTTGGCCGCGGTGAGGATGGCCACATCGCCCGTGCCGCCCTGGCCGCAATTGCAGGAATTGATGATGGCGGTTTCGATCGGATACATCTTGACCATCCGGCCGACGAAGAAGCCGACCGTCATGTGGGTAGCCACCGTGCAGAAGATGATGATCAGATTCTGGACGTTGAAGGCCGACACCAGCTTGTCCCACGGCGTCACGGCCACGCCCATGGCGAACAGCAGCGGATAGGTGACGGCGACCTGGAAGAACTTGTAGACGACACCGGCACCGGCTTCGAGCGAGGGCGATGCCAGTTGCAGAACCTTGATCAGCACCGCGATGAACAGCATCGCCACCGGGGCCGGCAGGCCAACCAGCTTCTGTGCCATGACGCCCATCAGGTAGAGGGTGACAGCGAACAGGCCGGCCGCGGCGACGGTGTTGGCATCGATCGGGCCGCTGTGCTTTTTCGTCTCGGCGAACTGGCCGGCGTTGCCGGGCTGGAGCTGGCCGTTGCCGGTCAGGTGCGGCATGCGCTTGCCGATGAAGTTCAGCAGGCCGGACATCAGGATCGCCATCAGGCTGCCCAGCATGACCATCGGCAGCACCTGGGCGAAAATCTCGCCCTGATTGCCGTTCAGGATCTCGGCATAGCCCATCGACAGCGGGATGGCGCCTTCGCCCACACCGCCCGACATGATCGGTGCGACGATGTAGAAGAAGGTGTGCTTGGCGTCGAGGCCGAGCAGGGTGCCGACCAGCGTGCCGACGCAGCCCGCCGCGATGGCGCCGCTCGCCAGCGGGACGAAAATCTTGAAGAAGCCCTTCACCAACGCATCGCGGTTCATGCTCAGCACGCTGCCGACGATGATGCAGGCGATGAACAGGTAAAGGAAGTTCGTGAACTTGGTGAATTCCACCACCGACTTCAGCATCTGCGCCGGAAGCACATGGTAATAGGCCAAGGCCGACGGGATGAAGGTGGCGAAGATCGCCGCCGCGCCGATGTGGCGGAACACGGGAAGCCGCTTGCCCAACTCGCCGCAGGTGAAGCCGCAGACCGCCAGCACGGCGATCATCATGTTGATCTCATGCGTCAGCGATCCGGTCGCGACAGAACCGGCGAACACCGCGAGCAGGACGACGAAGACCGGAATGGGGATGATCCCGATGCGGATGTCGAGCAGCTTCCACCACAGTGCGCGCCAATCGGTGCGGTTGCCGGACGCCGACGCGCCGAGCGGTGCATCGAGCGGAACGGAGGTCATAGAGACTTCACTGGGCATGGGATCCTCCAGACTTTGCGGTTGACTGCGCTCAAGGTCGCGCCGGCGGGGCAGATGACCCGTTCCGGCGCGCCCGGCGCTGTTGTGGGTGGGGTGGGTGGGCGCGATCGGCAGCGGACCGGAAAGAGCCGGTGCAGGAACCGGCTGTTCTTCGTAGCGCTGCGAAAACCCGGTAAAAAATAGGACCCGTCCAGACAGCGGCTTTTCAAGCCATGATGTTCGCCGGCCGGGCCGTTCCAGTGTCCTTTGCTTGTCGTTTCAGACCCTCTTCTGCGGAGCGGGCCTGTCACGGGTCTGATGCGCTCACCACCGTTGGCCTTGACTGATATTTATCGATCGGAACTGTCAGAAGCCTGTCAGCGCATCGTGGTTGAAAAATCAAATTCCCGTCAGCCGGCGCCGGCGTCGACGCGTGCCACCAGCGCCCGCAGAATCCGCAGTCCATAAGGCCAGGGGCCGAATCCGGCCTCGGCGTTGATGTGTCCGGCCTCGCCGAGATCGACCAGTTCCGCCCGCCAGGAATCCGCCCAGTGAACCGCACGCGGGAAGCGCATGACCGGATCATTGTGGCTGGCCACGACCACGGCGGGAACGCCCAGCGGCGCGTCGGGCACGCGGTCCTCCGCCTCGAAACGGGATGGTTCCGCCGGGGCGACGATCATCAGACCGGCGATGGCGTGGCTGCGGTCGGCGGCTAGGCAGCAGGAGGCGAGCGCACCGAAGCTGTGCCCGACCAGGATGGCCGGCCGCGACCTTGTGCCGAGAAGGCGGCGGATCGCTCCGATCCAGCGTTCGATGTCGGGGACGTTCCAGTCGCGCTGCGCGATGCGCTGCCAAAAGCAATGGCGGGCCTGCCAATGGGTCTGCCAGTGCTCAGGGCCGCTGTCATAGAGTCCGGGCACCAGCACGAAGCTGTAGCGCGCCGACGCCTCCGACAGGGCCGCCTCAACCTCGTGCATGTGTTCTGATCCCATGGCTCACCGCAGTCTTTTTGCCGTCCGACGTCTGCCGTTCGGCAGGCGCCTCAGGCCATCCGTCCGTCGGCCATCGGGCCGCATGCCCCGGTCAGGTGGGACAGGAACCAGGTGACCGCCAGCAGGTCGGCGCTGCCGCCGGGGCTGAGGTTGCGGCGGATCACCGCATCGTCGAGCGCCGCCATGCGCCGCAGGAATCCCGGCGCCCCGACGCCGCCGGCACGACGCAGGCGCATCGCCTCCCCCTGAAGGAAGGCAAGCCCCCCAAGCCCGCCACGCGCCACCACATTGGTGTCGGGGTTGAAAGCCAGCAACTCCAACAGGGCGCCATGCAGCGCGATGTCGGCGCCGGCGCCGGCGGTTCGCAGCCGCTCGAACATCGGCAGGGCGTATGCCCGCACGGTGGCGAAGCCAGAGGCCGCTTCGCCGCGTGCGCCGGTCAGGCCGTAGCGTCGGAACAGATGCTCGCCCGCCGTGGTCGCCTCGCCACCCCGCCGCAATTCATCGACCACACCGGCGCAGATCGCGGCGACCTCGGCGCACAGGGGGCCGGGACCGACGGAAGCACCCCGCCCGGCAAGCCGCCCGGCGGCAGCGCACAGCAGCCCGAAGGCGAAGATGCTGCCCTTGTGGGTGTTGACCCCGCCGGTGGCCTGTAGCATCGCTCGCTCGCAGGCCAGCCCATCGGGACGGATGCGTGGCAGGAACAGACCGGCCGGCAGGTCGCAGTCGGCAAGGCCGATCATGAAGAGCCTGGCGAACCAGGGAGCGATCGCCCGGGCGCTGGCGCGGAAGGTCGACAGATCCATGTCGCGGTGCGAGCCGCTGTTGCGCCGGTCCACCAGACCCGGTTTGGGGGTCAGCATGACCTCGCGCAGCAGCGACTGGTGCGCCAGACGGGCGAGCCTGTCACCCAGCAGAGGGGGGGTGTCGACGGTCCTGTTCCACCCGAACGGCCAGGGGAGCGGACCTGCCGCGGCGGCTTCGGGAAATGCGGCGTCAGCGAGCGCGGAATGCATGCACCTTCTCCTCGATCACCGCCAGCACCTCGTCCAGCGGGTGGCGGCGCGACCGCGCACAGGCGTGCGCCGGCTCGCCACAGACCAGACAGCGCCGCGGCGCCACACCCAGAGACCCGCGCGACAGGATGCCGTCCTGCGGGTCGATGACGTCTATGTCCCACAACCGGCCAAGCGGATGCGCGTCCTCCAAGGCTGCCACCGCCTGCTTCAGTGCGCGGGCGTCGGCGGCGACGGCATGGAGCGCTTCCGCCCCGGTCGCGGCCCAGTGCGGCTGGTGGAACGGAACGGCCCAGCCCTTGGTATGGAACAGCGCGTCCAGCTCGGAGAGTGCTGTTTCCAGGACGAAGCGTGACAGTGGCGTGTCCTTGACCGGTCCCGGCATGACCAGAGTGACCGACAGGACCGGGATGCCGAAGCGGTCGAGCGCGGCGCGCTGCCGCTCTACCCGCTGGTCCCGCGCCTCCAGCATGTCGCCGAGCGCCACCGGAGCACCGGTGGGAAGGGGCGGAACCCCGTTCGCCGTCCTGTTCGCCCCCCTGCTCGTCACCGTCATCGCCGTCAGTCCTTCACCTGACGCACGACGTCGATCACGCTGCCGTCGCGGTAGCGGATGATGCCCACCACCCGGTCGAGGAACTCGATCGGCCGCGGCTCGCTGGTGATCGATTCCGCCCGCTGCTGAAGCTCTTCGATCGTCATTAGCGGCAGGCCGGCCGCCTTCAGGCGCTCGGCGATTTCCGGGCGGTTGGGGTTGACGGCGATACCGTGGTCGGTGACCAGCACGCCGACGCATTCGCCCGGCGTCACCACCGTGGTGACGCGGCGCACCACCGTGGGGATGCGGCTGCGGATCAGTGGCGCGACAACGATCGACAGGTTGGCGGCGGCCGCCACGTCGGAATGCCCGCCCGACGCCCCCCGCATCACGCCGTCGGACCCGGTGATGACGTTGACGTTGTAGTCGAGATCGATCTCCAGCGCGCTGAGGATCACCAGATCGAGCTGGTCGCAATAGGTGCCCTTGGAGCCGGGGTTGGCGTATTCGTTGGTCGACACCTCGATGTGGCCGGGAGAGCTTCGCAGCGATTCCGCGGCGTCGCCATCGAAGCTCTGGGTGTCGACGATCCGCTCGATCAGCCCCTTCCGGTGCAGGTCGACGATGCCGCCGGTGATGCCGCCCAGCGCGAAGCTGGCGGTGATACCCGCCTTGCGCATGTGGTCTTCGAGGAAGCGGGTCGCCGCCGTCGACGATGCGCCCGATCCGGTTTGCAGCGAGAAGCCCTGCACGAAATAGCCGGAATGGACCATCACCTCGGCGGCGAGGCGGGCGATCAGCAGTTCGCGCGGGTTGCTGGTGATGCGCGCCGCGCCGACGCTGATCTTCGACGGATCGCCGATCTGGTCGACCTTGACGACGAAATCGACCTGATCCTGCGAGATGCTGGCCGGGGCGTTGGGGAAGGGCACGATCTCCTCGGTCAGCAGGATCACCGTGCCGGCATTCTCGGCATCCACCTTGGCATAGCCGAGCGCGCCGCAGCGCGAGCGGCCGCTGATGCCGTTGGCGTTGCCGAAGCCGTCGGACGTCGACACGCCGAGGAAGGCGACGTCGATCGTCAGCTCGCCGTCCTGGATCAGCTTCACCCGCCCGCCGTGGGAATGGATGTTGATCGGGTGCTTCATCAGCCCGCGGCTGATCGCCTCGGCCAGCTTGCCGCGCATGCCCGAGGTGTAGATGCGGCTGATGACGCCGTTGCGGATGTGCTCGATCAGCGGCGCGTTGCAGTTCAGCAGCGACGACGGTGCCAGGGTCAGATCCTTGAAGCCCATGCGTGCCAGCAGGTCGACCACGGTATTGATCGTTTTATCGCCTTCCCGGAACGCATGGTGGAAGGAGATGGTCATGCCGTCCTTGAGGCCGGAGCGGCGGATCGCCTCCTCCAGCGTCTCGCAGATCTTGCGCGACCGCTTGGCCACCGGATCCTTCAGGTAGGGCGTCTGTTGCGCGAAGCCACTGAACAGCGGCAAAGGGCGGCCCTGGCGATCCAGCAGGGGCTGGTCGGCCAGAGGCTGGGCGGCTGGCCCGTTTTCGATGAGGTCGTTCACGACAGGAATCTCCACTCTATTTGCGGGTGCCCGAGGCTTCGGCCCGCTGCAGCACACGGCGCGCGTGGTCGATGACGGGTCCGTCGATCATTTTTCCGTTGAGCGAAACGACGCCCAGGCCCTTGCGTTCGCCTTCCAGCGCCGCGGCGACGACGCGCCCGGCGTATTCGACCTCTTCCTCGGTCGGGGCATAGGCGTTGTGCAGCAACTCGATCTGGCGCGGGTTGATCAGCGACTTACCGTTGAAGCCCAGCCGGCGGATCAGGTCGACCTCCTTCAGGAAGCCGGCCTCGTCGTTGAGGTCGGACCACACCACGTCGAAGGCGTCGATCCCGGCGGCGCGGGCGGCGTGCAGCACGGCGCAGCGGGCATAGAACAGCTCGGTGCCGTCGCCGCGCTCGGTCTGCATATCCATGACATAGTCGAAGCCGGCCAGCGCGATGCCGATCAGGCGGGGCGACGCCTTGGCGATGCTCACCGCGTTGATGACCCCGCTGGCGCTTTCGATGGCCGCCATCAGCTTGGTCGAGCCGACCTCGCGGCCGCAGGCGCGCTCGATCCGCTCGACCTCGCGTTCCAGCAGCTCGACGTCCTCGGCGCAGTCGGTCTTGGGCAGGCGTACCACATCGACGCCGCCGCGCACCGCGGCCTCCAGATCGGCGTGGCCGAAGGGGGTGTTGAGGGGGTTGATGCGCACCACCGTCTCGATCTCGCGGTAGACCGGGAGCTGGAGCGCCTGGAAGACCAGGAGGCGCGCGGAGTCCTTCTCGCGCAGCGACACGGCGTCCTCCAGGTCGAACATGATCGAGTCCGGCTTGTAGACGAACGCCGTGCTCAGCATGGCGGCGTTGGCACCGGGCAGGAACAGCATGCTGCGGCGCAGTTTCATGACAGGGCGCTCCAGTTGATCTGTTGGACCTCGGCCCCGCGCATCACCGCGGTCTGGACGCGGGCGCGGATGGCGCAGTCGAGCGCCCCCTTGTCCTCCACCACGATCAGGCCGGCGGTGACCTCCAGCCTGTTCAGCGTGTCCCGCACGACATGGTCGATCTGGGCGCCGAACTGCTGCATCACCTCGCTGCTGATGACGATTTCCAACTCGGCGCCCGATGCGGGCGATACCTTCACCAGCAGGTCGCTCGATTCGAGCGTCCCCGCCAGGGCCTCTTTCACGATCTTCATCGGTCTCACTCCAGATGGTCCGGCCAAATGGTCCGGTGGCCCGGCCGCCGGACCGGTTCAGACGCCGACCGCCAGCGCCCGGCACGCGAGCGCGTCGGGCGCGACGCCGGACCCGATCGGGTCGGGGGCGAACGGCAGGATTTTGGGCACGTATTTGTCCCGCAGCAGGTCATAGGTCGCGGCGGGCACCAGAGCGCGGATGCGCTCGAAATCATGGTTGCGCAGCAGGCGGCGCACTTCGGACGCCGAAATCGGCGTGCCGTCCGACTGGGTGCGCGTCTCCTCGATGACGGTGACGGCCGGTGCTGCGGACCGCGCCGTCTGCAGCCAATACTTCATGTCGGCATTGTATTTGCGCGTGGTTCCGCAGAAGGGCTCGGTGCCGACGAAGCGATGGGTGATGCCCAGCGCCGGCGCGATGAAGTTGCGGAACAGCAGCAGGTCGATGGCGGTGCAGCAGTCGCCGACCACACCTTTCTCCTTGAAGAAGTAGTTCGGAAAGGTGGCGCGCGAGACCATGTACTGGGAGCCGTGATGCAGGGTCAGCCGGGGAATGCCCCGGACGCCCGCCTCCACCAGCGCGTAGCGGTCGCGGTAGGACACGAAGGAGGCGTCCTCGCTGACCACGAACAGGTGGAGCCAGTCGCAGCGCTCGGCCGCGAGCGAGACGAGATAGCGGTGGCCCAGCGTGAAGGGGTTGGCATTGATGACGACGCCGCCGATCGTCGCCCCCGGCCGGCGCAAGGCGCGCAGCCGGTCGCAGTATGAGCGGATGCCGACCGGCGTGTTCTCCATCAGCGTGACGTAGTCCGGCACCTCGGCCAGCGGGTAGAAGCCGCAGCCCTGGAAGAAGGACACGTTCTCCGGCCGGGTGTAGAGGAACAGGTGCGAATGGCCGCGTTCATAGGCGAGATGGACCACCTCGCTGAGCAGCGTCAGGCTGAGCGAGCCGCCGCGCAGTTCGGGCTCGATCGCACAGCATTTGACGATGTTGCTTTCCAGCCCGGCGCAGGCCACCAGCCGCCCGGCGCTGCGGCAGACCACGAAGATCTGGATCTGCTCCTCGTAATCGAGGGCGCAGCGCCCCAGAAGGGACCGGATCTCCTGCCGTTCCTTGGGATGAACGGCCGGGTCGACGGCATAGAAATCGAATTCGTCGGTCACGGATCCATGCTCCCCTTTGGAGCTTCCGATGAGAGGCGCTGGCGGGGTGTGGGAAGGCCGGGGGCTTGGCCACGCGCGGGCGCCGCGTTCTTGAGGAGTGTAGGGGCGGACTTCTGTCAAAGCGCTGTCAGGATCAGCGCCTTCGCGCCGCATGCCGGGTGGTGGCAGCCCTGCGTCTTTCGACGGTGTCGCCGGATGGACGGCACGGAGACGACGGGCCCGACCCAGCCGTCTCCACGCTCCGCCGGCTATTCCGCCGCCTGCCGCAGCGGGACGGGGGTTCCGTCGATCTGGGCGTCCACCACGGCCAGCGCGGTGATGTTGACCAGGCCGCGGGTGGTGACGGCCGGGGTGACGATGTGCGCCGGCGCGCTGACGCCCAGCAGGATCGGGCCGACCGACAAGCCTTCGCCCAGCACCTTCAGCATCTCGAAGGCGATGTTGGCGGCGTCCAGCGTCGGCATGACCAGAAGGTTCGCCTCTCCGCGCAGCCGGCTGTTGGGCAGCATCGCCTCGCGCACCGCCTGGGACAGGGCGGCTTCGGCATGCATTTCGCCGTCGGCCTCAAGCTCCGGCGCGCGCTGGTTCAGCAGGGCGCAGGCGGTGCGCATCTTGACCGCGGAGGGGGAGTCGGAGCTTCCGAAATTGGAGTGCGACAGCAGCGCCACCTTCGGCTCGATGCCGAAATGCCGCACCTTCTCCGCCGCCAGGATGGCGATCTCGGCGATCTCCGCCGCGCTCGGGTCCGGGTTGACATGGGTGTCGCACAGGAAATAGGTGCCCTTGGCGAGGATCAGCAGGTTCATCGCCGCCGACACCGGCGAGTCGCCGCGGCGGCCGAGCACGTCGCGGATGCGGCGGTGATGCTCGGCATAGAGACCGGCGGTGCCGCAGACCATCGCATCGGCAGCCCCCTGTCGGACCATCAGGCTGGCGAAGGCCGTGCTGTCCGTCCGCGCCACCGTGGCGGCGAAGGCAGGCGACACGCCGCGCCGTCCCATGATCTGCCGGTAGACGTCGGCATATTCGGCGCAATGTGGATCGCGCACCGGCTCGATCACCTCGACGTCGCGGCCGGGCACGAGCCGGAGGCCGAGCGCCTCGATCCGCCGGGCCACCACTTCTGGCCGGCCGAGCAGGATCGGTCGGGCGATGGCCTCGTCCACCGCCACCTGGGCGGCGCGCAGCACCCGGTCGTCCTCGCCCTCCGCATAGACCACGCGCTTCGGCGCCTGGGCGGCCTTGTGGAACACCGGCTTCATGACGAGGCCGGAGCGGAAGACATATTGGCCGAGCCGTTCCCGGTAGGCGCGCAGGTCGGCCAGCGGGCGGGTGGCCACGCCGCTGTCCATCGCTGCCTTGGCCACGGCGGACGCCACTTCGACGATCAGGCGGGGATCGAAGGGCTTGGGCAGGATATAGTCGGGGCCGAAGCGCAGGCGCTCGCCGGTGTAGGCGGCGGCGACAACGTCGGACGCCTCGACCCGCGCCATGTCGGCGATGGCGCGGACGCAGGCGATCTTCATCGCCTCGTTGATCGTCGTGGCCCCGACGTCGAGCGCACCCCGGAAGATGAAGGGGAAGCAGAGGACGTTGTTGACCTGATTGGGGTAGTCGGACCGGCCGGTGGCGATGATCGCATCGGGGCGGGCGGCGCGCGCCTCCTCCGGCGTGATCTCGGGATCGGGGTTGGCCAGCGCCAGGATCAGCGGCTTCCGCGCCATCGTCTTGACCATCTCCCCGCTCAGGACGCCCGGTCCCGACAGGCCGAGGAACAGGTCGGCGCCGACCGTCGCCTCCGCCAGGCTGCGGACGGCGCTGTCGGTGGCGTAGCGGTCCTTGTGCAGGTTCATGCCGACATTGCGGCCGCGGTAGACGACGCCGTCGCGGTCGACCAGGACGATGTTGCTGCGCTTCAGTCCCATGCCGACCAGCAGGTCGAGGCAGGCGATGCCCGCCGCGCCGCCGCCGGTGGACACCACGCGCAGATCCTCGATCCGCTTGCCGACCACCCTCAGCCCGTTGTGGACCGCCGCCGCGACGACGATGGCGGTGCCGTGCTGGTCGTCGTGGAAGACCGGGATCTTCATCCGCTCCCGCAGGCGCCGTTCGACCTCGAAGCAGGCCGGCGCCCCGATATCCTCCAGGTTGATGGCGCCGAAGGTCGGCTCCAGCCGGGCGATGGTCTCGACCAGTGCGTCGACGTCCTTTTCATCCACCTCGATGTCGAAGACGTCGATGTCGGCGAACTTCTTGAACAGGACCGCCTTGCCCTCCATCACCGGCTTGGAGGCCAGCGGTCCGATGTCGCCGAGGCCGAGCACGGCGGTGCCATTGGAGATCACCGCCACCAGATTGCCGCGCGCGGTCACCTCGGCCGCGCGGGCCGGATCGGCGACGATGTCGTGGCAGGCGAAGGCCACGCCGGGGGAATAGGCCAGCGCCAGATCGCGCTGGGTCATCATCGGCTTGGTCGGCACGATCGCTAGCTTGCCCGGTTTGCCGCACCGATGATAATCGAGCGCACGTTCCTTGAGATCGCCAGACATGGGTTTCCTCACTGATGGTCGTATCGCGGAATGACCGTCGGCGACCACATGATGAAGACGCGGTCTGCCCGGCACGGAAGGCTTTCATCGCCTTCTTCGCGACTGGTGACGAAGTCTTGGCTTTATAGGAGCGATAACTGTCGGAAGCCTGTCAGTAGCGGTTGGTAATCATTTGCCACTGGCGCAGGAAGCGGGCGCGCTTGGTCTCGTCGAGGAAAACGAGCAGGCCGGGTCCCAAGGTGGTGTGCTGAAGCGGACCATTGAGTTCCGCCAGCAGATGCGCCACCGAGAAGGGGCCGTCGACCGCCGGCGAGATCGCATAGAAGGGGGTGCTTCGGGCAATCTGCGTCTGCCCCTCCTGCGACAGCAGATAGTCGATGAACAGCCCGGCCAGTCCGGCGGCGGCGGCTCCCCTCGGAATGGAGGCCACCCGGGCGGTGACCAGCGTATAGTCGCTGGGCAGCACGATCCCGATGGGGGCACCGGCGAGTTGCCGCGCCCGCGCGTAGGATCCCAGCAGATTGTAGCCGATCAGCTGGTCGCCGCGGGCGATGGCGTCGAGCATCTCCCCGGTGCAGCAGAACTGGTGGACGTGCCGGTCGGCCAGGGCGTCGACCAGTTGCCAGAACTGGCTGTTCAGCACCGAATCCTGGGAGGCGAGCAGATAGCCGATGCCGCTCTGGACGATGTCATAGGTGGCGACGCGGCCGTCATAGACGGCTTCCCTGTCGCGGATCAGGTGGATCAGATCGTCGCGCGTGCGCGGCACGTCGGATGGTGGCACAAGATCGCGGTTGTAGACGATAACCGCAGGTTCCTGGGCGAAGCTGAAGGCCTCGTCGCGCCAATTCGCCCAGCGCGGCAGATCCGCCGTCGCCTCCGAGAGATGCCGCTGCGTGTAGCCGTCATTGACCAGCTTGACCTGGAGGTCGGCCGAAGAGCTGATGATGAGGTCGGGCAACCGGTCTTTCGGGTGGACGACGCTGTCATACAGCTCAACCGAGGTCACCTCGTCGTATTCGACACGGATGCCGGGGTGGTGGGCCTGGAAATCGAGGATCAGCCCCTCCATCGCCGCCTGATCGGTGGTCGAGGCGATGGCGAGGACGGCTGCCTGCGTACCCTGCGCGGGATAGCTGATGCGTTTGGCCGCACTCTCCCCCGGCCAGAGCAGGATCGTCGACAGTGCGAGGAGGGCCAGCGGCAGCCAGAGCCGTTCCGGTGCGGCCCGGTGCCGGTTCTCCGACCCGTCGTCCGATGGAGGCAATTGGCAGGTTTCACACTGATGGTCGCGCGGGAAGGCGATGCGGGCGATCAGGCCGCCGCCGGGACGGTCGAGCAGGGAGAAGGCCGCGCCGTGTCCGTCGGCGACGGCGGCGACGATGGCGAGGCCAAGGCCGCTGCCGACCGTTCCGGCCGCCGAACTGCCCCGGCCGAAGCGGCTGAGCACCGTCGGCTTCTCGGCGTCCGGGACACCGGGGCCGCGGTCGGCAACCTCCACCAGCGGCCCATGTTCCGCGGTGGCGGCGCACAGCCGGACCTCCACGGCGCCGGCACCGCCGCCATATTTGATCGCATTGTCGACGAGGTTCACCAGTGCTTCGCGCAGGATGACGGAGTCGCCGCAGACGCCGACATGGTCGGTTCCATCCTGCTCGATGCGCAGCGTCGTGTCCTCGGCAATGGCGGCGGCGCGCTGGACCACCCGCCGTACCAGCAGGGTCAGATCGACGAATTCGGGATGCAGGGCCTCGCTGCGATGGACGACCATGGCGTGGCTGAGCAGCTGGGTGGTCAGTTCGCTCGCCTCGACGGCGTTGCGATGGATGCGGGCGACGATGCGGTGCAGCCGCTCCGGGTCGTTCTCTTCCGACGCCAGTTCCGATTGGGAGCGCAGTGCCGCGAGCGGCGTGCGGATCTGATGCGCCATATCGGCGAGAAAGGTCTTGGTCGATTCCAGATTGCCGTGCAGGCGGGCCATCAGGGTATTGATGGCGCCCAGCAGTTGGCGGACCTCCGCCGGCGCCGGCACCTCGATAGGGCTGAAGTCGCTTGGCCGCCGCGCCCGGATCAGCCGTTCCAGGAAGCCCAGAGGCGCCAGCGCCTGACGGACGCCGAACCACACCAGTCCGATGCTGACCAGCATCATCAGCATCATCGGCAGAAACGAGTTGATGAAGAAGCCGCGGGCCAGCCGGTCACGTTCCTCCCGGGTCTGGGCGACGACGATGGTCACCCAGTTGGCCCGGCGGGCCTGCACGATGAGGTGGCCGAGTGCCACGATACGCACCGGCTCGTCGTGATAGACGGCGTCGAAGAAGTCGGCGTTGTCATCGCGTCTGGGCGGCCCCGGCAGGTCACCGTATCCGATGATGACGTTCCCCTCCGCATCCAGCACCTTGTAGAAGGCGCGGTCACGCTGCGCCATAGCGAGAATGCTGAGCGATGAATAGGGCAGGTCGACAAGCAGAGCATTGTCCTCGACCCGCACCGCGTCGACGATCGAGAGTGCCGAAGCCAGCAGCAGCTGGTCGAAGGCGCCATCGGCGGCGCGCTTGGCGTCCATGCGGATCAGCAGGAACAGCCCGGCGGCCACCAGCGCAAGCACGATGACCAGCCGGACCATCAGCCGCCTTTGCAGGGAGCCGGCGGTCGTTCCGTCGGGCGTGGGCCGGTCAGTCGCCATCTTTCTGTTCCGCGACGTAGCCCTGCCCATGCACCGTGCGGATCACGACGGACGCCCCTTCCAGCTTCCTGCGCAGTCGGGAGACATAAAGCTCGATGGCATTCGGCGCGACCGGCTGGTCCAGACTGCAGAGCCGGTCGATCAGCGTGTCCTTGGCCATCACCTTGTTCAGGCTCGACAGGAAAAGCTCCAGAAGGCGGAATTCGCGTGCACTCAGATCCACCGGTTGGCCGGCAATGACGACCTTCTTGGTGGAGGTGTCGAAGCTGAGATTGCCGAAGACCTGCTCGGAGGTCGCGATTCCGTGATGGCGGCGCAGCAAGGCACGGCAGCGTGCCTCCAGTTCGCGAAAATCGAATGGCTTGACGACGTAATCGTCAGCGCCGAGATCGAGCGCGTCCACCTTGGTGTCGACGCGGGAGCGGGCCGTGACCACCAGCACCGGCGTGTCGTCGCCCTTCCGCCGCAATCGGCGCAGCAGCGTCTGGCCATCCGGTCCGGGCAGCATCAGGTCGAGAATGATCAGTTGGTAACGCTCGGTCGCCAGCAGTTCCTCCGCCTGATAGCCGTCGGCGGCCCAGTCGATGGCGTAGCCATGTTTCCGCATCCGCTGGATGATTGCGTCGGCGAGATCTTCGGTATCTTCCACCACCAGGATACGCATGACCGCTCGCCTCCGGCCGCACAGGCGGCGCTCTATGGGCGATGCGAAGGCAACCGGCTTCCATCGCCCACTGCTGACAACAACGCCAATATAGCGCGGAGTGCTGTCGTCAGCCTGTCATCAGCCGTTACCGGTCCGACCATGGTCGGCGAAGCGATCACACCGATGGCTGGCGAAGCGACCATATCGAAACCATCGGTGCCCGAGGGTCAAACGCGCTCGTCACACTCGATCCGGCGCAGGCAATGCAGGACCTGGACAAATCCTTCGGCGGTTCTGGCCAGTTCAGCCGGCTTGGCGTCGAGTTCCTTTTCCTGGCATTGCAGCCATTCCCGGGCGCGTTCCGGTGTTCCCCAGACTTCTACGGCCCTTTCGAAGAGATCCACAGTACCGAGCATCAAATCAGAACTTGCCATGATCCAACCTCCTTCGCGAGCGATGGCGTCGCTTTCGCAAGCATGCTAAGCCGGCGCTCCTGACAGAAACCTGTCGGATCCCATGCGACCGTCGGTCCAGCCCGGCAAGCGAATGCCGGGGCGGTCCGGTCCCGTCCGGGTCAGGCTGAGGTGACCATTCCGTCCGCTGCGACGGGCAGAATGGAGGTGAAGCGGCTGCCGCCACTGTCGCTGTCTGCCGACAAACTGCCGCCATGGCCACCCATTTTCCCTTCGCCTGCCTGGCCCACCGAATGCGTCGTGGGCGGAAAAGTCCAGGTAGGGTGCCGGAAGCCGTTGCGGCCGTGTCGACGAATGGGCGCGGGTTTTTTGAACGAAACCCGCAAACCCTTACCCCTGTGGTGCAACGCCGCCGGTTCGTTCGGCAGCGTCGGGGGAAGCCCTTCTATCTGCCGAGCCCCATCGCCCTCGGCAGCCAGAGCGTGATCTCCGGCACATAGGTGATGGCGATCAGGGCGGCGAAGAGGGGAACCAGCCAGGGCAGGATCGCCATGGTGGTTCGCTCCACCGACAGCTTCGCCACGCGCGCCAGCACGAACAGCACCATGCCCAACGGTGGGTGCAGAAGCCCGATCATCAGGTTCAACACCATGACCAGACCGAAATGCAGCGGATCTATCCCCAGCTTCAGGACGATCGGCAGCAGGATCGGCACCAGGATGGTGATCGCGGCGATGGTGTCGATGAAGCAGCCGACGAACAGGATCAGCAAATTCGCCAGCAGCAGGAAGACCCATTTGTTGTCGGTGAAGCCGAGGATGGTGTCCGACATGATCTGCGCCGCCTGGCTGGCGGTCAGCAGCCAGGCGAAGATCGATGCCGCGGTGACGATGAACAGCACCGAGGCCGTGGTCTCCACGGTGTCGAGTGTCGCCTTGGCCAGCGACCGCAGCGTCATCGAGCGGTAGCGGACAAGCCCGAGGAACAGCGACCACAGCACCGCCGCGACCGCCGCCTCGGTCGGGGTGAACCAGCCCAGCGTCATGCCGCCGATCAGGATCACCGGGGTCATCAGCGCCATGACGGCGGAGAAGTCGAAGTGCCAGTCCGCCGCCAGCAGCACCAGGAGGGCAATGGCGATCGCCCAGTTGACCGAGACGCCTGCCAGCGTCATCAACCACACCGCCAGTGGGAAGCACAGCACCACGACGATCTCGACCGACGCGGCGCCCAGCCGGCGCCAGTCGAAGACCATGTCGGCGCCCCACTGGTTGCGCCGGGCATGGACGGCGACGGTGGCCATCATGAAGACCGTCATCAGCACGCCGGGGATGACGCCCGCCAGGAACAGCGCACCGATCGAGACGTTCGCCATCATCCCGTAGATCACGAAGGGCAGCGACGGTGGAATGATCGGTCCCAGCGTGGCGGAGGCCGCCGTCACGCCGACCGAGAATTCCGTCGAATAGCCATGGTCCTTCATCGCCTTGATCTCGATGGTGCCGAGACCGGCGGCATCGGCGATGGCGGTGCCGGACATGCCCGAGAAGATCACCGATCCGATGATGTTCACCTGCCCCAGGCCGCCGCGCATCCAGCCGACCAGCGCGATGGCGAAGTTGTAGATGCGGCCCGTCACCCCGGCGATGTTCATCAGATTGCCGGCGAGGATGAAGAAGGGAACGGCCAGCAGCGGGAAACTCTCGGCGCCCGCAATCATCCGCTGGGCGAGCACAAGGTCGGGCACCGAGCCACTGACCAGGATGTAGACCAGGGAAGCCGCCGCCATGGCGACCGCCACCGGCAATCCCAGGAGCATCAGGCCGAGGAAGGAACCGATCAGGATCCACATCCGCTTACACTCCCGTTCCGTCGAAGGCTTCCGGCTTCTCCAGCACCGAATAGCCGCGGCGCCAGTTCACGATCGTCACCTGAAGTGACCGCACCGCCATCAGGACGCAGCCGGCGAGCACTGCATAGTAGAGGATGCCTTTGGACAGCTGGATGGTGACCATAGGCTCGTCGCCGACCACCTCGATCAGCCGCCACATCAGTTGGACCAGATAGATGAAGAAGGCGGTGCGGATCACGTCCACCAGGGTGGAAAGCAACCGCGCCGGCCCGTCCGGCAGGAAGCGGTAGAGGATGTCCACCTGGATATGGCGCGACAGCCGCACGCACATCGCCGACCCGACGAAAACCAGCGCCACCAGACAATAGGAGGCGATCTCCTCCGTCCAGTTCAGCGAGTCGTTCATTACGTAGCGGGTGAAGAATTGCAGGAAGACCGCTCCCGCCATCAGCCAGAACAGGGCGACGGTGGCCCAGTCCTCGATGGCGTAGTGGGACAGGTCCGCTGGGGGAGAATTGTCGACGAAGGAATGGGCGAGCTCCTCCGGCGTGATTTGACTGTGGTGCTCTTCGGCGGGCGACTGTTGGAGGCCGGCCCCATGCGGAACCGGCTGCTTTGCGTAGCTCGTCATGGGGCCCCTCTGGGGTGTGGGATGGCAGGAGGCGCGGTCACTGAAGCGCCTGGATCGCCTCCCAATCCGACTTGCGGTAGCCGGCACTTTCAGGTGTCACCGCCTTCATCACCGCATCCTTGAAGACCGCCTTGTCGACCTCGGTGACGGTCAGGCCCTTCAGCCGGAAGAACTCGACCAACTCCTTCTCTTTCGCCTGGATCTCCGTTGTGGAGCGGGCCGCCGCCTCCTGCGTCACCTCGGTGAAAATCTGGCGGTCCTCCGGTGACAGCTTGGCCCACAGGCTCTTGGAAATGATGGTGTTCAGGCTGTCAATGATGTGGCCGGTAAGGACGATCTGCTTCTGAACCTCGAAGAACTTCTTGGCTTCGATTGTGGTCAGCGGGTTCTCCTGGGCATCCACCGTGCCGTTTTGCAGGGCGAGATAGACCTCGGCGAAGGCGATCGGCGTCGGGTTGGCGCCGCAGGCCTTGGGCATCGCCAGATAGGCCGGCGCATCGGGCACGCGGATTTTCAACCCCTTCATGTCCGTGCAGGTCTGGATCGGCTTGTTGGAGGTGGTGTGGCGCATGCCGTAATAGGTCAGGGCGACGATGTGGTTGCCGGTCTTCTCCTCGTACCCCTTGGCGAGATTTTTGAAGACGTCGCTCTTCGCATAGGCCAGCAGATGCTGCGGATCGCGGAAAATGTAGGGATAGTAGGTGACGCCGATCGGCGGATAGCTGCGCGCCGCGAAGCTGGAGCCCGAGATGATCATGTCGACGGTGCCGAGTGTCAGGCCCTGGTTGATGTCCGCCTCCTTGCCGAGCTGCGAGGCGGGGAACACGTCGATCTGATACCGGCCGCCGGTCCGTTTCGCGATCTCCTGCGCCGCCCAGACCGACTGTGTGTGGAAGGGCTCCGACGTCTCGTAGACATGCGCCCATTTCAGCTTGGTCTGGGCCTGGGCCGTCGATGGATCGGCGAACAGACCGGCGAACGGCAAGGACATCAGCACGGCGAGCCCCAACGCCGCGCGACGAGTGCGGGTCAACATTGGCGTTCCTCCCGATTGTTGGGCACCCCGGTTGTTCGGGGCGCCTGGGAGGCATGCCGTTTCTCAGCTGGCCGTCCCAGCTAATATATCAACAGCCGATTGTTTGCCGCGCAAGCCATTTTGTTGCGTTGCTGGAGTCATTATCCAACCAGATGCGGATCCTCCGCTTTGAAGCAAACTGCATAGGCAAAGCAGCCGGCCGCCATGTCAGGCGGCCGGCCCCATTGAGGCGGACTGTGGCGCGGTTCAGTCCGTACCCGGTTCCCGCACGACGTAGGTGTAGAAGCGCACCGATCCGTCGGGCTCCGTCTCGCGATAGAGGCCCTGGATCTCGTTGTCGAAGCCGGGGAAACGGTTGGCGCCTTCCTGGAAGACCTGGAGATACTCGATCATCGGTCGGGCCCGTTCGTCCAGCCGTTCGCCGGGGACGATGGTGGCGATACCCGGCGGATAGACGACCCACAGAGTGGTGGCGATCCGCCCGGCGATGCGGTCGATCGGCAGATAGTCCACGTCGTTGCGCACCAGATGCCGCGTCGCTTCGCGCGGCGGCATCACCATGGTCGGCAGATGGTCCGGCCGGAACATGCGGCGTTGCAGGTCGTTGGTGCCGCGCTCCCGGTAATAGGCGTGCATCTCCGCGCACAGGTCGCGCAGCCGGCGGCCGGTGTAGCGGGCCGGGCGGCGGGCGACGAATTCCGGGATCACGTCCTCCAGCAGCGCATTGTCGTCGTGCAGCCGCTTGAACGCCACCAGTGCGCTGAGCAGCGTACCGGCCTTGCTCGATTCCACGCCAGGCGTCAGCAGGAAGAGGATCGAGTTCAGATCGTTCTTTTCGGGAACGATGCGGTTCTCGCGCAGATACTGCGCCACCACCGGCGCCGGGATGCCGTGGTCCTCATAGGCCCCGGTGTGGCGGTCGAAGCCGGGGGTGAGCAGGGTCAGCTTGTTGGGGTCGGTCATCGCATAGCCTGACGCCACATGGCGGAAGCCGTGCCAGTCGGCACCCGGCGCGAATTCCCAATGCCGCACGTCGGAGGCCAGCGCGTCGGTCGGCACGTCCTCCCACGCCATCGTGGTGCCGCCGACCTCGACCCGGTCGGGCACGAAGGGGTCGAAGAACCAGCGGCGCGCCGGGTCGCTTTCGCGCTCCTCGAATTCGCGGCGGATGGCGCGCAGCTTCTTGCGCAGCTCAATGCCCAGCCGGATGGTGTCATCCCACAGCACCTCTCCGGACTTGCCCTTCATCATTTGCGCGCCAACGTCGAGCGAGGCGAACAGCGGGTAGAAGGGTGAGGTCGAGGCGTGCAGCAGGAAGGTCTCGTTGAAGCGGCGATGCTCGACCCGGCGGCGCTGGCCCTTGATGTGGCTGTCCTTCACGTGGATCTGCGAGGCCTGGGAGAAGCTGGCGAGTTGCTTGTGGGTCGATTGGGTGGCGATGATGCCGGGATGGCCGTCATGCAGGCCGTCCAGCCCCATGGCGAAGCGGCCCTTGAACAGCGGGTGGAACTTCAGGAAGCCGGCCCAAGCCTCGTCGAACAGGATATAGTCGCAGAGATGGCCGATCTTGGCCAGGATGGTCTCGGCGCTGTAGATGGTGCCGTCGTAGCTGCATTGCTGGATCACCGCGGCACGGAAGGGCCGCTCGCGCTTCCAGGCGTTCGGATCCCTGACCAGCGGGTTGTTGCGGATTTTCTCGCGGATGCGCTCCTCGTCCAGCGCCTCATGGTCGATCGGGCCGATCAGGCCATATGGGTTGCGGTCGGTTTCCAGAAAGATAGGGATGCCGCCGCCAAGGAACAGGCTGCCGTGATGGGCAGCCTTGTGGTTGTTGCGGTCGAACAGGACGAGGTCGTCCTCCGCCACCAGCGCCGACAGCACGATCTTGTTGGAGGCCGAGGTGCCGTTCAGCACGAAATAGGTGCGCTCGGCGCCGAAGATCTTCGCCGCCTCCTTCTGGGCCTTCAGGGCCGGCCCCTCATGGACCAGCAGGTCGCCCATCTCCAGCACCGAATTGTCGATGTCGTCGCGGAACACCGCCTCGCCCAGATGCTCGACGAAGATGCGGCCGATCGGGCTGCGGCTGTAGAAGATGCCGCCATTGTGGCCGGGGCAGGTCCACAGCTGGTTGCCTTCCTCGGCATAATCGACCAGCTCGCCGAAGAAGGGCGTCTTCAGCGTCTCGGCATACTGTTTGAGGCGGGAGACGAGGTTCTTGGCGATGAACTCGGGCGTTTCCTCGGCCAGGAAAACGTAGCCGTCGACCTGGTTCAGCACGTCGACCGGGATGTTCTCCAGCCGCTGGCGGCGTACCAGCAGGATGATCGGCATCTCCAGCCCGCGCTTGCGCGCCAGCGCGATAAGCGAGGCCGGCTTGCCCTCCAGCCCGCGCTTGCCCCAATCGACGATCATGCAGCCGATGGCGGCGTCGGTGCGGATCGCCAGTTCGGCATCCTCCACCCGGCGCGTCCGCACCACCTCGAAGCCGATCCGTTCGACCTCGGCGACGATCTGCTGCACGCGCACGCCCTCCAGCTCGTCGGCGTCGAAAGCCGGTGCGCAGACGAGGAAGGAGAAGCGTCGAAAGAAATCCATGGGGGAGCTCCGGGGGGATGGAAAACAGTCAGTCGCCGGCGAGAACGATGCCGCCGCGATGGTCGTCGGGAAGTTCGTCGTCGGCGGGGCCGAGCGCGCGCTGGAGGAAGACGCTGTCGGTCCAGCGCCCGAACTTGAAGCCGACCGAGCGCAGTACGCCGGCCTGATTGAAGCCGCAGGACTCGTGCAGGCGCAGCGACGGGGTGTTGGCGCTGTCGACCACGGCGACCATCTGCCGGCAGCCGGCGGCGGTGCAGGCATCGACCAGTTCAAACAGCAACCGGCGGCCGATCCCGCGGCCCTGGAAATCCTTGTGGACGTAGATCGAGTGTTCGACCGTGTAGCGGTAGGCCGGGCGCTTGCGGAACGGTGCCGCATAGGCGTAGCCGGCAATGGCGCCGTCGAGATCGGCGACGAGATGCGGCAGCCGGCGCTTCAGCATCGCCTTGCGGCGGCGCTTCAGCTCTTCCGGGTGCAGCGGCTCGATGTCGAAGGGGCCGAGGCCGCGCTGGATGTGGTAGCCGTAAATCTCCAGCATCGCCGGCACGTCCGCCTCGGTCGATTGGCGGATGACCGGATGCTGAGAATCAAAACGGCTTTGGCCGACAGGGTCGGAGATGCGGCGGGCAAAATCATGGGCGTCCATGTCGTGGGCGCCGGCGGCGGTCTCGGTCCTCACGGTCTGCCCCTGTAAGACTATCGGCGTTCGATTGGTTGTCGCCCGCGCGTTGATGCCGCAAAACGCGCGACAGGGTGATGACGGTTTGAAGACGGTCTTGTTGCAATTGCCCAGAATCCCGAGGACGAGGTTGCACCGTACATCCGCCGGCGTATCCTGGCCGCTGGCCGGCATCCCGCCGGAGAACAGGCAACGGAAGGTTCGCCGGGTATGGCAGGCCCAATCAAGCTCGACACCGGAACCGACCTGATCTGCGGCTATTTCCTAACTCCCGACGCGCCGCCGACACCGGTGTTCTTCGAGGAGATCGACGCGGCGGAACAGCGCACCGGCGGTGTATTGTGGCTGCATTTCAACCTCGCTTCCGCCCGGGCGCGCGACTGGCTGGACCGCAAGAGCGGGCTCGACGAGTTTGCGCGCGAGATCCTGCTGGACGCCAACGACGATCGGACGCGGCTGGAGCCGTTCGACGACGGTTTCCTCGCCGTGTTGAGCGATATGCATTACGATTTCAAGTTCGAGCCGGCGGACATCGGCACCCTGCGCCTGTTCATGGACGAACGCCGCATCGTCAGCTGCCGGCGCCATCCGCTGAAGGCTATCGACCGGTTGCGCAAGTCCCTGCACGACCAGGGCTGCTACGGCAGCACCGCCGCCCTGATGGCGGAGTTGATCGATATGCTGGCCGACACGCTGGGCGAGGTGGTGACGCGTGCCGAAGCCGACCTGGACAAGGTGGAGGATACCGTGCTGGCCGAGCGCTACCAGCTCGCCCGGCAGAGGCTGGGCCAGCTGCGTCAGCTGATCGTCAGGCTGCGCCGCCATGTCTCGCCGCAGCGGGCGGCCCTGGCACGGCTCGCGACCAGCGGGGTGCCCTGGATCGACGACGACGACCGCGCCCGCCTCGGCCATTCGGTCGAGAAATTCGCCGGAGTGCTCTACGACATCGAGGCATTGCAGGACCGCGCCAAGGTTCTTCAGGACGAGCTTCTGGCTCGCGTCGCCGACCAACAGAACCACAGCCTGCATGTGCTGGCGGTGGTGACCGTCATCTTCGCACCGATGACGCTGATCTCAGGCATCTTCGGCATGAATGTCGTGGGCGTACCGGGTGTCGGCGGCATCGAGGACCATGTCTCGCCTCATGCCTTCTGGTGGGTGATGCTGTCGATCCTGCTGTCCGGCCTTGCCATGCTGTTCTTCCTGCGCCCGCGCAAGTGAGAGGGGGGAATACGGCAGGTCCGGCGCGGCGGATTGCCGTTTGGTGCCGCTGGATGATGGACCGGAGGGTGCGGGCCGTGTCAGGCTTCGCGCAATTGACGGCGGAGACAACGGTTTGACGATGGGTATGGATCTCGCTCAGATCATCCGCAGTCATCAACAGGGTGACCTGCCGCAGGCGGAGGAGGGATACCGCGCCTATCTTGCGGACACTCCCGCCGACGCTCGCGGACATCTCCAGGCGCTGCAGATGCTGAGCCTTCTGCTGATGCAAACCCGACGCCCGGCCGAGGCCGCCGGCCATTTCCGCCGGGTGGTGGAGGCACAGACGGACAGTCCGGACCAGTGGGCCAATTATGCCAGCCTGCTGCGCGGCGCCGGCCGGCTGGATGAGGCCGAACGGGCCTGCCGGCGGGCGCTGGCGCTGGCGCCGTCGCATGGGGCGGGGGCCTACAATCTTGCCAACCTCCTGGCCGCCCCGCCGCCGGCCGGTGCCGGATCGCCGTTGGAGGCGGCCATCTGGTACCAGCGCATCCTGGCGACGGTACCCGACCACAAGCAGGCGCGGAACAATCTGGAGGTCCTGCGCCGGAAGGAAGCAGGCCGGCTGGAGGACGCCGCCCGCCGCGCCGTGGCGCTCGATCCGCAGTCGGTGCGCGGGCACGACGCCCTCGCCCGGCTGCTTCAGTACCGCAGCGGCCTGCTGGACTGGACGCCGGGAAAGGCCATGACGCTCGACCTCGATCTGGCGGTGAAGGCGTTCGATCATCTGCGTCGGGTCCAGACGATCCATCTCGACGAGCCGGGCAGTCTGCGCCTGTGGCTTGCGCTGGCGCTCGACCTGTTCCAGCTGGGCGCGCTTGATGATCGGCGGCTTTCATGGGCGGCGCGGGCGGCTTGGCGGCGCCTGCGCAGCGATCCCAAGGATGCCCTGGCGGCATCGCTGGTGGGCTATCTGGTCTATCGCCGCGGGCGCCTGACTCTCGCGTCGAAGCTGCAGATGAGATTCGCCTCCCGCTTCACCGATACGGAGCTGGACGGCGCCGGCGAACTCGGGTCCTGGTCGATGCTGCGGGCCGACGATGCGTTCTTCGAGACGCTGCCGTCGCTGGACAGCGTCATCGCCAGGCTGCCGGAGATGACCATCCTGGCGGATCTGCCGGAGGGAAGCGATCCCGTCATCATGGTGAGCGGCGACGAGCAGTATGTCCGCCGTTTCGCGCCGGACCTTCTCCGCTCCATCTGCCAGTCAAGTCCGGGGGCGTCCATCGTGCTGAATGTGGTGGCGCCGACGCCGTCGCTTCTGGGCATGCTGGGGGAATGGCGGCGGCTCTATCCGCTGTCGATCGGCCTGTCGGCCGAGCAGCCGGACATGACCGGATGGTCCCAGCCGCAGCGCGTCACCTATTACGCCTGCGCGCGGTTCATCCGCGTCCAGCAATGGCACCGGCATCTCGTACGGCCGCTGATCCTGGTCGATCTGGACGCCACCACCCGCAGCGACCTGCGGATGCTGGCCGGTGACATGGCCGGCTTCGATCTTGGCGTCCTGCATGACCGGCGCCGGCGTGGACCGTTCCGCGAGATCACCGTCTGCTTCGTCTATTACAACGACACGCCGCTCGCCGGCCATTATCTTGAGACGCTGGCAGCCTATATCGGCCACTTCCTGCTGGATGGGCGCCCGCGATGGATGCTCGACCAGACCGCCCATCTGGCCGTGCTGGACTGGTTCGGCCGCCATCGACCGGACCTGCGCATCCACCGCTACGACTTCCAGACCTTTCCCCACTGCGCCTTCATCGGCGAGAAATAGAACCAGCGTCTCACGCCGGAGTGCGACTTGTCAGCGCGCACCGGGCCGCGGCGAGGTCCCAGGCCGCGCAGCCGACGCTCTTGAACAGGCGGGGCCGGTCGGTCATGCCGTTGCCGTCAAGCGCGTCGGCCAGCGACCGCCCGGTCGCCCAGTCGAAGCCGGCCTGGATCAGGTCACCGGCCTCATGCCGCGCTCCGGCCGGATCGTCGATGAAGACGTCGCTGCCATGGATGGAGGCGGGGCCATATTCGGCCATCTCCGGCTTGAAGGCGCCGACGCCGATCAGCAGACGGTCGGACCGCGGCGCCTCGTCATAGACGGGTACGAGGCTGGTGGTCAGGGTGATCACCACGTCCGCCGCCGGATCGACTGCCCCGGACGCCGGACGCAGGTCGATGCCGACGATAGCGGAGTTGCGGCAGAAGGACTGGGCGGACGCATCGGACCGGCCATGCACGTCGACCCGGATCCCGGGATGGAGCACCGCCAACGCCTCGACATGATAGGCGGCCTGCGTGCCGGTGCCGATCAGGGCGACCCGCTGCGGCGGGCGGCGGGCGAGCTTGCGGATCGCCAGCATCGACACCGCGGCGGTGCGTCGGCCAGTGACCGTCGGCCCGTCCAGGATCACCAGAGGCGCACCTGTGGCACCATCATAGGCCGCGACCACGCCATGGATGGTCGGCAGTCCGAGAGCCCCGTTGGCCGGGCAGACATTGACCAGCTTGTGAATGCCGATGTCCGTGGCGGTCGCCGGCATGGACAGCAGGACGCCCTTCTGCGCAAGCGGCAGGACCTGCCGTTCCGGGCTGTGGATGCGCCCGGTGGCGTAATCACGGGCCGCGTCGGCGACGGCGTCGCACAGCGGGGCGAAGGGCAGCAGTTCGGCGGTTTGCGCAGGAGACAGCATGGACAGGGCGGCTGTGGTCAAGGCGATGCTCTCCTTCCCAAGGGGCGTGGTTCGCATCACGCTATCGCTGGATTGGATTATACGCTACAAAATTTTCGTATAAGAAAATCCTCGGCCATAATGTGTCGGCCGGCTGGTTCAGGCGGTTTCAAATCGGGGAAAGAGCATGCTTGCGTCGACGATGAAACGCCTTCGGACAGCGGCGCGGCTCACCCTTCAGCAGTTGAGCGAGCGGTCCGGCGTTTCGGTATCGACCCTGTCGAAGATCGAGAACGGGCAACTCTCGCCCACTTACGAAAAGATCGCCGCCCTGGCGTCCGGCCTGGGTGTGGAGGTGGGGGAATTGTTCGGACAGGTTCCGAAGCCGACACCGCTTGGGCGCCGCAGCATCACCAAGGCCGGCAGCGGCGTGGTGTATGAGACCGACCAATATCGGTACGAAGCGGTGAACGCAGACCTGCCGAACAAGCGCTTCGTCCCGCTTGTGGCGACGATCAAGGCGCGCAGCACTCAGGAATTCAACGAGCTTCCCCGGCATGACGGCGAGGAGTTCATCTATGTGCTGGAAGGCGAGGTGACGGTCCACACCGATTTCTATACCCCCTTCACCCTGTCCAGGGGCGATTCCTGCTACTTCGACAGCACGATGGGGCATGCCTGTGTCTCGGCCGGCGATGATGATGCGCGGGTTCTTTGGGTCTCTTCCCACACCTCGTTCGCCTGAGTCCTGTCTGACTTCCTGAAAGCTGGGGTGGCAGCGGAAAAGTGGCAGGCACGCGCAGGAGTTCCATGACGGCGCCGTAACAAGGAACAGACGCGGTTCCGGATGCCCCCGGATGCCGCCGACCAGTTCATTTGACGGAACGGCCACGACCATGGACGGGAACGCGACACGGCGTACCGAAGGACTTCTGCGTCTTGCGGTCCAGCATCACAATGCCGGACAGACGGAGCGGGCGGAGCGGTTCTATCGCGAGATCCTGCGGATCGACCCGACGCATGGCGATGCCGCCCACCTGCTGGGCCATATCGCCTATGAAAGCGGGCGGCGGACCGACGCGACCCGGCTGTTCGACACCGCCGCAAGGTCCAACGCGCTGGTCGGCTCCTATCATCTGGCGCTGGGGCAGGCTTTGATGGAGGAGGGGCAGGTGACCGTGGCGCTTGCCAGCGCCCGCCGTGCTCTTGCGATCAATCCCGACGATGCCGACGTGCTGTGTCTCCTGGGCTCCATCGCCGGCCGGCAGGCGCGCCCGGTGGTGGCGCTGCGCTGCTACCGGGCCGCGGCGCGTCTGGTGCCGGGGGCTGCCGAACCGCGGCTCGGCATGGGGCATGCGCTGGAGGAACTGCGGCAGGCTGCTGCGGCGATCGGCTGCTACCGGCTGGCGGTCAAGCTGCGGCCACAGGATGGTGGAACCCGCATCGCGCTGGCCAATGCGCTGCGCCGCTGGGGCGCGGTGGCCGAGGCTGCCATCGTCTATCGCGAGGCCATCGGGCTGGGCGCAGACAACGCATCGGTCTGGGCCAATCTGGGGGCCGCGCTCCAGGGGGCTGGCCGACTGGCCGAGGCGGAAGGCGCTTATATCGAGGCCCTGCGCCGTCAGCCCGGTCATGCCGAAACCCGCAACAACCTGGGCCTGCTGCTGCATGCCCTCGGCCGTCATGCGGAGGCGCGCGAGCGGTTTCGCAGCGCGTTGGCGCTCGACCCCGGCCATGTGCCGGCGCTCGTCAATCTCGGGTTGGCGGAATCCGCGCTTGGGGACTATGGCCTCGCGGAGCGCTGGCAGCGCCGTGCCATCGCCCGCGACCCGCGTCAGGCTGAGGCCTGGAACAATCTCGGCAATGCCTGCAAGGCCCAGGCACGGCGTGAGGAGGCGGAGGCCTGCTGGAAACGCGCGCTGGCGCTGAACCCGGCCTTCGCCGATGCGCTGGGCAATCTCGGTGGCGACCTGTCCGACCGCGAGGCCTTCGCGCCAGCGATCGTGCAGGTGCGCCGCGCCATCCGCCTGATGCCCGGTCATGCGCCGTTGCATGCCGTGCTGGCCTATGCGCTGAACGGCGCCCAGAACCCCGTCGAGGCCGATGTCGCCTGCCGTAGAGCGCTGGCGCTGGCGCCGTCCCTGGCCGACCCGCTCTGCTCTTTGGGGCTGGCGGAGCAGCGGCAGGGCCGCACCAATGCCGGCCGCTGGTTCGAGCGTGCCGTCGCCGCCGCGCCGAGCCATGCGCTGGCCCGTTTCAATCGCGGCTTGCTGTCGTTGGAGCGCGGGGCGCTGACCGCCGGCTGGGCCGACTATGCCTTCCGTTTCAAGGCCGGGCGGGTCCGTCCGGAACGGCGTTTCACAATTCCCGAATGGAAGGGCGAGCCGCTGGACGGCAAACGCCTGTTCATCTGGCGCGAGCAGGGGGTGGGAGACGAGTTCCTGTTCGCCTCATGCTATCCGGACCTGATCAAGATGGCCGGGCAGGTGGTGATCGAATGCGAGCGCCGGCTGGTGTCGCTGTTCGCCCGTTCCTTCCCCAAGGCGACCGTGCGTGCCGAACAGCCGTCCTGCGGTCTGATGGACGCCGAGACGGTCGATTGCGACTTTCACATTCCGGCCGGGTCGGTTCCGCGTCTGTTGCGGGAACGGCTGTCGGCCTTTCCGACGCGGTCCTGCTGGCTGTTCGCCGACGGCAGCCGCATCGCCGACTGGCGGGAACGGCTGGACAGTGCCGGCGACGACCTGCGCGTCGGCATCAGCTGGCGCAGCCAACTGATGACCGCCGACCGCCGCAACGCCTATCTGCCGCTGGACGCCTGGGGTCCTGTCTTCGCCGTGCCCGGCGTCACCTTCGTTAATTTGCAATATGACGAGTGCCAGCGCGAAATCCTGGCGGCGGAACGGCAATTCGGACAGCCAATCTATGGCTGGACCGGGCTGGACCTGCGCGACGATTTCGAGGAGACAGCGGCGCTGGTCTCCGCCCTCGACCTCGTCATCGCGCCGGCTAATTCGGTGGCGGAACTGGCTGGCGCGCTGGGCGTGCCGGTCTGGCGCTTCGGCCACCGGGATTGGACGCAGCTCGGCACCGCCGGCCGGCCCTGGTACCCGTCGATGCGCCTCTTCCAGCCGCTGGTCGGCCAGGGTCTGGAGCAAGCGCTGGAGCGCATTGCCGTAGAGCTGCTGCGGGTGGCGCGGCGCTGACGCGGCGGGGAAACCGTTGCGTCAGCTGCGTTCACATCAGCCGGGGTGGCTGATCACCATCTTCGTCAAAGCCGCGATCGGACGGCGGCAGGCGGAAAGCCGCGGCGAAGATGCGGTCGGCAAGATCAGGCGCTGGACGGTCTTCCGGCTGGCAAAGCGCCAACTCCATCGACACCATCTCGTCCAGCATTGCCTGCGCCTTGACCGAGCGCAGAAGAAGGCGCCGCGCATCCCTGGCCACATCGGATGGCCAGAGGGCGAGGTCGCCTCCGTAGCGATCGAGCCGATCGCGAAACTCCTCATCCGTCATCGAATGAATCCCTGGCCGCCTGCGCACTTGCGCGCAACAATAGTCTGAGCTGCTGGCGCGCACGCTTCAATAGGGACTCTACCGCACCGACGCTGATTTGCATAACGCTGGCGATGTCGGAATTGCTTAAATTTTCGTAATAAAACAGCGTCACCGCGGCGCGCTGCTGCGGCGTCAGCTTGGTCTGGGCATCGGACAGACGCGCGGCGACCTGCCGGCGATGGATGGTGCTGACCGCGTCGGGCGCATTGTCCGACGGCTCGTCCACCGCTTCCAGATCCTGGCCGACCGGCCGGCGCTTGTGGTCGATGCAGCGGTTCAGCACCACGCGATAGAGCCACGTGGTGAAGCGGGCGCCGCCGTCGTCGCTCCACTGGGTGCGCCGCTGCCAGACCTGGAGGAAGGCGTCCTGCACGACATCCTCGGCCTCCGCCTCGTTGCCGGTCAGGCGGCGGGCCAGCGCGTAGGTGCGTTTCAGATGGCGATGGACCAGCCGCCGGTAGGCCGTCTGGCTGCCGGAGCGGATTTGCGCCATCAGCGTCTCGTCGCTGTCCTCGTCCGCCGGAGTGATGACGCCGGAGGCACGCCCCCGGATCAGATCCCCGGACATGGAGCGTCCGACGCAGGAATCTTCCCGCGGAAGATCAAGCCGAGAGTCCGCCCGAGAGTCCGCCATTTGCATGATCCATCGTTCTCCCGACGACGGATGCATGCGGCCCTTTGGCCGTGGCACCGACGACAGTGGACGGCCCGCTGCGTTCTGCGGCGATGGCCTGCCAGGTCTTCAGCATGAAGGACGTCTGGCGGATGAGCGAGTCACAGGCCGCCACCGGATCCCTCCGGCTTGCGGCGGCGCCGGCCTGCGCGATCAGCCGGTGGTAGAACCGGCGAAGCGTCAGGGCGACATCCTCATTTTTGTCGAAAACCAGAATGGAATCAAGGCCCGCGAACACCATGATCGCATTTCGGATTGCATTGTGGTGCGCTTCGAACCGGTGTTCCGCGGCGGCATCGCGGGCGGCATACAGATGGGTCATCGCCCGCTCGTACAGCCGCACCACCGCCATCAGCGGCGGCACCGCGCTGTTGGCGACGGCGTAGGCATTCAGGGCTTTCGAATAGGCGGAATTGCGCATGGCGCCGTATCCTCATCATTGGATGGGCCGTGGGATGGGCCGTGGGATGGGCCGTGACCGGTATCAGCTGTCGCTGCTGCTGCTGTCGGTGTAGGTCAGCTGCTTCAGCAGCAGGGCCGCCGATTCCGCCGCGGCCTCCAGCCTGGCGTAATAGGCGGTCAGGGTGGTGCGGTAGGTCTCTGCCTTGGTCTTGATGTCGCTGGATTTGCTCTCCAGCTCGGTATCCCGCGTCTCCAGGTCGTCGATCGCGGTGGCGAGGTCGCTGTCGTAATCCGCCGACGCATCGTCGATGACGCCGAACAGCTTGTCGGCCAGCCCCTGCGAGAAATCGATGTCCACGCTGCCGCTGTTGCCGGTATAGACCAGTACGATGCCTTCATAGGCCGTGCCGCTGGCGCCGATGATGCGGTTGCCGCTGACCGTGAACAGGCTGCTGTCGCCATCGACTGAGGCCGAGGTCAGCGTCCCGTCATCGCCGCGCACGATGTCCAGGCTGAAGGACAGGGCCGAGGCGCTGCTGGTGTAGCGCAACAATGACATCTGGCTGGACGACGAGGTCATGTTCAGGCCAAGCAGTTGCTTGACCGAGTCGATGTCGGTGCTGAGGATGCTGTTCAGCGTGTCCTCATCAACTTCCAGTTCGTTGGAACTGTTGAAGGTGATGCCCAGCGATGCCATCGACAGCACGGTGCCGTCATCGGTGGTGATCGAGGTGTTGAGAGCGCTGTTGACCGACCGCACGATCTGCCGCAGCAGGCTGTCCGAAAACAGAGTCGCGTCGCTGGATGCGGTGCCGTCGCTGGTCGTGGCCTGTTGCGTCACCACGAAGTCGCGGTATTCGTTGTAGGCGTCGACGAAGCTGGTGATCGCCGATTTGATCGAGGACAGGTCGGTCGACACCTCCATCGAAACCGCCGTGTCCGGGCTGGCGCTGTAGAGGTTCAGCGTCACGCCTTCGATGGCGTCGTCGATGGTGTTGGAACTGCGGGTGATGGTGACGCCATCCACCTCGATGATCGCGTCCTGCACGGCGACCATCTCGTTCTTGATCGCGCCGTCGCTGTCGGTCAGGCCAAGCGAGGACAGGACGCCGTCGCCGCCATCGGTCAGCGAAATCGCCTCGCCCGTATTGTTGGAGGTCAGGATCAGCTGATAGCTGCTGTCGCTGACCTGCACGATGCTGGCGGTGACGCCGCTGGTCGATTTGTTGGCGTTGATCGCGTCACGCAGGTCGGTCAGGCTGTCGTCGCTTTCCATCGAGATGGTGACGGCGCTGCCGTCGGCCGCCTGGAGCGTGAAGCTGCCAGAGTAGCCCAGCGCGTCGGTCTTGCTGCTGGTGCTGTCGGCAGCGATCTTGTGCTTTGTCGCCAGCTGTTGAACCACCACCGAATAGGTGCCGACCTCCGTATCATCATCCACCGTGGCGCTGAACACGTCGTCGTCGCCGACATAGGCGGTCCGCTGGCTGAAAAGGTTGGACGACCCGCCGGTCGAGGTGCTGCGGTTGCGCAGACCGTCGAGGGCGTCGTTGACCGCCTGGAGCTTGTCCTGAAGGTCGGTGTAGGCGGTGATCTTGGCTTCGTTCGCGGTGATCTTGGTATCGATGCGGTCGGCCTTGCTGAGCCTTGCGTTGACCTTCGCCTCGATCAGCGCGGAATAGTCGATGCCGGTTCCCGAACTGCTGGAGGACAGCGCCGAATAGCCGGTGCTCGCTGCTGTGCTGGTGGAGGTGGAGCTGACGGTGGTCATGGCAAGGCTCTCCCGGTTCCGGCCGCGGACTGGGCGGCGGATGGCACGGCGATGCGGGTTTACGCGGCGCTGACGAAGGAAGGAAACGGCCGCCGGGAGACGCGCGCCCCACGAGTGTGTGAGGCTGTGTGGGACGCGGCACCCTTGCCCGGCGGCCTTGCGAACCGTCAGCGGAGAAGGGAGAGTAGATTCTCCGGCATCGAGTTCGCTTGGGAGAGCACAGCGATGGCGGCCTGGGTCAGGACCTTTTCGGACGAGAGCTTCGATTGCTCCTCGGCCACGTCGACGTCCATGATGGCGGACTGGGCGGCCTCGGTGTTCTCGATGGTGGTGTCGATCATGTCGCTGCGGAATTCAAAGCGCGAGATCAGCGCGCCGACGTCGGCGCGGGCGTCCGACAGGGTGGTCACCGCGGTGTCGAGCGCGGTCAGCGCGGCGGCGGCGGTGGCCGAGGTGCCGACATCCAGCGTGTTGATGCCAAGCCCCGTCGAGGTGACGCCGGCGATGGTCACGGTGATGTTGTCGTTCGACGTGGTGCCGACGCGGAAATTGACCCCGGTCGACCAGTTGGTCGAGCCATCCAGCAGCGATTCGTCGTTGAAGCGGGTGCCGGAGGCGATGCCGTCGATTTCGTCCTGCAACTGCTGGAACTCGGCATCGAGGTAGGAGCGCTCGTTGTCGGTGACCGATCCGGACAGCGACTGCGTGGCGAGCGACCGCATGCGCTGCACGATGTCGGAAATGCTTGACATGCCGCCGTCGGCAGTCTGCAGGATCGACGATCCGTGCGAGGCGTTGGTGGCCGCCTGGTTCAGCACCGTGATGTCGGACTGCAGCGAGGTGCCGACGGCGAGGCCGGCGGCGTCGTCCGACGCCTTGGTGATGCGCGAACCGCTGGCGATCTTCGAGACCGAGTCCGACTGGTTGGTCGAGTTGATGTTCAGGTAACGAAGGGCCGAATTGGAAGCCGTGTTGGTCGAGATGACGGGCATGATGTGGTCTCCTGATCGAACCGGGCCGTTTCGGCGACCCTCACTGGGACTCACGGGGGATGGGGCGAAAGCTGGCGCAGTTTTTCGATCGGGTTAGCGCTTTTTTGCGCCCCTCCGGTCACAGGTATTTGGACAGGTTGTTCTCTTCGAGGATCTTCATCAGGCTCATGGTGGCCTCCAGGGAGGCCTGGAGCTGGGACAGCTTGGTGGTCGATTCCGCCAGATCGACGCTGCGGATGTCGTCCACCTGGGTTTGCAGAACCAGCTGCTCGTCCACATGGCGGTCGATGGTGTTCTCCAGCGACGAGCTGGAGGCACCCAGCTTGGCCTGCACGATCGACAGTCCGTCAGTAGCGTCGGAGGCGAGTTGCGTCGCTTCGGCCAGCAGATCGTCGTCGACCGGATCGGTCGACATGTTGGCGATCAGGCTGAAGGCGCGCAGAGCCTTCTCGTAAGCCGGCTGGTCGGCGGTGGTGCCGTAGGACACGACGAAATCGTCCGACGCCTGGAAATGGGCGATGGTGGAATCGCCCTGGTAATAGCTGGTGTCGGAACTCGACGGATAGGTCGCGGTGGTGTAGCTGTCGAGGTCGACCGCCGGCTGGTCGGTGCGTCCGCCGGCGAAGAGATAGCGGCCGTCCTGCTGCGTGTTCAGCAGCCCGCCGAATTCCTGCATCAACTGGGCGGCTTCGGCCACGACGCCTTCGACGCCGGCCGCGTTGTCGCCCTGCAGGCCAGTGATGAGTGCGCTGAGCCGGGAGGTCAGATCGGACATGCTGCCGACGGCGTCGTACATCGACTGGATGCGGCCGTTCACGACCTCCCCCTCGTCGATGTACTGTTCCAGCCGGCGGTAATGGCTTTCCAGATTGACCAGCCGGCCGCTGTCCGACGCGATGCCCTTGTAGTCGGTGGAGTTCAGTCCGGACGACGAGCGGATCTGTTCCGCGGCCACCTTGGCCTCGGCCTTCATCATGTACTGGACGAGCGTGTTCTGATGGTTGTAGGTCGCGACCCGTTCCATCGCGGTCTCCTCTACTGGACCATGTCGAGCGCCGTGCTGAACATCTCCTGCAACGTCTTCATGACCGCGGCTGCGGCCTCGTAGGCGGATTGCAGGGTGGAGATCGCGGCGGTCTCCTCGTCGACATTCACGCCGCTCTGGGACGAGAAGGTTGATTCGAGGCTGCTGGTGTAGGTGTTCTGGCTGTCGTAGGCGGTGGATGCCTTGTCGGCGAGCGTCGCGGCACCCTGGATCACCGCGCCGGCATAGCCGGAGAAGGTCGTCTTGCGGGCACTCAAGGACCCGGCGGCGTCAAAGCTCTGGCTGTCGGAAAAGGCGGCCGACAGCGCCTTCGCCACCGAGCCCTCGCCGCTGGTCAGCACCGTGTCGCCGGCGGTCAGCCCGCTGGTGGAGGACAGGGCGCCGGTGGCGAGCAGGCTGCTGTCGTCGGTGATCCGGGTCGCCACCTTTATGTCGGACGCCCCGGTGCCGGTCAGCAGGTCGTTCATCCCGTAGGCGTCGGAGAAGGAACCCGTGGTTCCGTCATTGGCGTCCCCGCCCAGCGCGATGCCGTTGCTGGCGCTGTTGGCGGAGATCACCAGCTTGCCATCCGAGGAGATCGAGGCCGTGGCGTTGCTCATCGTGTTGATGGCGTCGACGACGTCCTGAAGGGTCGATTTGGTCGACAGGTCGATGTCGAGCACTTCCGCCGCCGTGCCGGAGCTGTCGGTGACGGCGACGCGCAGCGTGCCGCTGGTCACCTTCAGCGCATCGGTCGCCGAGACGGTCTCGGTGCCGGTCAGGCTTTGCGGGGCCGGGTAGGAGGTACCCTGGTTCTGGATGCTGTTCAGCGTGTCCATCAGGGTGGTCGCCAGTTCGTCGAGGCCGGCCTGCTGCGCCGGCAGGTCGGTATCGCGCAGCTGCACCAGCGCGCCCAGCGTTCCGCCGAGCGACGAGCCGGTGATGTCGACCCCGTTCAGCATGATGCCGTTGAAGCCGCTGCTGCCGCTGGCGCTGTAGACCGTGCTGGCGCTGACCGAGGCGGCCGGCGTGTAGGACAGCTCGTGAACCTTGGTATCGACCAGCGCCTTGCCCGATGCGGTGGAGACGCGCATCAGCCCGCTGTCGTCGACCTGATAGGTGACGTCGATGTTCGTCGCGAGGCTTTTCAGCGCGGTGTTGCGCTGGTCTTCCAGGTCGGTGACGTTCTGGCCCAGCGCCTTGCCCTTCACGATCTGGTCGTTCAGGGAGTCGATGGTGTTCAGCGATTCGTTGATGCTGTCGACGGTGGTGGCGATCTCGTCGTCGGCCTGGGCGCGCAGCGACTGCACGGAGGAGGACGTGGTGCGCAGGGTCTCCGCCAAGTCAGACAGATCCTGCACGGTGGCGGCCTTGGCGCTCTCGCTTTCGGGAGAGGTGGCGAGCGTGCCGAGCGTGTCGGCCAGCGCGTCGATCATCGACCCGATGTCGGTGCCGCTGGTATCGTCGTCGCTGACGCTGCCGAAGGCCGACTGCATCTGGTCGAGATAGCTGTTGCGGGTGTCGGCGTAGCCGAGGTCCGACTGGGCCGAGACCAGCGTCTTCAGCAGATAGCGATCCACGTTGCTGGTGGCGGCGGTGATGTCGACGCTGGCGACATTGACGCCGGTGCTGCGGGTGACGTTGGACGCCGTCTTGCGGGTGTAGCCCTCGGTGTCGGCGTTCGCGACGTTGGAGGAGGCGACGGCGATCCCGACCTCGGACGTGCGCAGCGCCGACGAGGCGATCGAACTGGCGACGCGAAGCGACATGGCAGTTTCCTCCCTCTGCTGCCGGCAGTCAGGCTGTCAGACCGTCAAGCCGACGGCATGGCCGGTGGTTCGCATCGCCACCCGCGCGCCATAGCGGGCGCCCGGGCCATAGGCCACGCCATAGACGCCGGCCGGGGCGGTCGACGCGGCGCGCAGCGCGGCGCCGATGGCGTTCTGGCGGGCCCGATGGACCCTGATCTGCGTCTCGATCTCCCGCATGCGGGCGGCCAGCGTCGGCAGCACCTGATCGGCGGCGGCCTTGGCGGCGCCGCGCACGGCGGGGGCGACGCGCTTGCTGCGTGTCTGCGCCAGCGCATCGGCCAGCCGGTCCTTCCAGGTCCGCAGCAAAGTCTGCATGTCGCCCGCCGCCAGCAGCGCGTCACGCGGCCGCCCCTCGCGCACCGCGGCCTCGGCGCGGGCGGCGGCGCGGTCCAGCTCGGCGACGAAGGTCTCCAGCACGTCCACCGCATCGACGCGGAGGAAGATGCTGGCGGAGGCCGGCTGTGCCATCTGGGTGGCGGGCTCCGCCTTGGTCAGGACGGGCTTCGGCGGGGCCGGCTTGAGCAGGGTTTGCTTGAGCGCCATGGATTTGGCTCCGGGGGTTGGATGTCTGGTTCCACGGCGGTTCGCGGGAAAGCTGGCGGTTTTTTTTGCGGTGGCGCCGGCTTTGTTTGCCGCCGTCCCATCCGGCAGATCACCGCCGCGTCGCCATCGCCCGGCCATAGGCGCTGACCGCGACATTGGCGGCGCGTCCGCGGTGGATCCTCACCCCCAGCGCGCGCTTCTCCATGTCCAGCCCGTCGATCAGCGAGATCAACTCGTCGGCCATCGCCAGCCGTTCCGTCCGGCTCGCGGTCCTCGCCAGCAGGACCCGTGCCTGCACCATAAGCCGCCGGTGTTCCAGCAGCAGGGCTTCGGCGCGGGCGAACCCCTCGTTTGGCTCGGCGGTCATCGCGGTGGTCATTGGGTCACCGCTTCATCGAGATCAGCGTATCGATCATGTCCTGCGCCGTCGTCATCACCTTGGATGCGGCGGAATAGGCCTGCTGGGCGACGATCATGCGGCTGAACTCGTCGGTCAGCTCCACGGTCGAGCTTTCCAGCGAGCTTGCCTCGATCTCGCCGGCCTTGCCGTCGCCGGCCGTGCGCAGCTGGTAGCTGCCGGACTCGTAAGTCTGGGTGAAGGTGGTGCCACTCTCGCTTTCCAGCCCGTCGGCATTGGCGAAGGTCGCGATCGGGATCTGGTAGATCGCCCGCGTCTCGCCATTGTCGAACTTGGCGCGCACGACGCCATTGCTGTCGATGGTGGTGCCGGTCAGGGTGCCGGGCTCATAGCCGTTGCCGGTCGCCGTCCAGTCGCCGATGGCGGCGGTGCTTTCGCCGGACGCGTATTGCGTCAGCCCGGTGGTGCTGTTGGCGCTGCCGAGATTCAGCGAGATCGTGCTGTCGGAGGCGCCGGTGGTCCAGCCGGCGACCGAGATGCTGATGGCGGACGGATCAACGCTGGTGGTGGTGCCGCTGCTGTCGGTCTGGGTGGCGCTGGCCAGCGATCCGTCGCTGTTGAAGGTGATCGAGATCGGGAAGCCGGAGATCGTGCCGGTGGTCGTCGTGCTGTCGGCCGAACTGGTCGGGTTCGAGGCGTTGAGCGACCAGGTGTTGTCGGCGGTCTTCTCCCACGTCATCGTCACCGAATGGCTGTTGCCCAGGGCGTCGAACAGCTCGATGTCGGTGGTGAAGCTGTCGCCCGTCGCGGCGTCGGAGGGCAGGTTCGCCTCGATGTCCTCGGTCGACGTCGCCTTCGGCGTGCCCTTGATGCTGGTCAGATTGATCGCCTCCAGACTGTCGGTGGAGGTCTTGTTGCTGGCCGTGATGTTTCCGTCGCTGCCCACCGCCCAGCCATAGAGGTAATAGCCCTCGGAGTTGGTCAGGTAGCCGTTGGAGTCGGCGGAGAAGGAGCCGTTGCGGGTGAAGTAGGTGCCGCCGTCCGCCGTCTTGTTCGACACCACGAAGAATCCTTCGCCGTTCACCGCCATGTTGGTGGTGGTCGTGGAGGACTGGATCTCGCCCTGGGCGCTGACGTTGCGGGTGTTCGACGCGATGACGCCGCCCACCTGCTCGTCCACCGTGGTGGTCTTGTTGATGTAGGAGGTGAAGTCGGTCTGCGTGCCCTTGAAGCCGGTGGTACTGGAATTCGCGATGTTGCTGGAGATGCTGGCGAGCGCCTTGCTCTGGGCGGTCAGCCCGGACGTGGCGCTGTACATTGCGCTGGTGAGGCTCATGGCGGCACCTGTCTTTGAAGAATCCGGGGAGGGGGTCAGGACACCGACAGCACGTCGCTCGCCGACAGGCTGACACCGCCGACATTCAGCACCGATGTGCCGCTGGAACTGTCGACCGCGGTCACGGTGCCCTTGAAGCGGGTGGTGGTGTCGATGGCGTTGCCGCTGGAGTCGAGCGCGGTCACCGTCAGGGTGTAGGTGCCGCTGCTGTAGCTCTTGCCGTCGGTGCCGACGCCGTCCCAGGTCACCTCGTGCGTGCCGGCGGCGGTGGAGGAACTGACGTCGCTGTAGACGGTATTCCCGCTGGAATCGGTGATGGTCAGCTTGACCGAGGACGCCGCGGAATCGAGGTCGTACTCCCAGGTCGCCTCGCCGTCCTGCAACGGCGTGGTGGAGCCTTCGGCTTCGACCGTCTTGCCGTAGTAACTGACGGCGCTGCTGGTGGTGCCGAGCGAAGATGTGACCGTACTGGCGAGGTCCGTCACCGAGCTGTTCAGCGTGTCGAGCTTGTCGTTGGTCGCCATTTGCTGTTCCAGCGCCGACATCTGGACGAGCTGGGTGGTGAAGCTGGTGGTGTCCACCGGATTGGTCGGATCCTGGTTCTCCAACTGCTTCGTCAGCAAGGTCAGGAAGGTTTGGTAGGTATCGCTCGTAGACGTGGTCGACGACGTGCTCGACGAAGATGTGGATTTCGTCGAGGTCGTTGACGCCGTGGACGTGACAGAATCGACCAGCATCGCCTTCTCCACCCAATCGCGGCCCGTTCGCGGAATCCGGCTGGGATTTCGCGGCGGCTCAGGCCGATGGCTTTTCGGGAGGAGCGGCGGGCTGGCGCCGCCCCGTTCGTTCTGTGGTTACTCACGGAACGGCCGGCGAAAGCTGGCGCAGATTTTTCGGAAAAATTCGGATGGACATAAAAAGCCCCGGCTGGACGGGGTCCGGCCGGGGCGAATAGGCAGTTGAGACGACGACGACTGCGGAAAGAAAGCGATTACGGCACGGCGATCATGAGGCGTGGCGCAGGTCGGCGGAACCGGGGGAGGTCGGCCGCCTCTGCGCCGGGCTCGTGGGGAAGATGACAACCGACGGGCGGCGGTCGGACACCAGAATGGCGCCCGCGGGCTCCCGTCCGTTCAGCAGCCATTGGTAGGCGGCGGCGATCGCGACCCGGTCGCGTCCGTCTGCGGACAGGACACGCAGGCCGGACGCCGTTTCCCCGTTGGCATCGTCGCGACGAACCGCATCGCACAACGCATGACCGAGCCGGAGGTCCGACACCAGAACGGCACTGAAGCCGGCCTTGGCGACGACCGATGCCAGGGCTCCCAGATGGGACGGCGGCAGGGGGGAATTGCCGACCTCCCGCAGATCCAGGAACAGGCCGCTGCCGGCACCGGACAGCGCGTTGCGCAACGTCCCGAGCCAAGCGGAAGGAGGAGTGTCACGAAGGCCGCTGCAGGCGACGGCGTGGAGACCCCAGTCGGTGGCTGCGACGGCGATGTCCTTCATGCTCTTCCCCTTCGGTGAAGCCCGGGTTCCTCGTGCAGGTCGGCTCCGTCGATCCCGCCGACCGGGAAGCGGGCGGAGGATGAAGGAGCATCCCTGTCCACAGAGTATAGGGAAGATTCCTAACAATCAGTAACGGAAACTAGTTTCCATTCTGTAATCCGCATTCCGGATTCAGCATCCGATCGGCCGCCCCTCCGCCGCGCATTGCAGAAGCAAAGCCGACGGGCGCCATTGCGGGCCGCCGATGTCGCGATGGTAACGCTGAACCGCGTCGGCGATTTTCCCCAAACCCTCCTGGTTGGCCCAGAACAGCAGGCCGCCGCGCCAGGACGGGAAGCCATAGCCGTGCAGCCAGATGGCGTCGATGTCCACCGGCCGGGCGGCAATACCCTCCTCCAGGATCTTGGCCGCTTCGTTGACCATGACGTAGAGGCAGCGCTCGCGGACCTCCTCGTCGCTGACCGGGCGCGGCGTGATGCCGCGGCGGCGGCGGTCGTCCTCGATCACCGCCGCCACCTCAGGATCGGGGATCGGGGTGCGGCTGCCGGGTTCGTAGCGGTAGATGCCGGCGGAGGTCTTCTGGCCATAGCGGCCGCGCTCCGCGAGGGTGTCGAGCCAGTTGGGCGCCTGCGCCTCCGGATCGCCGGCCTTGCGCCGCTCCTCGCGGATGCGCCAGCCGACGTCGATGCCGGCAAGGTCGGTCATCGAGAAATGGCCGAGCGGGAAGCCGAACCCGGTTAGCACGCGGTCGACCTGCTCCGGGCTGGCGCCCTCCTCGACCAGGGCCATCGATTCCCGGCCGCGCTGGTGCAGGATGCGGTTGCCGACGAAGCCGTAGCAGACACCGACCGCCACGCCGACCTTGCCGATCCTGCGCGCCAGTCCCATCACCGTCGCCAGCACCGTGTCGGACGTCTTGGCGCCGCGCACCACCTCCAGCAGGCGCATGACGTTGGCCGGGCTGAAGAAATGCATGCCCAGCACGTCCTGCGGCCGGCCGGTCGCCGCGGCTATGGCGTTGACATCCAGCGTTGAAGTGTTGGTGGCGAGAATCGCGCCTGGCTTGCAGGTCTCATCCAGCATCCGGAAGATGGTCCGCTTGACCTCCATGCTCTCGAAGGCCGCCTCCACCACCAGATCGGCGTCGGTCAGTTCGCTGTAGGACAGGGTCGGATGGATCAGCGCCATCCGCTCCTCCACCTGTGCCGCGGTCAGCCGCCCCTTGCGGGCGGTGGCCTCGTAATTGCGCCGGATGGCGGCGATGCCGCGGTCCATCCCCTCCGGCGCGCTGTCGACCAGCACGACCGGAATGCCGGCATTGGCGAAGCACATGGCGATGCCGCCGCCCATGGTGCCGGCGCCGATCACGCCCACCTTGCGGATGTCGCGCATCGGCGTGCCGGCCGGCAGGCCGGGAACCTTGGCCACCTCGCGCTCGGCGAAGAAGGCGTGGATCAGGCCGGCACGCTGGGGCGAGGCCATGCAGGCCAGGAACAGTTCCCGCTCGCGCGCCGTGCCTTCGGCGAAGGGAAGGGTAACGGCGGTCTCGACAGCGTCGACGATGCGGTGGGGGGAGAACAGGCGCGGCTGGCGCTTGGCAAGTTCCGCCCGCTTCGCCGTGAAGAGGGCGGGATCGGTTTCTGCGATGCGATCGGTGCGGGCGCTGACCGGCTGCGGACGGCTGCCGTGGGCCAGCAGATGCTCCGCGGCGCGCAACCCGGCTTCCAATGGAGAGGTGCCTTCGTCCACCGCATCGACGAGGCCGAGCGCCAGCGCCTCTTCCGCACCGACCGGATCGCCCGACAGGATCATGTCCAGCGCCGTGGCGGCACCGATCAGACGCGGCAGCCGTTGCGTACCTCCGGCACCCGGCAGCAGGCCAAGCTTCACCTCCGGCAGGCCGAGCTTGGCCGATTTCAACGCGACGCGGACATGACAGGCCAGCGCCACCTCCAGACCGCCGCCCAATGCGGTGCCGTGGATGGCGGCGACCACCGGCTTGGTCGCGGCGTCAAGGCGCGCCACCACCTCCGGTAGGGTCGGCGGGGCGGAGGGCTTGCCGAATTCCCGGATGTCGGCCCCGGCCATGAAGGTGCGGCCGGCGCAGACGATCAGCAGCACCTCAGCCCCGTCATCGGCCAGTCCGGCATCGAGCGCCGTAACCAGTCCGCCGCGCACGCCATGGCCGACCGCATTCACCGGCGGATAATCGACGGTGATGACGCCGATGCACCCCTGGCGTGCATACTGGACAGGATTGGACGGAACCGCTTCAGTCTGGGCCGGCGACGGCATCGGCACTCTCCGGAAAGCCAAGAATCCGGGCTCATCCGATTGCAGACGGTGGCCCATGGACCGTCAGTCTAGCAGACCATCCCAACGAATCAAGTTTTCGGAATATAGTTCCATTAAGCGGAATTAAAGACGATTTGCCCGATTCAGGGAACTGATCGGTGCAGGCGAAGGTTGGCACTCGCGTCGAAGGTCAGTGGTCGGAGCTCAGTTATGGATTTGACGGGGAAGGTGGCGCTGGTCACCGGTGCGGGATCTGGGATCGGCAAGGCGTCGGCGGTGCGCTTCGCCCAGGCCGGCGCAAGTGTCGGCGTGCTCAGCCACACCGCCGACGAGATTGCCAAGACCGCCGACGAGATCAAGGCCGCCGGCGGGAAGGCGCTGGCGCTGACCGCGGATGTTGGCGACGAAGCGGCGATGCATCACGCTGTGGGGCGATTGGTGGGAGAGTTCGGGCGACTCGACATCGTCTTCGCCAATGCGGGCATCAACGGCGTCTGGGCGCCGATCGACGATCTGACGCCGGATGAGTGGGACCGTACCATCAACACCAACCTGCGCGGCACCTATCTGACGCTGCACCACGCGGTTCCGCACCTGAAGAAGGCGGGCGGCGGCTCGGTGATCGTTACGGCCTCGATCAACGGCACCCGGGTGTTCAGCAACACCGGCGCCACCGCCTATTCCTGCACCAAGGCGGCCCAGCTCGCGATGGTCAAGATGCTGGCGCTGGAACTGGCGCCCAGCCGTATCCGCGTCAACGCCATCTGCCCCGGCATCATCGAGACGGATATTCCGGACAACACCAGGATGCGGAATATTGAATCGGTGAAGGTCCCGATCGAGTATCCGCAGGGTAAGGTGCCCCTGACCGGCGGCAAGTCCGGCGACAGCTTCGACGTGGCGGAGCTTGCGCTGTTCCTGGCGTCGGACCGGGCCAAACACATAACCGGCACGCCGGTCTGGATCGACGGGGCGGAATCCCTGATGGTCGGCTGACGTCTCTGCAATCACCGAAGGCGAAAGACATCATGAGCTTGCACGACAAGGTGCGGAACAACGAGGAACTTGGCCGGTACGAACTGACCGTTGCCGGCTCGACCGCGCTGGTGACCTACGATATGCGGGACGGCAAGATCGCCCTCACCCACACCGAGGTGCCGGGCGCCCTGACCGGTCAGGGAGTGGCGTCGGAACTGGCGAAGGGAACCCTGGACGACATCCGGGCCAGGGAACTCAAGGTGTTGCCGCTGTGCAGCTTCATCGAGTCCTACATCAAGCGCCACCCTGAGTATCAGGATCTCGTCGGCTAAAGTGGTTCGCCGTCCTCGCCGAGGAAGATCAGGTCACCGTCCAGCAGGAAGAGGCAGATGCAATCTTCCTCGCTTGCGCCGAAAGCATGGTGGTCGGTGCCGGCGACATACTGGGCCACGTCGCCCACCGCGTAGCGGCCATATTCGTCATGGAAGGCGCCCTGGAGAACCAGCAGCAATTCGTCGGCGGTGTGGCGGTGTGCCGGGACCGGGGCGCCCGAGGCCATGCGCAGCAGGCGGATCGTCGTACCGGACAGGGTGCGCTCCCACCCCGACAGCCAGACGCCTTTTGCAATCTCCCGCCAGTTCCCGTCATCGGTCGGGGTGTCGATCGCCTCCGGCAGCCAGCCGCGCAGAGGTTCCGGCACCAGCCGTCCGCAGATCGATCCGGCATTGGGCTGCTTGAGGACGTCGCTTCCCGCCGGCGGGGGACCGGCGGCCAGCAGGCTGTCCATGCCGTCAAGCAGAGCCTCCAACGCTCCATGGTCGGCGCAGGGCAGGTCCCCGAACCACTCCCCGCATAGCGCCTCATAGGAGGCGACGCGCTGGCGGCAATCCGGACAATAGGCGAGGTGGGTCGCCACCAGCAGAGACTTGCCTGCCCGCTCCTGCCCGCTGGCATAGCCGATCAGAAGCTGGTCGTCCGGATGGTGGAGCGGCAACGTCACGCCTTGTCCCTCATGCTGCTTTTCAAATGCTGAAGCGCCAGCCGCAGCCGGGTCTTCACCGTTCCCAAAGGCACCGCAGTGTCCTGGGCAATCTCCTCGTGGGTCTGTTCCAGGAAATACGAACGACGCAGCACTTCGGATTGGTTTGCCGCGAGGCTGCCGATCGCATCCTGAAGCTGGCGGCTGCTTTGGACCAGTTGGGCCGACTCCTCCGGAGTGGCGCGGGAGGCCGGGATCATCGCCGGATCGTCAGGATCGGGGGCCGGGCGCGTTTCCTTGCGCAGCCGGTCGATGCGCCGGTTGCGGGCGATGGTGAACACCCAGGTGCCGACGGCGGACTGGGCCGGATCGAAGCTGCCGGCCTTCAGCCAGACCGTCAGCATCACGTCCTGGACCAGTTCCTCAGCCGTGCTACGGTCGGCGCCGAGCTTCTGGCAATATTGCAGGATTTTCGGAGCGAAATGGCGGAACAGCGCGGCGAATGCCGTGCGGTCGCGATGCTGCGCCACGGCATCGACCAAGGCCCCGAGCCGGCCGGCGTCCGGGCTCTCTGGTCGGTCCTGGTCCGACGGCCCCGGAACCAGGGGCTCGCGCGAAAACGGCATGCAACCACCAATCAGCATTCCACCGTGCGGCAGCTTACCCTGAACTCCTTGACGGAACATTGCGAAAATCGTTCGTGTGCGATTGGCGCACCTCAGCGTGCCTTCAGGGCACTCATCGGATCGAGGGGAGAGACGGTGGGGGTGGTCTGCGGCAGGGGGCGGAAGGCGGCCTGCGCCTCGGCAGGCAACGGCGGGCGCATCCGGGTTCGCCACAGGCCGTAGACGGTGGCGGACAGCGCGCCACCCGCCACGAAGCTGAACAGGCCGGCCGGTCCGGTCATGGTCATCAGCGCAGACGCCACCGGCGGGCCGATGATGGCGCCGACCGAATTGGCCAGGATCAGGCCACCGCTGGCCGATACCATGTCGTCCCGTCGGACGTAATCGTTTGTGTGGGCGAGGCAGACCGGATAGAGCGTGAAGGCCAGCCCGCCGAACAGAGGTGCCACCAGAAACAGCGCCGACGATCGATCCTGCCCGGCGGCGGCGATCATGACCAGACTGGTCAACGACAGGGCGGCCGACAGGGCGATGATGACACTGCGCCGGTCGAAGCGGTCCGACAGCCGGCCGAGCGGCCATTGCAGCGCCATGCCGCCCAGGATCAGCACCGACATGAACAGTGCCGTCCCCGATATCCCAAAGCTGGATGCGGCACCGAACACCGGGGCAAGCCCGTAGATCGACCCGGTGATCGCCCCGCTGATGAACACTCCAGCCACCCCCAGCGGTGAGCTTTGGTAAAGCCGCCGGATGCCGAAGGACGAGACGTTCGGCAGTTGCGGCGGAATGGTCCGCGTCAGCGCCACCGGAACCAGGGCCAGCGTCAGCAGGATCGACACGATCATGAACAGCCGCAAGCCGGCCTCGTCATCCAGTCGCAGCAGTTGCTGCCCGACGCCCGACGCGCCGTACAACGTCACCATATAGGCCGACAGAAGCTGCCCGCGGCTTTCGTTGGTGGCGGTGCCGTTCAGCCAGCTTTCGATGCACATGTAGAGCCCGGCCATGCAGAATCCCTGGATCAGGCGCAGCATGGCCCAGAGCGGTGCATCCACGAACAGTGCGTGCGACAGCGCCGCGACCGACACGACCGAGGCGAAGGCGGCGAAGGCCCGGATATGGCCGACGCGGGTGATGATCCGATGCGCATAGAGCGACCCCAGGGTCAGTCCGGCATAAAAGGCCGCGGTGATCATCCCGACCGCCGTGGCGCCGGAGGCGGTCGCCGACAGCCGAAGCCCGATCAGCGTCGACAGGGCGCCATTCGCCAGCATCAGACAGGCGACACCCAGCAGAAGCGAGGCGACCGAACGAACAACCGGTGGCATGCCGTCCTCCGCCTTCCGTCAGCGCTTCTGGGCCGGCGAGCTGGTCTGGATCCGACGATGCATGGCGGTTCTCCCAAATGTCCGTTCGCAGGCAGGAACCTAAGTCCTATCCCCGGTTCCAACAGCCAAGCCATGGATTTGGTCCGTCACCGCAGGTGGCTCCAGGGATGTGGTTGACCATTAGGTCAACCGAACCATTGACAGCCCATGCCGATCGGCAACATACCGTCTGACGGGGAAAGTTCTGGGAGATGCCATGATGTCCGACACCGCCTCACCGGTCCTGCTCGTCCGCGAGGGGGCCGTATCCTGGATCCGGCTGAACCGCCCCGGTGTGCTGAACGCGCTGGACGAGGCGACCGCCGCAGCTTTTCTGGAGGCCTGCCGTAGCGTGGCCGAAGAAGGCGGAAAAGGGCCGACACGGGTGCTGGTGATCGCCGGCAATGGCCGCGGCTTCATGGCCGGCGGCGATGTCGGCCGTTTCAACGACGATCCCGGCGCTGCCCCGGCCGTGGCCGGCGCCATCATCGTCCATCTGCATGGGGCGTTGCGTGTTCTCGATCGGCTGGACGTGCCGGTTCTCGCGTCCGTCCACGGACCGGTGGCGGGGGCGGGGATGAGCCTCGCCAGCGCCGCCGACCTCTGCATCGCCGCCGACGATGCCAAATTCACCATGGCCTATGCCCGCATCGGCGCCACGCCGGACGGGTCGGGCAGCTTCCACCTGCCTCGGCTGGTCGGTCTTCGCCGCGCCATGGAACTGGCGATGCTGTCGGACGTGGTCGACGCGGCGGAGGCCCTGCGGATCGGTCTGGTCAACCGGGTGGTGCCGGCGGCATGCCTGGCGGAGGAGACGGCGAAACTGGCAGAGCGGCTCGCCAGCGGACCGACCGCCGCCTATGCCGGCATCCGCCATCTGATGCGGCAGTCCTTCGAACGGACGCTGGACGAGCAGTTGGACGCCGAGCGCGACCGCTTTCTCGCCACCGCCACCACCAGCGATTTCATCGAGGGCGTCGGCGCTTTCATCGCCAAGCGCAGGCCGAATTTCACCGGCCGCTGACCCAACTCGTCATGATGGTGGCCGATGCGGTGCCGGAGCAGCCCGGCGCCGCGTCCGACATGGTCTTCGAGCGGAGTGCAAGGGGGAATAAGTTCTCGCCGTCGCGGGGCGGGAGACTGAAGTGAAATCCAGCTTCAGGTTTTTCATTGAACGATCAATCAAAATAAAATCCGCATTCGGGCGCGACCAATTGCGCGATGGCACCATCAAAATGCAGGTTTCCTGAACGCAGCTATCGACCGCGCCCCTCGTCTCGGGGCAATCTACGGCCCGATTGCCTTCACCCTGGTCTGTTGCGTTCCGGAAGCCTTGCCCATGACGATGATCCTGCCCACGCCCACCGCTTCGTCTTCGACGGCGACTGGACAGGTGCGTCTGGCGGTGCGTGGCCTGCGCAAGGTCTTCGCCGACGACCCCCGTCCGGCGCTTGAGATGCTGCGCCGCGGGGCCACCAAGGCGGAGGTGCTGCAACGGCTGAACGTCAATGTCGGCGTGGCCGAGGCCAGCTTCGACATCCGGGCCGGTGAGATCTTCGTCATCATGGGTCTGTCTGGATCGGGCAAATCGACCATCATCCGGTTGCTGAACCGCCTGATCGAACCGTCGGAGGGTGAAATCCGGCTGGATGGCCGCGACCTGACCGCTCTGCCGTACGGCGACCTTGTCGAGGTGCTGAGGCGGGACATGAGCATGGTCTTCCAGTCCTTTGCCCTGCTGCCGAACCGCACCGCGCTGGAGAATGCCGCCTTCGGGCTGGAGGTCGCCGGGGTGAAGCGGGCGGACCGGCGCAAGGCGGCGCTGGCGGCGCTGGAGCGGGTCGGGTTGTCGGACTATGCCGACCGCTTCCCGGACGAGTTGTCGGGTGGCATGCAGCAGCGCGTCGGGCTGGCCCGCGCGCTGGCCAAGAATCCGACGATCATGCTGATGGACGAGGCATTTTCCGCACTCGACCCGCTGATCCGCAGCGACATGCAGGACGAGCTTCTCCGGCTCCAGCGCGAGGATGCCCGCACCATCGTCTTCATCTCCCACGACGCGGAGGAGGCTATGCGGATCGCAGACCGCATCGCGGTGATGGAGGACGGCCGCATTGCCCAGATCGGCACCCCGGCGGAAATCCTGCGGGCGCCGGCCGACGACTACGTCCGTGCCTTCTTCCGCGGCGTCGATGCTTCGCGCGTGCTGCGCGCCCGTGATCTCGCCCGGCCACCGGATGAGGGAGATCCGGGCGAACCGGGACGCTATCGTTACCGCACCGATGCGGCGGGCCATTTCCGCGGTGTTCTGGCCGGCGATGGCACCTCGGCTCTGTTCGGGCTGGAGCCGGTGGCGGCCGACACGCCGATCCATGCGCTTCTCGGCCGGGTCGCCGCGGCTCCCTGTCCGCTGCCGGTGGTGGACGCCGACGGCCGCTTTCTCGGCGTGATTTCCCGTGCGGTGCTGCTGGCGGCCCTCGACCGTGGCAAGAGCGCCGGGCGCGAGGTGCGGCATGGCTGACATCACGCTGCTCGACATCGGCCCGCTTGACATCGAGTGGCTGAACGAGACCATCGGCGGCGGCATCGCCCGCGGGTCCGAATGGCTGGTGACGACCATCCTCGATCATGGGCAGCCGGCGCTGACCCTGATCGCCGCGACGGTCGATGGGCTTGGCGAGGCGCTGGACGGGCTGCTGCTGGGGGTGCCGCCCTGGCTGCTGGCGCTGCTGCTGTCGGCGGTCGCGCTGTGGCGGGTCGGGCGCGGCTTCGCGCTGTTCACCCTGCTGTCGCTGGGCGGGATCTATGTGATGGGGCTGTGGGAGCCGACGGTCTCCACCCTCGGTCTCGTCCTTGCCTCCACCGTGCTCAGCCTGATCGGCGGGGTGCCGCTCGGCATCTGGATGGCACGCAGCAAGATCGCCGATGGGGTGGGCAAGACGCTGCTCGACCTGATGCAGACGATGCCGGCCTTCGTCTATCTGATCCCGGCGGTGCTGTTCTTCGGGCTGGGCCGGGTTCCGGGCATCATCGCCACCGTGGTCTTCGCCATGCCGCCGGCGGTACGCCTGACGGCGCTGGGCATCCGGCAGGTGCCTGCCGAACTGGTGGAGGCCGGTCGTGCCTTCGGCTGCCGCGACCACCAGTTGCTGTTCAAGATTCAGCTTCCCAACGCCCTGCCGTCGATCATGGCCGGGGTGAACCAGACCATGATGATGGCGCTGTCGATGATTGTCGTCGCTTCGATGATCGGCGCCGGGGGGCTCGGCAACGTGGTGCTGCAGGGTATCCAGCGGCTGGACATCGGACTCGGCGTGCAGAGCGGGCTGGCCGTCGTCCTGCTGGCCGTCGTTCTCGACCGCATCACCCAGAGCTTCGGCCGGGGCATGGGACGGGGCATAGGCCGGGGGGTGGGCCAGAGGAATGGCCGCCGCACCGCTGGAACGGCAAAGCGGCGCTGGTGGCGGCGGTGAGGTCAGGCGTTCAGTTCGGAATCGAGATAGCCCAGCGCCACGGCCCGGGCGGCGCTGCCGTCGATGGCGCCGGTCAGGGCGAAGCGCAGCCACAGCCCGTCGATCATCGCCGCCAACCCGACTGCCACCCGTTCCGCCCGCTCCGGCGGCAGCAGCGGGCGCAGGGCATGCAGCAGATTGGAGTGCAGCCGGCGGGCATTGATCCGTTGCAGCCGCGACAGCGCCGGATTGTGCGGTGCCTGGGCCCAGAAGCCCAGCCAGGCGGCGACCACCCGCGGCTCGAACTGGCCAGGAGCGAAGTTGCAGTCGACGATTGCCTCCAGCCGGGCACGCGGCGAGTCGGCGGTCGCCAGTCGCTGGGTCGCGTCGTCGCGCAGTTGTTGCAGCATGCTGCGCATAGTCGCGGCCAGCAGTTCGTCCTTGCCGCCGAAATAGTGGTGGATGATGCCCGGCGAGACACCGGCCCCGCGGCTGATCGTCTGGACCGTGGTGTCGACCAGCCCGTGCTCGCCCATCGAGGTGATGGTGGCGTCGATCAACTGGCGGCGGCGGATCGGTTCCATTCCGACTTTGGGCATGGGGCGGGCGGTCTCCTGTCCTTTTCCGCCAAGGCGCTTCCAACCGGAACCTTGGCTTGCTTCGCAACAAATGCGCCATTTTCGCCGCCCCGTCGATGATGAAAACGGTAATCCGCCACAACGCGGACCCGAACGACCAACTGGAACGACAAGAAAGAGGAGTTGAGGATATGAACGGATGGAAGGCTCTGGCCAATGGGATTGCCGGCGCGGGCATCGCCGTGGTCCTGGCGCTAGGTGCCGGCGGGGCGCTGGCCGCCGAGCCGGCCGCCTGCAAGACGGTGCGCTTCGGCGATGTCGGCTGGACCGACATCGCGGCGACGACGGCGCTCGCCTCCGTCACGCTGGACGCGCTCGGCTACAAGCCGACCACCACGATGTCGTCGGTGCCCCTGGTCTACACCGGCCTGAAGACCAAGTCGCTGGATGTCTTCCTCGGCAACTGGATGCCGACGATGGAGCCCTTCATCAAGCCGGTGCTGGAGGACGGCTCCGTCGAGGTGACGCGTGTCAATCTGGAGGGCGCCAAATACACGCTCGCCGTGCCGAAATACGCCGCCGACGCCGGGCTGAAGACCTTCGCCGACATCGCCAAGTTCAAGGACAAGCTGGGCGGCAAGATCTACGGCATCGAGGCCGGCAACGACGGCAACCTGATCATCGACAAGATGCTGAAGGCCGACGCCTTCGGCCTCAAGGACTTCAAGCTGGTGGAATCCAGCGAGGCCGGCATGCTGGCCGAGGTCAAGCGGGCGACCCGCAACAAGGGCTGGGTGGTCTTCCTGGGTTGGGAACCGCACCCGATGAACAAGAGCTTCGAGCTGACCTATCTGGAAGGCGGCGACGACTGGTTCGGCCCCAACCTGGGCGGCGCCACCGTCGCCACCAATGTCCGCAAGGGCTATGCCGCCGAATGCCCCAACGTGGGCAAGCTGCTGTCCAACCTGTCCTTCACGCTGGCGATGGAAAATGCCGTGATGGACGACATCATGAACGGCAACAAGAAGCCGGATGCGGCCGCCAAGGCCTGGCTGAAGAAGAACCCGGACGTGCTGAAAGGCTGGCTGTCGGGGGTCACCACCATTGATGGCAAGGATGGGCTACCCGCCGTGCAAGCCAAGCTCGGAATCGCGGCAAAGTCGTGAAATGTCGACAGAAGGGATCGTTTGGGGCGACCATTCGCCCCATCCGACCTATCCCCTTTTTTCCGGAAGCTTTATCCCTTTGCCGCCGTTCATTGCTCTGCTAAGGCCGATGAGGTTCTGAGTGCGGAGCGTTCGTGGCGGATCGCCCTTCAACCTCTTCCCAATGCCTGCCCGTCACCCGGCACTCTTTCCGGGCCGCCGGCGCATGTGACGGCGTGGCGGAACGCGCATGAGGATTCGCTCGCGCATCGCTGTTGTCGGGGGCGTACCGGTCGTGGTCGCGGCGGTGATCGCGGTGGCGGGCGGGCTGCTGCTGGGCCGCAGCGAGCGGGTGTACGAATCGGCGGTGCTCGCCGGTTCGGTCTATCGCGACGTGCTGGCGGCGACCGCTGCCCGCATCGATTATCTTCAGGTGGCGCCGGCCGACCGGGCCAGCCGCGCTGAACGGTTCGAGAAGATGTCGGACTCGGCGGCGGCCGAGCTGCGTCAGCTGGACAAGGCCGGATCCGCCGACACCCACCGGGCGGAAGTGGAGCGGGCGACTGTCGTGCTGGCGCGCTATGTCGACCAGATGCGCAGCTTCATCCAGGTGACGGCCGCCAACGATGCCGCCGTGGCCGACATGGGGCTCCACTCCGCCACCCTGATGGCGCTGACCGATCGCGCCCGCGAACGCCAGCATGCCGCCAACGTCGACTCGCTGGGATCGCTGACCGAGGCGGACCAGCGGCTGCGCGACAGCCGCGACGTGGTCGACGGCGCCCACGAACTCCGCGAGGCGATGCTGGATTTGCAGCGTGCGGAGGCCCAGCATGTCGCCGCGCTTGGATTCGGAATGGGCCTGTTCGGCAATGGTCGCCCTCTGACCCAGGCCGATTTCCGCATCGCCATCGACAGGCTGACGGCAACCGCTGACCGGTTGCAGGCGGCGCTGGGGCGGACCGATCCGCTGGTCGACCGTTATCCGGCGAAGCAGGCCGCCGCCCGCTATGCGGCCACGGTCGCTGATCTGCAGGTCGCCGTCGGGGAACTGCGTACCGCCCAGGCCGAACGCGATGCGGCGCTGAGCCGATTCGAAGAGGCTGTGCAGGCTGCCGCGGGGCCGGGAGCCGAAGAACCCCAAGGCCGGACCTCCCCCGGCGCCCTGGGCGAGCGGATGCTGGCGGAACATGTCGTCCATACGCTGCCGGTGGTGCGGGCGCTGGTGCTGACCGGAACGCTGGATCGCCAGCCGGACGTCACCTTCCTGTCCTCGCTGCTCCCGTCCCTGCAACCGCCGCTGGAGGCGCTTTACCAAGTCCAGGCACGCGCCGCCGCGGCTCAGCGGGCGCTCGAAGCGGCGCAGCGTGCCGGCGCGCAGGCGGCTTCGGCGATCGAGGCGCTGACCGCCCGCATCCTGATGGTGAAGGCCACCGGATACACGGCGATCCAGGACGAGGTGGTGCAGCTGATCGCCTACGCCATCCAGGCCAACGACACCGAGCAGGAGACACAGAACGTCGCCGTCGTGGCACTGCGTCTGGGCCGGAGGGCCGCCGACGCGGTGGCGGTGCGCGACGCTGAGGAGGCCGACCGCATCGTGGCCGATGCCGGCACTCTGCTTGAGACGGTGCGCAGCCTCCCCATGTCGCCGCTGTTGCAGGATGAAGTGCTGTCGGCCATCCGCAACTGGCGTGACAGCCTGCGCCGCACGTCCGACGGGCTGCGCAGGCTGAACCAGCTGCTGATCGCCATGGATCGCGACGCCGGCGCCCTGGTCGAGACCGCCCGGCAACTGGACGAGACCTTCCGGGAGGAAGCCGCGCGCATCGGCGAGCTGCTGACCCGCATTCTGCTCGTCGGTGCGACCATCGGCCTGCTGCTGGCCGGCGGCGCCGCGGCGGTGGTGGCGCGGTCGATCAGCCGGCCGGTGCTGCGCCTGCAACGGCAGATGACCAGTCTGGCGGAGGACCCATTGGCCGGACCCATCGACGGCACGCGGCGCCAGGATGAGTTCGGGGCGATGGCGCGTGCCGCCGCCTTCTTCATCCGCGAGATCGGCCTGCGCGAACAGGCGGCCCGACAGGCGAAGGACCGTGCCGACCGTGCCCTCGAAGACTTGCGGCGCACCCAGGCCGACCTGATCCAGGCGGAGAAGATGGCTTCGCTGGGTGGTCTGGTTGCCGGCGTGGCGCATGAGATCAACACGCCATTGGGCAATGCCCTGATGGGCGCCACCCATTTGCAGGACCGCTTGACCGACTTGGCCCGGCAGGCGAGCGGGGGCAACCTGCGCCGCAGCGACTTCGCCGAGTTCCAGGATACGGCGGATGAAATCGCCCGGCTGCTGGTGCTGAACCTGCAGCAGGCCTGTGAACTGGTGCAGAGCTTCAAGCAGGTCGCCGCCGACCAGACCAGCGGCGAGGAGCGGCTTTTCCTGCTGAAGCCCTATCTGGAGGATCTGGCGACGAGCCTCAGCCCGTCCTGGCGGCGGGCAGGGCACACTCTGCGGGTCGAATGCCCGGAAGCTGTTGAAATCGACGGCTATCCCGGTGTTCTCGCGCAGATTCTCACCAATCTGGTGATGAACTCCATCACCCATGCCTATCGGGAAGGACAGCGGGGGCAGCTGCTGATTTCCGCCACCGAGGACGCTGCCGACATGGTGACGCTGGTCTACAGCGACGATGGCCGTGGGATCGGACCCGCTGATCTCGGGCGGGTGTTCGATCCATTCTTTACGACCCGGCGCGGTGCTGGCAGCACCGGACTCGGCCTTCATATTGTTTATAATCTCGTGGTTAACCGTCTTGGTGGAAAGATCACGGTGGACAGCCGTCCTGATGATGGCGTGCGGTTCACCATTCGCTTTCCACGACGATTTGCCACTGATAACATGACATTGGTCGCCGCAGTGCCATCGCCGCTGGAGCAGTGAATGCCTTTGCCGCTGAAGACGTTGACGGGGACTCTTGCAAAGGGGGCGATCGTTCTTGTCGGGCTTGCCGCGATGTCCGGCACGGCGTTGGCGGAGAAATCCCTCGTCTACTGCACCGAGGGAAATCCGCAGAGCTTCAACGCGCAGATCTCTACATCCGGCACCACCGTGAATGCGGTCACTCCGCTGTTCAACAATCTGGTCGAAATGGGGCCGGATGGGCAGATCATGAACAGCGGCCTGGCGGAATCCTACACGATCTCGGCCGATGGTCTCGTCTATGATTTCCATCTGCGTCGGAATGTGAACTTCCATTCCAACGATCTGTTCACCCCGAGCAGACCGCTCAATGCCGATGACGTTCTGTTTACCTTCGAGCGTCAATGGAATCCCGACCACCCCTATCATAATGTCGGGGCGGCGACTTATGACTACTTCAGGGATATGGGGCTGCCAACCCTGTTGAAGTCGGTGGTGAAGCTCGACGACCACACCGTCCGCATCACTCTGGATCACCCGGAGGCCCCCTTCCTGGCCGATCTGGCGATGCCGTTCCTGTCGATCCAATCCGCCGAATATGCCGATGTCCTTATGAAGGCCGGCCGGAAGAATTTGATCGACGAGATGCCGATCGGAACGGGGCCGTTCCGGCTCGTGTCCTACCAGAAGGACGCGGCAATCCGTTACAAGGCTTTCGATGGCTATTGGCGGGGGCGCCAACCGCTGGACAACCTGATCTACTCGATCACGCCGAACATCGCGGTGCGCCTGAACAAGCTGCGGTCGGGCGAATGCCATGTGATGATCTTCCCCAACCCGGCCGAACTGGGGAACATCGAGAAAGACCCGAATCTGGTGCTGGAGCAGCAGGACGGGCGCAACGTTGCCTATATGGCGTTCAACACCCGCAAGCCGCCGCTGGACGATGTGCGGGTGAGGCGGGCGATCACACTGGCGATCGACAAGCGCACCCTGGTCGACGCTGTCTATCAGAATGGCGGACTGCCGGCCAAGAATCCGATACCGCCCGGGATGTGGTCCTACGACGACAGCATCGAGGATTATCCGTTCGACCCGGCCGAAGCCCGCCGCCTGCTGGTCGAGGCAGGCTATCCCGAAGGCTTCAGCCTTGACCTGTGGTACACGCCGGTGACGCGCCCCTACCTGCCCAGCGGCAAGCGCGCCGCCGAGATGATCCGCGAGAATCTGGAACGCGTCGGGATCAAACTCACCCTGAAGACCGAAAGCTGGGGCAATTATCGCCGCCAGGTGACGCAGGGCGATCAGGACATGGTCCTCTATGGCTGGACCGGCGACAATGGCGATCCGGATAATTTTCTCTATTTCCTGCTGAACTGTGGCGCGGTCCGCCCCGGTGGTGCCAACATCGCGAGATGGTGCAATCCCGATTTCGAGGAGCAGATCACCAAGGCCAAGGTGACCAGCGATGTCGCCCGCCGGACCGCCCATTACCGGGAGGCCCAGCGGATCTTCCATCGGGAAACCCCCTGGTTCCCGATTGCGCACTCCATCATCGTCGTCGCCCACCGTAGCGAGGTGAAGAACTACACGAACAACATTTTCAATCAGGATTTTTCAGGTGTCGACATCGAGGCCCGGTGAGTACAGGCTTATGCAACCTTCAACTGGGCAAATCCCGGCAGGTGACATGTCGCCCGACGATCTGATGTTCCAGGATGACGAGGCCGGACCGGTGCCGGACCGGACGTCGGCGGCCGCCATTCCCTGGCCGGTTCTGGTTGTCGACGATGACGAGCAGGTCCACGCGATGACGCGCGTGCTGCTGAACGATTTCGAATTCCAAGGCCGCCGCTTTGCTATCGTCAGCGCCTATTCCGCGGCGGAGGCGCGGACGATCCTGGCTGGGCGGACCGACCTGCCCGTGGTGCTGCTCGATGTCGTGATGGAGACCCAGGATGCGGGCTTGCGTCTGGTCCATCACATCCGGCGCGATCTGGGCAATCGGCACATTCGCATCATCCTGCGCACCGGCCAGCCGGGGCAGGCGCCGGAGCGTGACGCCATCGTTGCCTATGACATCAACGACTACAAAAGCAAGGCGGAGCTGACCGCCCAGAAACTGTTCACCAGTCTGGTCAGCGCCGTGCGCGGCTGGTGCGATCTGGTCACCATCGAGACGCTGAACCAGTCGCTCGAACGCCGCGTCGCCGAACGCACCGCGGAACTGGAGCGGCAGACCGCGCTCGCCGACGAGCAGCGACGCTTCATCGAGAATCTGGTGGAGCTTATGCCGAGCCCGGTCTGGTACCGGGACTTCGCCGGTCGCTATGCCCTGTGCAACCGCGCCTTCCGGGAGCTGTTTCCGAACGCCGCCGATAGGATCGAGTGGTCCGCGCGGACCCAGGATGATTCGGATCCGATGCCGGCGGGAACTGACGCCATTTCCTTCGAGACCAGTGTTTCGGGACCGGACGGGGATCCGCGTGAATTGCTGGTGGTGAAGCGCCCGCTGTCCTCGCCTGAAGGTGCCGCCGCCGGGGTGATCGGTATCGCTACAGACATCACCGAGCGCCGGCGGATGGAGCGTGAACTGCACCGTCTCGCCACCACCGATCCGCTGAGCGGCGCTCACAACCGCCGCCATATCCTCGACCTGCTGGAACGGCTGCTGACCGGGCAGGAGGCTGTCGCGGACAGCCGCCAGACCGGCGGTACAGGCTGCCTCGTCATGCTCGACATCGATCATTTCAAGCGCATCAATGACGAGATGGGGCACGGCGCCGGCGACGTTGCGATTCGCAGGGTGGTCGAGGAAATCCGCAGCCATATGCGCGCCACCGACCAGATCGGTCGGATTGGCGGTGAGGAATTCGCCATTCTCCTGCCGGACAGCTCGCGCGCCGACGGTGTGACGATCGCCGAGCGGCTGCGCAGCGGCTTGGCCGCGCTGGCGATCGAACTGCCTGACGGCCGGTGCTTCCAGTTGACCGGAAGCTTCGGCCTGACCGAGGTGCGACCGCTGGGCGATACGGTGGAAAGCGTGCTCGGGCGGGCCGATCAGGCGCTCTACCGGGCAAAGGCGCTCGGGCGGAACCGGGTCGAGGTGACGTGAGGAACCGTACCGGCCTGCGACATTTTGAACGATGACGGCTTGACCGCCGCCTCGGCAACGGGTAAGCACAACATTATGAAGACCACCGACACCATGCGAATGCGAATTACCGGCCCGGCGCTCTGAAGCGTCGGAGAGTTGCCGTTTTCGTGTTCAATGGTCGTGTGGAGTGTGTGGCGTGTTGCTGCACCATGTGGTTTCCGGGACCCTCAATCCGGTTCATGGCAAGTCCAATTCTCCGACCGCTGCTGCGGCGTCGTCTGTTGACGTCGGCTTCGGCGAGCGAATGTGTGGCTCGGCGCGAATTATTCACCCGGTCCGCTGAGGCGGTCCGGGGTACGCCCGTCCTACCCAAAGAATTCGTTCGCCGAGGATTTTCGCGATGTTCACCGCGCATGCCGATTCCGCGCGCACTCTTTCCGTATGCGCCTCCGTCCACAGCCCCGATCTTGAACACCGTCTGCCGGCATGGCTGCCGCTGACGGCGGTGACCGATGCCGCCCGGCGGCTGTCCGGCCAGATCGTCCGCACGCCGCTGCTGCATGCGCCGACGCTGGGAAGCGAATTGTGGCTGAAGGCGGAGGTGTTCCAGGCCACCGGCGCCTTCAAGGAGCGTGGGGCGTTGAACCGTCTGCTGCGGCTGACGGCGCCGGAGCGGGCCGGCGGCGTGGTGGCGATGTCGGCCGGCAACCATGCCCAGGGGGTGGCGCTGCATGCCGCCCGGCTGGGGGTGAAGGCCACCATCGTGATGCCGAAGACGGCCCCCCGTTGCAAGGTGGAGCGCACCGCGGAATTGGGTGCCGAGGTGATGCTTCACGGTGCTACCGTCGGCGAAGCGAAGGGCAAGGCTCTGGAACTGGCGGCGGAGCGGCGGCTGACCTTCCTCCACCCCTATGACGATCCCGATGTGATCGCCGGTCAGGGCACCGTTGGGCTGGAGATCCTGGCCGACCGCCCGGATGTCGACACGGTGGTGGTGCCGGTCGGCGGCGGCGGCCTGCTGGCCGGGGTGGCAGCCGCTGTGAAGGCGCAGAAGCCCTGGGTGAGGGTGATCGGCGTGCGGCTGGCCCGGCGGGGTGGCCCGACGCTGGCCGATGGGATCAACGTCCATGCGCTGGGTAAACTGCCGCAGGCGATTGTTGACACCCTGGTAGACCGCGTGGTCGAGGTGGAGGAGGGCGAGATCGCCGCCGCGATGAGGGCGCTTCACCGCTCCTTTGGCGTGGTGGCGGAAGGGGCTGGGGCGGCAGGAGTCGCCGCGGTGCTTGGGGGGCGGCTGGGGCGGACCGGGCGGACGGTGGCGGTGCTGTCCGGCCGCAACGTCGATGGCGACACGCTGGCGCGGACTTTGGCGGCGTGATTTCCCATCCGTCGATTGTTCTGTGAACTCCTTTGTCGCCTCCGGTCTGTGGGAAAGGATTGGGTAAGGGGATGGCGGTTGGCACCAAAGGACCGCCTCCTCACCCATGCCCCTGCAAAACGCATAGCTCACCTCTTCGACGAAGCGAAGTATGGATAGGTCAGCAGAAATGACCTATATTGGTCGTCGCGTGTAAACACACAGGCGACACCGAGGGGTAGCTGGCATGACGAACAATTCCGCCTCGACTATTTCGTCATCCCCTGCATCGACGACTTATGAGCGCCCACGCGCTGCGCATAGTGTCTTTGATAATTTGCAAGGGCAGTTGTTTGGCGTCGTCATGACCTCGTTCGGAATTGCCATTCTTCATGCCGCCGGGCTGGTCACCGGGCAGGCTGCAGGGCTGGCCTTTGTGATTTCTTACGCGACAGGAGTCGATTTTGGAACGCTGTTCTTCCTGGTCAATCTACCCTTCTATTTTCTTGCGCTGGCTCGCATCGGCGTCGGCTTTACGGTCAAATCGCTGATCGCGGTGACCGGCATCGCCGTGCTGTCCGGCCTGCTGCCGTCGATGATGAGCTTCAGCGTCATCAACCCCTTTGTCGCGGCAGTGCTTGCCGGCTTTTGTGTCGGGATCGGGGTGATCGGGCTGTTCCGTCACGGTGCGAGCGGAGGCGGTGTCGGCATCCTCGCCTATTACCTGCAAGAGAAGACCGGCTTTCGGGCGGGCTGGTTGCAGTCGCTGTTCGATCTGGCGGTGTTCTCGGCCGCCGCCTTCGTGCTGGACTGGCCGGCGCTGCTGGCGTCGATCCTGGGAGCGGCTGTGCTGAACGCCTTCGTCGCCTTCAACCATCGCGCCGACTGGTATGTCGCCCGCTGACGGAAGCGGGTCGCGTCGTTATTCGCGGCCCAGCACCCGGTCGACCACGGCGTCCGCCCATTCGCGCGATCGGAAGCTCGCCTTGGCCTCGACCGGGTCATAGACACGCTCGACCCAATCCCAGAAGGCGATCGGGCGTTTCTGGTTGTAGGCGGCGTACAGCTCGAAGAAATAATCGAGAATGCCTGTCTTCGCCTGCTTGAAGTGGCCATACTTCCAGGACAGCTGCTTCATCGCCTGGTCGAGCGGCTGGCCTTCATGCGCGAACAGATACAGCGTCGACATGAAGCCCGCGCGGTCCGCTCCCGACTTGCAGTGCATCAGCGCCGGATAAGTCATGGTCTTGAACAGCTCGCGCGCCTTCAGAAGGGTTTCCTTCTTCGGCATGTCGCGGGAGTTCACAGGGAAATCGACCAGTTCCAGCCCCTGGGCGCGGCAGGCCTCCCCCTCCAGGATGTAGGAGGCGCAGTCGCGGGAGCCGCGCAGGTTCAGGATCGTCTTCACCCCATTGCGCGCCGCCGCCGCGATGTGCGACGGCGAGGGCTGGCTAGCCCGGTACATATTGGGGGAGATGCGGTAGGTGTTGGAGTAGATAAGCCGGAAACAGGCGTGGTCGATGAACACGCTTTCAATATGGCCGAGTGCCCGCTGCCACGGCGTTGCCATGCGGCTGCGGTTGCGCTTGATCGCATCGGCCAGCGCGGTGGTGGTGACCGCCCGCAGGGTGCTTTTCTTCGCCAACTCAAACCTTCCGACTCTGACGGAACGCCAACATAGGCATGGTCGGCGATCCGTCAAGAACCCCATTACGCCAAACGGCTCAGGCCACCCTGTCCTGCAGCCGCACATACATGCCGTACTGGGCGGCCAGCGTCAGCACGATTTCCATGTAAAGGTTGATCAGGCCGTTGGCGTAGAAGGCCGGGCAGCCGGTATAATGGTGTTCTCCCGCCATCGCGGTCGGTTCGATCAGGTCGGTGTTGAGGACGATCAGATCCTTGTCCGGATCATAGAGGAAGGCCGACTGGTCGCTGCGCAGCGGGTGGATGGCCTGATGGTCGTCGGCCTCGATCTTTCCCGCCGCCATGAACTGGCACAGCATGCCCAGGCTGCCCATCGCCAGCGGCAGAACCTGCTTCAGGCTGCGGCGGGCGAGGTCGTCATAGGCCGCGGCCTCCAGCCCCGGCCGCAGAAGCGGCGCCGCTTCCACCAGATTCCAGCAGACATGCAGCGCGGTGTGACTGCCGGTCTTTGTGATCGACAGCATGTCGTAGCCGGACGGGCCATGCAGCACCGACTTCTGCAACTCGCGGCCCAGCACATAGCCGGCGGCGGCCATGTCGGTGATCGTCCCCTCCGTCCGGCAGCGATCCTCCTCCACCATTACCTTGATCGCCCAATCCTTGATGATGGCGTCCAGCAGATGGCAGACGGAATCGCGCAGGAAGCCGACCATGCGGTCGGGATCGGCGGCGGCCAGTCCGTCGGGATCGTTGAAGTCCAACCCGTGTGGCGACTCCGGCGGGGTCGACAGCAGCAGATGCCCGGCCTCGTCCAGCGGCATGCGGGCGATGATGTGCTCCCGCAGATCGACATAGAGGAATCCCAGCAGGGTGTTGATCGCGACCTTCTCGTAATCCTCCTTGCGGGTGTCGGCATGGGCTGGGCAGTGGCCGGCCAGCGACAGCAACTCCTCGCTGAGGAGATAGTCCGGCTCCTCGGCGATGCGATGGAGGATGGGCGCGAGGTTGATCCGGGTCATCCCGGCCTTCTCATGCGCACCGGCATAGGTCAGGGCGAAGTCGTTGGTGCGGGCCATCGGGCTCAGCCCTCCTGCAGGCGGTCGTAGACGGAATAGTCGAGTGCCAGCCCGGCGACGATGTCGAGATACAGCTTGATCAGGTTGGTGGTGTAGAAGGCAGGGCAGCCGGTGTAATAGCGCTCCCCCGGCTTGGCGAAGGTGACGATGGGATCGGCGTTCAGCCGGATCAGCCCGTTGGCGTCCAGAACGAAAGCCGTCTGGTCCTTGGGCAGGCGGTGCACGGCCAGCCCGTCGGGCGGCTCTATCCCGCTTTCCTCCATGTAATGGACCAGCATGCCCAGGCTGGCCATCGACAGCGGCACGATCTGTTTCAGGCTGCGGTGGACAAGGTCGTCATAGAAGGCGGCGTCCCGTCCCGGTACCAGCAGCGGTGCGGCCTCCACCATCGCCCAGCAGATGTGGATGGCGGTGTGGCTGCCGGTCTTGGTGATCGACAGCATGTCATAGCCGGCCCGCTGGTACAGCGGCGAATGCTCCAGCACCGTGCGCAGGACGAAGGTTGCCGCCGCCTCCAGCGAGATGGCCCCGGAACCCTGGGAGCGGAAATATTCCTCCTCCTTCACCAAATCGACGGCCCATCCGGTGATCAACCCATCCAGCAGATGGCAGGTCGCGTCGCGCAGGACGGAGCAGAAGACGTCGGGCGCCGCTGCCGCCATGGCGTCACGATCCGCCGGGTCCAACCCGTGCGGCGAGCGCGGTCGGATCGGCAGCATCGGCCTTCCGTCCGCATCGAAGGGCAGATTGCCGGCGATGTGGTCGCGCAGCCGGTTGAACAGCAGGGCGAGCAGGCTGTTGACTGCCACCTTGTCGGCATCGTCCTGGGGGATCGGTGCCGCGCCCGCTGCTGCGCCCTCGGTCTTGCCGGCATGGAACGGGCATTGCCCGGCACCCTGGCGGAAGTCCTCGCTGAACAGGAAATTCGGGTCGGTCTGGATGCGTTGCAGGATGTGGGCGATCGACACCCGGCCCAGCCCGGCTTCGCCATGGGCGGTGTTGAAGGTCTGGGCGAAGTCGTTGGAACGGGCGGTCAGGGTGTCGGACATGCGGCGGCCTTCGGCGCGGATGTAGGGCGGACAGGCTACCCTAAAGGGAAAAGCCCGCCCCGCGCAACGGAGTGACGGTCCAGGGCACGATAATGTCCCGGCCGCTGCGTTATTTTGCCACGATCCTGCCGCCCACCGCCGGGGCCACCGTTTTCTTGGCCTCGACGTAGTTCATCACGATGGTCGCCAGCAACACCGCTCCCGATGCATCGACGATGACTTTGGAACGCGGGAAGGCGGCATAGCCGTCGCCGCCCTTCAGCATGTAATCGTTGGTGGCGACGCGGTAGGTCGCCTGCGGGTCGACCGGCTTGCCGCTGACCAGGATCGAGGTTACCCGCCGTCCTGCCGGCGCCTTCGGGTCGTAGGTCATGGTCAGGCCCGAGACCTGCGGGAAGCGGCCGGCCTTCTCCTCCACCTTGCTGACGCCATGTTCGAGGGTGGAGATCAGATCCTGTCCTGACATTTCCACCAGCACGCCGACATTGCCGAAGGGCAGTTCGGCGAAGATGTCCCTGCGGGTCAGGGTGGAGCCGGAGGGATGCAGCGCATCGGCGCGGATGCCGCCGCCGTTGGTGATTGCGACGTCGGCCTTCAGCGTTTCGCGCAGGGCATCGGCGATCAGGTTGCCCATGCTGGCCTCGCGGCTGCGCACCACGTCCTTGCGGCTGTCGAGTTCGGTCGTCGTGGTGCCGATCACCGCGGCAAGATCGCCGTCCAGGCGCTTGGTGTAACCTTCAACCACCATTTCGACCTCCGGGTCGGCGGGCACGCCGGCGGTGGTGACGAAACGCCATTCGGTCGGGACGGTGGTTGTGGTCAGGCCCTTGCCCGCATCTTTCGTCTCGACCGCCAGCTTTACGACGCCGAGATACTGCGCGTCGTGCCCGGCCTTCAGGATCAGGGTGGAACCCTCGTAGAAGCTGATCGGGTCATGGTCGTGGCCGCCCAGAATCAGGTCGATGCCCTTGACCTTGGACGCCAGTTCGCGGTCGTCCTCGATGGTCAGGTGGGTCAGCGCCACAACGACCGACGCCCCCTTCGCCCGCAACTCCTTCACCGCTGCAGCAGCAGTCTCCAGCACGGGTGGGAAGCTGAGGCTCGGCCCGGCGCTCGACAGGCGTGCGGTGTCGGGGGTGATCAGGCCGAGGAAGCCGACGGTGATGCCGTCGATCGTCCTGGTCCAACTCGGCACCGTGTTGGCGAAGGCGGAGCCGTCAGCCGACCGTACATTGGTGCCGATCCAGGGAAACTTCGATTCGGCCATGCGCTGCTTCAGCAGGTCGGGGCCAAAGTCGAATTCATGATTGCCGAAGGTCACCGCATCGACGCCGATGGCGTTGAACAGCGTGATCATCTGTTCGCCCCGCGTCGTGCCGGACAGCAGCGACGGCGACAGGAAATCGCCGCCGACCGTGGTGATCGCATCGGGGGCGGCGGCGCGTTCCCGCTTCAGCAGGGTCATCAGTGGCCCGAACCCGCCCTGTCCCTTCACCGGCGTGATCTCGTACACGTCGTTGACGTGCAGGAAGGTCAGCGTGCCGGTCTGTGCCCAGGCGGGAAAAGCCAAGCCGACGATGGCGGCGAACAACGGTGCGGCAATGAGTTGGCGGCGGGACAGCATGCGGAAGGGACCTCCGGCAGGAAACGGCCTACAGTCTAGACCAGCTTTCCGCCGCCGCGCATAGCGGCTTTGCATAGCGGGGCATGCGGTCGGCAAAGCCTGTGCCTTGAACTCTGCCCGCAACGGTCTCACAACTTGATGACAACCGTGCCAACGACGCGAGCCGAGCAGACCCATGCGCATTCTGGTCGTTCAGAACAGCCGTACCGCTCCCATCGGTCTGGTGGGCGATGCGCTGACTGAAAATGGCGCCACCCTCCACACCATCGCCGCCAACGAGGGGGAGGCGATCCCCGACAAGGACGGCTTTGCCGGTCTGGTGGTGCTGGGCGGTCCGCAGGACGCCTGGGACGACGAGAAGGGGCCGCATTTCGGGCGGGTGATGGAGACGATCCGCGACTTCACCGACGCCGACCGGCCGGTGATGGGCATCTGCCTGGGCGCGCAGCTGGCGGCCCGCGCCTATGGCGCCAGGGTCTACCGCCACACCACGCCGGAACTGGGCATCCATCGCGTCAGCCTGACCGGCGGTGCGCAGGATGACCCGTTGCTGAGCGGCTTCGGTCCGGAGCTGACCCTCGCCCAATGGCATTACGACACTTTCGAATTTCCCGAAGGCGCCGTGCCGCTGGCCTATAGCGAAGCCTGCGACCGTCAGGCATTCCGTCTCGGCCGCGCCACCTACGCCTTCCAGTTCCACCCCGAGGCCACCGGCGACATCCTGCGCGGCTGGGCGTCGCGCATCCGGGAGGAGGCACGGCAGAGCAATGCCGGGATGCTGCACGGTCTGGAGGATTCGATCGCCACCCACCTGCCGGTGGCGGAGCGCTTCACCCGCGCGATGACCCGGCGCTGGCTGGATCTGGCGCGCTGACAGTTTCGGTGAAGCGGGCCAGCAGGTCGGGGGTGTCGACGTCGTAGAGGATGCCGGCGTCGTCCACCGGCACCTCGCACAGCCGGTCGGCATGCTGGCCGATCAGCCGCTTGGCACCAGCGTCGCCGCTCAGCGCCGCCATCTCGGTGAAGAAGGCGCGGTCCCACAGCACCGGATTGCCCTGCTTGCCATGGGTGGTCGGGATGCAGATGGCGCGGCCTTCCAGCGGGCTGTAGGCGGCGATCAGCCGGTCGATCACCGCGGACGCCACCCGCGGCATGTCGCCCAGGCACACCACCACCGCATCCGACTCGCTCGGCACTGCCGCCAGTCCGGCGCGCAGCGAACTGCTGAGCCCGTCGGCGAAGGCGGGGTTGTGGACGAAGGTCACCGGGCGGTTGGCCAGAGCCCGGGCCACGCTTTCCCCCTGATGGCCGGTGACGACGATGACATTGGCGGCTTGCGAGGCGAGCGCGGCATCGACCGCGCGAGCGACCAGTGGCGTGCCGTTGACCTCCGCCAGCAGCTTGTTGGTCGAGCCCATGCGACTGGACCGGCCGGCGGCCAGCACCAGGGCGGTGACACGCGGCGCCCGTGGCGCTTCCGTCGCTACACCGGCGCGTGGAAGCGGGCGGGTCGGGATTTCGGCCAGCAGCCCGCCGACACCCATCCGCATCACCTCGGCCCGACTTGGCGGAATCCCGGCGGCGATGCGCTGCAACACCCAGTCGAAGCCGTTCAGCTTGGGTGAACGCGCACAGCCCGGCAGCCCCAGCACTGGCTTGCCGTTACGCCTCGCCAGCAGCAGCAGGTTGCCAGGATCGACCGGCATGCCGAAATGCTCCACCACCCCGCCGGCCCGCTCGATTGCGGCGGGCAGCACGTCGCGGCGGTCGGTGATGGCCGACGCGCCGGCGATCAGCAGCAGGTCGGCTGACGGCACCCCGGCGATCTCTGCCGCAAGTGCCGCCACGGCATGGGCGCAGCGCGACTCGTGGATGAGGGTTCCGCCGAGCGCCTTGACCCGCTCCCGCGTCACGGCGACGGTCTTGTCGATTACGCTGTCCTTCACTCCGGGAAGGCTTGTCTGGATCAGTGCCACCGACAGCGGACGATAGGGCAGGACGGCCAGCGGCGGTGGTCCGTCGGTGGCGATCCGCTCCGCCTGCTCCACCGCGGCGGCGGGGGCGGCGAAGGGGATGATCTTAACCGTGGCCAGCATCTGACCGGGTTCGATCGGAGCGAAGTCGGGCAGGGTGGCGATGGTGACGCTCTCGTCGATCTCGTTGATGGCGTCGATGCGGGAGGGCGCGAGGCGCAGCAGGCCATGGGCTTCGGCGAACAGGTTGACGCGCCCGGTGAAGGCGGCGGCCACCTGGACGGCCCGACCTGCCACGGCGGCGGCGATGCGGGTGGCGGCGGCGTCCTCGGCGATGTCACTGTCAGACAGCTTGGCGGCGATCACTTCGGCGATGCCTGCATCGCGCAGGGCTTTGATGTCATCGGCCGACAGCCGGCGGCCCTTCTTGAAGGCGATTGAACCCAGGCGCAGGGAATGAGCGAGGATTGCGCCCTCGGCATCGGACAGGGGAAGCGGGCCGAAGAACATGGGGGCTCCGGATGGGCACGGACGGTGTATGCCCACGGATATGGCAACCGGGCCGGAGCCGGGCAATGGGCGGAAGGTGTGGGGTGGGGGAGATCGACTGGCTGGCTCCCCCATCCTGATCCTCAACCCTCAGCAGGGATGGTTCTCGCCCCGCCGTACGCAGGTGATCTGGCCCATGATCGCAATCGCGATCTCCGCCGGGGTGACGGCACCGATCGACAGGCCGACCGGGCCGCGGATGCGCTTCACCTCGACCTCGCTCAGCCCTTCGTCGCGCAGGCGGTCCAGGCGCAGTGCGTGGGTGCGCTTGCTGCCCAGCGCGCCGACATAGAAGGCGGGGGAGCGCAGGGCGGCGATCAGCGCCGGGTCGTCCAGCTTCGGATCGTGGGTCAGCGTGACCACGGCGGTGCGGACATCGGGCTTCAGTTCAGCCAGCGCCTCGTCGGGCCAGAGGTGGTTCAGCTTCACGCCGGGGAAGCGCGCCTCGGTGGCGAAGGCGCCGCGCGGGTCGATCACCGTCACGTCGTAGCCGGTGAGCGCCGCGACCGGGGCCAGCGCCTGGGCGATGTGCACGGCGCCGACGATCAGCAGCCGCATCGCCGGGTTGTGGACATGCACGAACAGGCGGAAGCCGTCCTCGTCCTGTGGGTCGACCAGCAGGCCGGAACGGTCCTGGCGGATGCGCCGGCGGACCTCGTCCAGCAAATCCTGCTCAAGCCCGAAACCGCCATGGACGGCGTCTTCGAAAACAAGTGTCTGGAGACCGCTGTTCAGATCGGTCACCAGGGCGGCCGGGATCGCGGCGGCCTTCGCCGCAAGCAGCCGATCGAGAATTTCGCGTTTCATTCCACGGCCTCGACATAGACCTGCACCTGTCCGCCACAGGCCAGCCCGACTTCCCAGGCCATTTCATTGGTGATGCCGAAGGACAGCAGGCGCGGTTCGCCGTCCTCCATCGTCTTGGTGGCCTCATGCGCCACGGCGCCTTCGATGCAGCCGCCGGACACGGAGCCGGCCATGGAGCCACGGTCATCGACCGCCATCTGGCTACCGACCGGCCGCGGCGACGAGCCCCAGGTCGCCACAACGGTCGCCAGGGCCACCCTGCGGCCGGCGGACCGCCATGCGGCCGCCTGCTCCACGATGTTGTCCGCCATCAGGGTGTCGTTCATCCCGCCGCCTCCTTCAACCAGCGACGCAAGCCCGGGCTACGACGCGGACCATCGGCCGACAGGGCATCGGCCAGATCCGCGAGGCTGTTCAGGCTGTGGGCCGCAAGAAAATCGTCCACATGCGGCAGCAGCGCCCGGATGCCCGAGGATTTCGGCGCGAAGCCTTCCCAGCGCAACAAAGGATTCAGCCAGACGAGCCGCCTGCAGCTTTTGTGCAACCGTTCGGCCTCTGCCGCAAGCCCTTCCCCTGCATCCCTGTCAAGCCCGTCGGTAATGAGCAGCACCACGGCCCCCTGGCCCAGCACCCGGCGCGCCCAGGTCCGGTTGAATGCGTGGAGTGCGGTACCGATCCTTGTACCCCCAGACCAGTCGGCGACCGCCCCCGACACGGCGTCCAGCGCCACATCGACGTCCTTTTGCCGCAGGTGCCGCGTGATGTTGGTCAGCCGCGTGCCGAAGACGAAGCTGTGGACACGGTCACGGTCGTTGGTCACCGCATGCATGAAATGCAGCAGCATCCGCGAATAGCGGGTCATCGAGCCGGAGATGTCGCACAGCACCACCAGCGGCGGCGGCCGGGTACGGCGGCACTTGCGGGCGAGGTCGGACAAATCGCCGCCGCTGCGCAGCATCCGGCGCAGGGTGGCCTGCGGATCGACGCGCGGACCCGCCGGGTCGGGCCGATGGCGCCGCGTGGTCACCTCCGCCAGCGGCAGGGCGAGACGGGCCAGCAGGCGCTTGGCCTGCGCCATCTCCTCCCCCGTCATCTTCTCGAAATCCTTGTCCTGAAGCCGTTCGGCGGCGGACACGGTGAAGGAGGCGTCGACCTCGATCTCGGTCTTTTCCGGCTCCTCCCGTTCGGCGCCGCTGCCGTGCAGGGCTTCGGCAAGGCGCTGTGCCATTTCCGGCTGGTCGGGCGGCGCCTCCGTCCGCACCTTAGGCAGCATCAGCGACATCATCTTCTTCAGGATGTCGGGATTGCGCCAGAAGACGTGGAAGGCCTGATCGAACAGCTCGCTCTGGTCGTGGCGGTTCACGAAGATGGCATGGAGCGCCCAATAGAAGTCGGTGCGGTTGGACAGCCCGACCGCCTCCACCGCCTCCACCGCCTGCAAGACCTTGCCCGGCCCGACCGGCAGGCCGGCGGCACGCAGCGCGCGGGCGAAATGCATCAGGTTGAGGGTGAGGCGCCCGGCCGGCGCGTCGTCCGTCATCGCGGCCTCACCGCGCGGTGGTGGCGGCCAGCTCGGTCTTGACCTGGGTCAGGATGCGCGCCGCCTCGCTGCCCTGGATGCGGGCGATGTCGTCCTGGTACTTCAGCAGCGTGCCCAACGTGTCGTTGATGACGGAGGGGGCCAGTTCCAGCTGGTTCAACTCCACCAGGGCCTGGGCCCAGTCGAGTGTTTCAGCCACGCCCGGGGCCTTGTAGAGATCCATGCCGCGCAGGGTCTGGACGAATCCCACCACCTGGGCCGCCAGCCGGGCATCGGCCTGTGGCGCCTTGACCGTGACGATCTCGCGTTCCCGCGCGGCGCTGGGGTAATCGACCCAATGGTAGAAGCAGCGCCTTTTCAATGCGTCGTGAATCTCGCGCGTGCGGTTGGAGGTGAGGATGACGATGGGCGGCTCCGGCGCATGGACGGTGCCGAATTCGGGGATCGAGACCTGATAGTCGGACAGGATTTCCAGCAGATAGGCCTCGAACGGCTCGTCGGTACGGTCCAGCTCGTCGATCAGCAGCACCGGCGGGCCGGCCAGGTCCGGTTCCAGTGCCTGGAGCAGCGGGCGCTTGACCAGGAAGCGTTCGGAGAACAGGTCGGAGGCCAGAGACTCGCGATCCTGCCCGCCCGACGCCTCGGCCAGCCGGATTTCCATCATCTGGCGGGCGTAGTTCCACTCATAGACGGCGGACGAGGCGTCCAAACCCTCATAGCATTGCAGCCGCAACAGCTTGCGGCCGAGTGTTGCCGACAGGACCTTGGCGATCTCCGTCTTGCCGACGCCGGCCTCGCCTTCCAGGAACAGCGGGCGCTTCAGCTTCAACGCCAGGAACAGTGATGTCGCCAGCGAGCGGTCCGCGACGTAGGAGCCGCGGGTGAGAAGCGCCAGCGTGTCGTCGACGGAGGCTGGGAGGGACGAGGTCATCGAGAGCCTTTAGGAGCCAACCGGCAAATCCGCCTCTCCCCCCTGGGGAGAGGTCGGGCGGCGAAGCCGACCGGGTGAGGGGTGCTGACCCTCTCCCTCGGGGAGAGGGTGGCGCCGAAGGCGCCGGGTGAGGGACTGTGCATTGCCAGGGAGAACCACACAATGCATCCCCCCTCACCCTAACCCTCTCCCCAGGGGGGAGAGGGGATCTTTCTGACCAATCAACCCGCCGCTTCCACCGCGCGCTTGGCCATCACGGTGACGAGGTGGGCGCGGTAGTCGGCGCTGGCGTGGATGTCGGCGTTCAGGCCGTCGGCCTCTACCGACAGGCCGTTCAGGGCGTCCGCCCGGAAGTCGGCGGCGAGCGCGGTCTCGAACGCCTCGGCGCGGAAGACCGAGCCGGCGGCACCGGTCACCGCCACCCGCACTTCGGCGCCGAACTTGGCGACGAAGACGCCGACGATGGCGTAGCGGCTGGCCGGGTTGCGGAACTTGGCGTAGGCCGCCTTATCGGGACGGGAGAAGCGCACCGACTTGACGATCTCGCCAAGCTCCAGCGCGGTTTCGAACATGCCGGTGAAGAAATCGTCCCCGGCGATGGTCCGGCGGTCGGTGGTTACCACCGATTTCAGCGCCACCACCGCCGACGGATAGTCGGCCGACGGGTCGGCGTTGGCGATGGAACCGCCCATCGTGCCCATGTTGCGGACCTGCCGGTCGCCGATGCCCTCGGCAAGGCCGGCCAGCGCCGGGATCACCCGTTTGACGAGGTCGGAATGCGCGACCTCCGCATGGCGGGTGAAGGCGCCGATCTCCAGCCCGCCATCAGCCTCGCGGATGCCCTTCAGCTCCGGAATGGCGCCGAGGTCGATCAGGTCGGTCGGCCGGGCGAGCCGCTGCTTCAGCGTCGGCAGCAGGGTCTGGCCGCCGCCCAGCAGCTTGGCGTCTTCCGCCTGGATGGCGGTTGCCGCGTCGGCAAGCGATGTCGGCCGTTGGTACGTGAACGCGTACATTCTCTAGCCTCCTTCTTCTTCGGCCGTCTTATTCCGCTGCCATGGCGGGAGCAGCGTCGCGGATCGTCCGCCAGACCTTCTCCGGCGTCGCCGGCATGTCCATGTGGGTGACGCCATAGTCGGACAGCGCATCGACCACCGCGTTCATCACGGCTGCGGCGGCGCCGATGGTTCCGGCCTCGCCGCAGCCCTTCACGCCCAGCGGGTTGTGGGTGCAGGGCTGGTCCTCGTGATAGCGCACGGTGAAGGATGGGACATCGTCCGCCCGCGGCATGCAATAGTCCATGTAGGAGCCGGTGACGAGCTGCCCCGACTCCTCGTCATAGACACAGTTCTCGTACAGCGCCTGCCCGATGCCCTGGACGAGGCCGCCATGCACCTGCCCCTCGACGATCAGCGGGTTGATGACGTTGCCGAAATCGTCCACCGCGGCGAAGCTGACGATCGTGGTGACACCGGTGTCGGGGTCGATCTCCACCTCGCAGACATGGCAGCCGTTGGGATAGGTGAAGTTCTTCGGATCGTAGAAGGCCTGCTCGTCCAGCCCCGGCTCCAGCTCGTCGAGCGGGAAGTTGTGCGGGACATAGGCTTGCAGGGCGATGTCGCCGATGCCCAGGCTCTTGTCGGTGCCGGCGACGGTGAAACGTCCGTCCTTCACTTCAATGTCGGTCTCGGCGGCCTCCAGCATGTGGGCGGCGATCTTCTTCGCCTTGCGCTCCACTTTATCCATCGCCTTCACCAGGGCCGAACCGCCGACCGCGAGCGAGCGCGAGCCGTAGGTGCCCATGCCGAAGGGGATCTTGTTGGTGTCGCCGTGGACGATCTCGACATTTTCGATCGGGATGCCGAAGCGGTCGGCCACGATCTGGGCGAAGGTGGTCTCATGGCCCTGGCCGTGGCTGTGAGCCCCGGTGAAGACCGTCACCGAACCCGTTGGATGGAAACGGACTTCCGCGCATTCATAAAGTCCCGCGCGAGCGCCGAGCGCACCGGCGACATTGCTGGGGGCGATGCCGCATGCCTCGATGTAGGTCGCGAATCCGATGCCGCGCAGCTTGCCGCGCGCCTTCGATTCGGCCCGGCGCTGCTGGAAGCCGGGATAGTCGACCAGCGGCAGGGCGATGTCGAGATTCTTGGCGAAGTCGCCGGTGTCGTATTGCAGCGCCACCGGCGTCTGGTAGGGCATCGCCTCTTTCGGCACGAAGTTGCGGCGGCGGATCTCGGTCTTGTCCATGCCCATCACGCCGGCAGCCACATCGACGATCCGTTCGATCAGATAGCAGGCCTCGGGCCGACCGGCGCCGCGATAGGCGTCGACGGGGGCGGTGTTGGTGAAGACCGCTTTCACCTCGGCATAGATCGCCGGAGTCTTGTACTGGCCGGCCAGCAGGGTGGCGTAGAGATAGGTCGGGATCGATGGCGCGAAGGTCGACAGATAGGCGCCGAGATTGGCCAGTGTCGAGACGCGCAGCGCCAGGAAGTTGCCGTCCGCGTCCATCGCCAGCTCGGCATGGCTGACATGGTCGCGGCCATGGGCGTCGGTCAGGAAGCTCTCCGAGCGGTCGGCAGTCCATTTCACCGGCCGACCGACTTTGCGCGCCGCCCAGGTGACGACCGCCTCCTCCCCGTAATGGAAGATCTTCGATCCGAAACCGCCGCCGACATCGGGCGCCACCACCCGCAGCTTGTGTTCGGGAATGCCCAGCACGAAGGCGCCCATCAGCAGGCGGGTGACATGTGGGTTCTGGCTGGTGGTGGTCAGCGTGTATTCGCCGCTGGACTGGTCGTATTCGCCCATCGCCGCCCGCGGTTCCATCGCGTTCGGGACCAGACGCTGGTTGACCAGATCGATCTTGGCGACATGGGCGGCAGTGGCGAAGGCCGCGTCCACCGCCGCCTTGTCGCCCAGATGCCAGTCATAGCAGACATTGTCCGGCGCATCGTCATGGACCAGCGGGGCCCCGCCGGCAATCGCGCGGGTCGAGGAGCCCACCGCCGGCAGTTCCTCGTAATCGACCACCACCATCTCGGCGGCGTCGCGCGCCTGCTCGCGGGTTTCGGCGATCACCACCGCCACCGCGTCGCCGACATAGCGCACGCGGTCGCGCGCCAGTGGATAGTGAGGCGGCTCCTTCATCGGCGATCCGTCCTTGGAGTGGATCTGCCAGCCGCAGGGCAGGCTGCCGACCTTGTCGGCCTCCATGTCGGCGCCGGTCAGCACCGCGACGACGCCCGGCATCGCCAATGCGTCGGCGAAGTCGATGCCCAGGATGCGGGCATGGGCGTAGGGGGAGCGCACATGGACCGCATGGGTCATGTTCGGGCGCTTGAAATCGTCGGTGTAGTTGCCACGGCCGGTCAGAAAACGCTGGTCTTCGCGCCGGCGCACCGAGGCGCCGATGCCATTGGGGTTCGCCATCTCGTGTTTCCTCCCACAGGAACGCTGAAGATGCGGAAATGCCTTATCTGCAATCTTTTCTGTTCTGGGCGTTTCGCCCTTATTCGGCGGCCACCGGCGTTGCCTGCGTCCCCGCCATCGCCTCGGCTCCCGCCTTCACCGCCCGGACGATGTTGTGATAGCCGGTGCAGCGGCAGATGTTGCCTTCCAGCCCCTCGCGGATTTCGGCCTCGGTCGGGTTCGGGGTCTCGCGGACCAGATCGACCGCGCTCATAACCATGCCCGGCGTGCAGAAGCCGCATTGCAGGCCGTGATGTTCGCGGAAGGCGGCCTGCATCGGGTGCAGCGTGCCGTCGGCCGCCGCCAGCCCTTCGATCGTGGTCACCGCCGCCCCGTTGGCCTGGACAGCCAGCGTGGTGCAGGACTTCACCGACCGGCCGTCGACATGGACGACGCAGGCGCCGCATTGGCTGGTGTCGCAGCCGACATGGGTGCCCGTCAGGCCCAGATGCTCGCGCAGGAAGGTGACGAGCAGCGTACGCTCCTCCACCTCGCGCGAGACCGTCTTGCCGTTGACGGTCATCGAAACGGTACAGGACATCGGTTTTCCTCCCGCTGGCTGAAGTCTGGCTTGCAGTCGTATGGCGTGCAGTTGGGACTGATCACTGTCGGTTGACGCGCCGTTGGCCGGGGGCATGGTGGTGTCCGCTTCGGTCGGCGATCTTGCGCCACAAGGATAGGGGGTGTCTCCCCGTCGAGGTCAAGAAGCCTGTGCATGGTTTGGCCGAAAGAATGACATCGCAACCATCGTTATGTCGGATTGTACGTACTGGCGCGCAATTTTGTGGCGCGTTACAGTGGGTTGGGGCTGCCTACGCTCTGTGGGCCTACAAATAAATCCGCCCGGCAACGATCCGGGTGCAGCAATGAGAATGGGGAGAGCCACTATGAATCGCCCATCCGTGACGCGTCGCGTCCTGGCCCTGTGCACGGCCGCGGGCCTTGGCATCGGCCTTGGCCTTGCCGCACTCCCGGCCAAGGCCGAGACCTTCATAACCGTCCTGACCGGCGGCACCAGCGGCGTCTATTACCCGCTGGGGGTGGCGCTGTCGAACGTGTACGGCAAGGCGCTGCCGGGGGCGAAGGTGACGGCGCAGGCGACCAAGGCGTCAGTGGAGAATCTGAATCTTCTCCAAGCCGGCCGGGGCGAAATCGGATTTACGCTGGGCGATTCGTTGAGCGACGCCTGGAAGGGCAACGAGGAGGTCGGCTTCAAGCAGAAGCTGGACAAGCTGCGCACCATCGCCGCCATCTACCCCAACTACATCCAGGTCGTCGCCGCCAAGGACTCGGGGATCAAGACGCTGGCCGACCTGAAGGGCAAGCGGGTGTCGGTCGGCGCGCCGAAGTCGGGGACAGAGCTGAACGCGCGGGCGATCTTCGGCGCCGCCGGCCTGACCTACAAGGATTTCGCCAAGACCGAGTATCTGCCCTTCGGCGAATCGGTCGACCTGATCAAAAACCGCCAGCTTGACGCGACGCTGATCTCCGCCGGCCTTGGCGTGGCGGCGATCAAGGATCTGTCCTCGTCGCAGGAGATAACCGTCGTCAGCATTCCGGCCGAGGTGGTGCAGAAGGTGGGCGATCCCGCCTATATCACCGAAACGATCCCCGCCGGCACCTATCCCGGCCAGACCGAGGCCGTTCCGACCGCCGCCGTCCGCAACCTGCTGGTCAGCCATTCCGGCGTGTCGGACGACGCCGCCTATGCGATGACGAAGACGCTGTTCGAGAATCTCGACGCGCTGGCCGCGGCCCATGTCGCCGCCAAGCAGATCAAGCTGGACCAGACCGCCACCCAGTCGCCGGTGCCGCTGCATCCGGGCGCCATCAAGTACTTCAAGGAAAAGGGCCTGATGTAAGAAACGGACGGGCGGAGAATCCGTGGTGAGCGCACAGAAAAATCAGGCGGACTCCGAGATCCGTCAGGCGATCGACCGGGAAAATCCGGCGACGGTCGCCGCATTTGAGGGGTTCGACGGGCGGGCGGTCTTCGCCATCGCCGTCGCCTTCTCCGCCTTCCAGATCTGGACCGCCGCCTTCAACCCGGTCTCCACCATGGTGGTGCGGGCGGTCCATGTCGGCTTCCTGCTGCTGATGACCTTCACCCTGTTCGGCTTCCGCCAGACGGCGGAGCGCAGGCGGGTTCCCTGGTACGACTGGCTGCTGGGCCTGACCGCCTTCGGCGTCGGCCTCTACCATTACGTGTTCGAGGTTGAGCTGATCCAGCGGGCCGGCGATCCCAACACCACCGACCTCATCGTCGGCACCGTCGCCGTGGCGCTGGTGTTCGAGGCGGCGCGGCGCATCATGGGGCTGGCGCTGCCGATCATGTGCGGCGTCTTCATCCCCTATGCCCTGTTCGGCCGCCATCTGCCCTTCGGGCTTGCCCACCGCGGCTACGATCTCGATCAGGTGATCGACAATCTGTACCTGTCTACGGAGGGGCTTTACGGCACGCCGACCTTCGTGTCGGCCAGCTATATCTTCCTGTTCATCCTGTTCGGTGCCTTCCTTGAGCGCGCCGGCATGATCAAGCTGTTCAACGACGTGTCGCTCGGCCTCGTCGGCCATGCCAAGGGCGGGCCGGCCAAGGTGGCGGTGATCTCGTCCGGCCTGATGGGCACCATCAACGGGTCGGGTGTCGCCAACGTGCTGACCACCGGGCAGTTCACCATCCCGTTGATGATGCGCTTCGGTTATCGGCCGGCCTTCGCCGGCGCGGTCGAGGCCACCGCCAGCATGGGCGGGCAGTTGATGCCGCCGGTGATGGGGGCAGCCGCCTTCATCATGGCGGAGACCATCGGCGTGCCCTACAGCGAGGTCGCCATCGCCGCCGCAATCCCGGCGATCCTCTATTTCGGCAGCGCCTTCTGGATGGTCCATCTCGAAGCGGGCATGCGGAACCTCGTCGGCCTGCCCAGGGACCAGTGCCCGAGCGCGCTCCGCGCGGTGGTGGAGGGCTGGTACCTGATCCTGCCGCTGGCGGCTCTGATCTACCTGCTGTTCTCCGGCTTCACGCCGCTGTTCGCCGGCGTCATCGGCATCGCGGCGACCGCGGCCCTGATCCTTGGTACCACCATCGTCGGCACCATCGGGCCGATGGCGCTGCGCGTCGGCTTCTGGGTCGCGGTCGGGCTGGTCGCGGCGGGCCTGTGGAAGCTGGGGTTCCGGACCGAGCATCTCGCCTTCACCATGGTCACCCTGCTGATCATCCCCTGCCTGCTGTTCAAGGGCGGGCGGCAGACGCTGGCGCTGGTGGTCAACAGCATTGCCGACGGCGCCAAGAACGCGGTCGGTGTCGGCGTCGCCTGCGCTCTGGTCGGCGTGCTGATCGGCATGATGACGCTGACCGGGCTGGCGTCGAGCTTCGCCTCCACCATCGTCGACTGGTCGGGCGGCAATCTGCTGGCGGCGCTGGTGCTGACCATGATCGCCTGCATCGTGCTGGGCACCGGCCTGCCGACGACGGCCAACTACATCATCACCGCCTCGATCGCCGCCCCGGCCCTGCTGACCATGGGCGTGCCGCTGATCGTCAGCCACATGTTCGTCTTCTATTTCGGCATAATGGCCGACCTGACCCCGCCGGTCGCCCTGGCGGCGCTGGCGGCCTCGTCGATCTGCAAGGCTGACCACATGGAGATCGGCTGGATCGCGACGCGGGTGGCGATGGCGGGCTATGTCGTGCCCTTCATGGCGGTCTACGACCCGGCGCTGGTGCTGCAATCCGGGAGCTGGCTGGCGGTGGCCTATGTGTTCATAAAGGCCTGCGTCGCCATCGCCCTGTGGGGGGCGGCGACCATCGGCTTCTTCTGGACGCCGCTGTCGCTGGTCGCCCGGCTCTATGCCGCGGCGGCCTCCTTCCTGTTCATCGTCGCGCTGCCCCTGACCGACGAGGCCGCCTTCGTCATGACCGTCCTCTTTGTGCTGTGGCAGCACCGGCGCCGGAGCGTGCCGACCGCCGCTGCGGCCTGAGGTGGGCGGTCTCTGCCTGTTCGCCCTCGGCGGCGCGCTGCTGGCGTCGCTGCCCGGGGAGGAGTTCACCCTGTCCTGGACCCACTCCATCGAGAAAACGGAGTGGCGGGAGAGTTGGACGGTCGATGCGGGCCAGCTGCGTCTGGTGGAGGCGGGCATCCGTGGCACCGGTGCGGGAATGGAGCCCGGCCCCGATGCCCGGCTGAGCGCCGATGGGTGGCTGGCCTGGAGGCCGGTCCTGCCGCCGCAGGACAAGGTAACGCTGGCGGCGTCCGGCTTCACCGGTGAACACCGGCTGTGTGTTGGGGCAGAGTGTCGGCCACTGTCCGGTTGGACGGGCATGACCGACCGGGCTGTGGTGTTGCGGGCTTGTCCTTAGCTCGCCGCCTACCCCCGCCTACGAAAGTTCGTGTCGCCGATGCCCCTTCCGGCTTGGCTTACGCTGCGTCAGTCCGCATACTCCCGTTCCTTTCGTCAGCCTACATTCCGGACCGATGATCACATTCCTCGCCCACCATCGCCGCTCGTCCATCCTCCCGACTGTTCTTTGGGCGGTGCTCGCCTTCGGCGGTGTGCTGCTGGGAACGCAAGGGGTACAAGCGGCGGAGGTGGCGGCGGAGGTGGCCCATGGTGGCGTGCCGCATCTGGACGGGCGGCTGCTGGGCGCCGCGTGGGTGGTGCCCTTCGCGGGGATCCTGCTGTCGATCGCTCTGTTCCCGTTGCTGGCGCCGATGGTCTGGCATCACCATTTCGGCAAGATCTCGGCAGCCTGGGCCTTGGCCTTTCTGGTCCCCTTCGCCGCCACCTTCGGTGTCGATCTCGCGACCTATGAACTGCTGCACACGGTTCTTCTTGAATATATTCCCTTCATCGTGCTGCTGACCGCGCTGTTCACGGTGGCAGGCGGCGTGCGGCTGGTCGGGTCGCTGGTGGGGACGCCGCTGGCCAACACGGTCGGGCTGGCATTGGGCACGGTGCTGGCCAGCCTGATGGGCACCACCGGCGCCTCGATGCTGCTGATCCGCCCGTTGCTGCGGGCGAACGAGCACCGGCGCCACAAGGTCCACACGGTCGTCTTCTTCATCTTCCTGGTGTCGAATGTCGGCGGATCGCTGACCCCGTTGGGCGACCCGCCACTGTTCCTGGGTTTCCTGAAGGGCGTCGATTTCTTCTGGCCGACCGTCCATCTGCTGGCGCCGATGGCCTTCCTGTCCAGCCTGCTGCTGGTGATCTATTTCGTGCTGGACCTCGTCCTGCACACCCGCGATCCCGGCAAGCATCCGCTGATCGAGGGCGTGCATGAACGCGAGCCGATCCGGATCGAGGGCAGCGTCAACCTGCTGCTGCTGATCGCCATCGTCGGCGCGGTGCTGCTGAGCGGCGTCTGGCATCCCGGCACCGGCGTCACGCTGTACCATGTGACGGTGCCGCTGGAGACCATCGTCTCGAACCTGCTGCTGCTGGGCATCACTGGCCTGTCGCTGGCGCTGACCAGCAAACAGAGCCGCCGCCTGAACGGTTTCAGCTGGGGTCCGATCCTGGAGGTGGCGAAGCTGTTCGCCGCCATCTTCCTGACCATCATCCCGGCCATCGCCATCCTGCGGGCCGGCACCGACGGCGCGCTGGGCGCCATCATCTCCGCGGTGAACGAGGGCGGGAAGCCGAACCCCGCCGCCTATTTCTGGGCGGCCGGCATCCTGTCCAGCTTCCTCGACAACGCGCCGACCTATCTGATCTTCTTCAACACCGCCGGCGGCGACGCGAAGGTGCTGATGACCGATCTGTCACTGACGCTGACCGCGATCTCCGCAGGTGCGGTGTTCATGGGGGCCAACAGCTATATCGGCAATGCCCCCAACTTCATGGTCAAGGCGATCGCGGAGGAACGCGGCGTCACCATGCCCAGCTTCTTCGGCTATATGGCTTGGTCCTGCGGCATCCTCGTGCCGTTGCTCGGGCTGACCACGCTGGTCTTCTTCCTTTGATGGTCCCCATTCTGTAACAGCCTCGTGGCGAAACCAATCGTCACCTCCTCCGTTAACCCGCGATGGAGCCGCCTTTCCGTCCGCAGCCGGACGGGTGTCGCGCGGCGCAACGGCTGGAGGGTGACGTGGTTTCGATGGGGCTTGGCTGGAACACGGGTGCGGGCTTCAGGGCGGGGCGGCCGATGGCTGCGCGCGGCCGGTTGCCATCACCAGGGTGGGTGACAGCGGTCTGAGTGGTCGGAGCCTGCGCCATGACCACGCAGACCAATCCCCGCCACCTCCACTCCCTGACCCCGTTGCGCGGCATCGCGGCCTTGTGGGTGGTGCTGTACCATTACAGCTTCCAGTACTTCCCTAATTTGCACCCAGACAGTTACACGTATCTGGTGCAGAAGGGCTATCTGGCCGTCGATCTGTTCTTCATGCTCAGCGGCTTCGTGCTGACGCACGTCTATCACGGCACCTTCACGGACTCGGTCGGCGACAAATACTGGGCTTTCCTGCGGGCGCGCATCGCCCGGCTTTATCCGCTGCATCTGGCGGTCCTGCTGCTGTTCGTGGCGACGGCGCTGGCCGTCCGTGCGGTAGAATATGCCGCCACCGGCAGCTTCCCCGCGATTCCGCTGAAGGGTGCTGAGTCAGTGTGGGCGCTGGTCGCCAACCTGTTCATGCTCCAGGGCCTGTATGCCAGCATGCTGAGCTGGAACTATCCGGCCTGGTCGATCAGCCTGGAATTCATGGCTTATCTGGTCTTCCCCTTCGCGTTGCCGTGGGTCTGGCGGTCGAGCGGGCGGACGCAGTCCCTGCTGGCGGTCGGCGCGCTTGCGACGCTCTGTGCGCTGGCCTGGGCGACGCAGGACAATCTGAATCAGTGGGATGGCCCGCAGACCCTGCTGCGCTGCCTGCCGGAATTCCTGCTGGGGACGCTGCTCTACAGCGCCTATCGCAGCGGGCTTGCCGCGTCGGTGCTGTCCAGTGACCTGACGATGGCCGCGGTCGTGCTGGCGATCCTGCTGCTTCTGCATAGCGGCGGGCCGGACATGCTGGCCGTTGCGCTGTTCGCCCTGCTGATCCTGGCGGCGGTCGCCAACCGTGGCCAGGCGGCGGATGTGTTGAATGTCCGGCCTTTGGTGTGGCTGGGCGACGTGTCCTATTCGCTCTACCTGATCCACGGCTTCGTCGAATATGCCACCACGCGGCTGCTCGGTCTGGGGCTCGGCATCTACGACCGCAAGGCTCTGCCGGGCGGCTGGTCGCTGGCCCTGCTGGTGGCGATGGTGACGGCCTGCCTGCTGATGGCGGGCCCGGCCTATCGCCGGATCGAGGTGGGCGGCCGACGCCTTCTGCGGGAAGGTTCGGGCTTTGGCCGGATGACTCTGGCGACGGCGGGCCGGCGGGCCGACTGAGGCCAAAAAAATGCGCCCGGGGGCTGAGGCCGCCGGGCGCAAAGGCACAGTACGAAAGAGGATCATCAGCAGTGATGATGCAATCGGGAGATCGATTGTGGCGTCACCCTGTCACGGGTCGTGCGTGCGCCCCTTGACCGTGGTCAAGCTCGAGCGAGAGAGCAGGTCATCAATCCCCCAGCGCCGGTTTCGGCAGCGCGCCGTTCATTCCATCGTCCTCGACCTCCTCTTTTTCAGGCCGGGGAACACGGAACCACGCGGCGTAGAGCGCCGGCAGGAAGAAGATCGTCAGCACGGTCGCCCCCGCCAGGCCACCCATGATGGCGACTGCCATCGGGCCCCAGAAGACGCTTTGCGTCAGCGGGATCATGGCAAGGATCGCAGCGGCGGCGGTCAGCGCGATGGGGCGGGCACGACGGACCGTCGCCTCGACGATGCTGTCCCAGCGCGACCGGCCGCTGCGGATGTCCTGCTCGATCTGATCGACCAGGATGACCGAGTTGCGCATGATGATGCCCGCCAGCGCGATGACGCCCAGCATGGCGACGAAACCGAAGGGCAGGTTGAACAGCAGAAGCGAGGCGGTGACGCCGATCAGCCCCAAGGGTGCGGTCAGCAGGACCATGAACACGCGCGAGAAGCTCTGCAATTGCAGCATCAGCGTGGTGACCATGATCAGCAGCATCACCGGCATCATGGCGTTGATCGAGTCCTGACCCTTGGCGCTCTCCTCGATGGCGCCGCCCATGGTGATGGCATAGCCGTCGGGCAGGGTGGCGCGCAGGGTGTTGAACTGCGCGTTTAGCTGGGTGCTGACCACCGGCGCCTGCAAGCCGCCGGTCACGTCGCCCTTGACTGTCATCGTCGTCTCGCGTGCCCGGCGCCACAGCACCGGCTCCTCCAGTTCATAGCGCACGGCGGCGACCTGGCTCAGCGGCACGGTCGTGCCGCGGCTGGTGCGGACGTTCAGCTCACCCAAACGCGACAGGTCCATCCGCTCTTCCGGCGTGGTGCGCAGCAGGACGCCGATCAACTCCGTGCCCTCGCGGTACTGGGTGACGGACATGCCGTTCAGCAGCAGTTGCAGGGCGTTGGACAGATCCTGCTTCGACACGCCGAGCGCACGGGCCTTGGCGGTGTCCACCTCCAGCCGGACGCGTTTCGACAGCTCGTCCCAGTCGAGATGGACATTGGCGGTGTTGGGGTGGGCGCGCATGGTGTCGCGCACCTGATAGGCGATCTTGCGGATGGTCGCAGGGTCCTCGCCTGTGACGCGGAACTGCACCGGATAGCCGACCGGCGGGCCGTTCTCCAGCCGGCTGATGCGGACGCGGGCAGCAGGGAAGTCGGCTTCCAGCGTCGGCTCCAGCCGTTGCATGAAATGCTCGCGCTCTTCCAGCCCCTTGGTCATCACCATGAACTGGGCGAAGTTGGCGGTCTCCAACTGCTGGTCCAGCGGCAGGTAGAAACGTGGCGATCCGCCGCCGGTGTAGGCGACCCAGTAATCGACGTCCGGGTCCTTGGCCAGAACGGCTTCCATCCGCTTCACCTCGGCGGCCGTCGCCTCGAATGAGGAGCCTTCGGCGAGCCGGATGTCGATCAGCAGCTCCGGCCTGCTGGCCGATGGGAAGAACTGCTGCTGGACATGGCCGAACCCGACCAGTGCGGCGGCGAAGGCAGCAACCGTGACGCCAATGGTGACCCAGCGCGCCCGCACGCAGGCCTCGATCATGCCGCGTAGGACGCGGTAGGTGCGGGTGTCGTAGATGTCCAGTTCATGTCCGTCCGGCACCACATGCTTGGGCTTGGGCAGCAGCAGCCAGCCGAGATAGGGGGTGAAGATCACCGCCACGACCCAGGACAGCAGCAGCGACAACGCCACCACCCAGAAGATCGAATTGGTGTATTCGCCGGCCGCCGACGCCGCGAAACCGACCGGCACGAAGCCGGCGGCGGTGACGATGGTGCCGCTCAGCATCGGAAAGGCGGTGGAGGTATAGGCGAAGGCTCCCGCTTTCAGCCGGTCCCAGCCCTGTTCCATCTTCACCACCATCATCTCCACCGCGATGATGGCGTCGTCCACCAGCAGGCCGAGCGCGATGATGAGGGCGCCCAGCGAGATGCGCTGCAAGTCGATGTGCAGGATTTGCATCGCCACCAGGGTCATCGCCAGCACCAGCGGAACCGCCAGCGCCACGACGATGCCGGTACGCCAGCCCAGGCTGACGAGGCTGACCAGGATGACGATGCCCAGCGCCTCGGCCAGCGATTCCATGAATTCGCCGACCGAATGTTCGACCACCTTCGGCTGGTCGGCCACCTGCGCCACCTCCAGCCCGACCGGCAGTTCGGCGCGGACCTTCTCCATCGCGGCGTCGAGTTGCTCGCCCAGCTTCAGGACGTTGCCACCCTTCGCCATGACGACGCCCAGGCCGATGGCGTCGCGGCCCTTGTAGCGCAGGGTAAAGCGGCGCGGTTCGACATAGCCGCGCTTGACCTCCGCGACGTCGCCGACGGTCAGCAGCCGGCCGCCGCTCTCCACCGGGATGGCGCGCACCGCCGCAGCGGTGTCGAGGCCCAGGTCGAGGCGGACATAGACCCGCTGCGACCCGGTATCGACGTCGCCGGACGCGGCGATGGCATTCTCGCGCTGGAGCGCCTGGATCACCGAATCCACCGGCAGGCCGAAGCTGGCCAGCCGTTGGCTGGAGATTTCGACATAGACTCGCTCCTCCTGCGGGGCGATCAGGTCGATCTTCTCGACACCGGGCAATTTCAGCAGGCGGGCACGCGCCTGTTCGGCCACCTTCTTCAACTGGGCGGGGGTGAAATCCTCGCCCATGAAGGCATAGATGCCGGAATAGACGTCGCCGAACTCGTCATTGAAAAAGGGGCCGACCACGCCGTCCGGCAGGGTGTATCCGATGTCGCCGATCTTCTTGCGCACCTGATACCACAGGTCCGGCACCATTTTCGGCGGGGTGTAGTCCTTAAGCTGGACGAAGATCACCGACTCGCCGGGCTTGGAATAGCTGCGGGAGACGTCGTAGTAAGGCACCTCCTCCAGCTTCTTCTCGATGCGGTCGGTGACGAACTGTTCGACCTCGCGCGCGGTGGCGCCCGGCCATTGGGTGCGCACCACCATCACCTTGAAGGTGAAGGACGGATCCTCCGCCCGGCCCAAATTCTTATAAGCCAACGCCCCCGCCAGAACGCTGGCGAGCATCATGAACAGCACCAGCGTCCGGTGGGCCAGCGCCCAGGCCGACAGGTTCATGCGTGAGTGGTTCATCGCGCCGGCTCCGTCCAGACGCGAACCTTCTGGCCGGCGTCGAGCTTGTGGACGCCGGCGGTGACGACGCGCTCGCCGTTCGCCAGCCCGCCGCCGATCAGGGCGAGGTCCCCGGCATAGGCGGCGACGGTGACGGGCCGCAGCTCCAGCCGGTCGTCCGGCGCGGACAGCACCCACACCGCCGGCTTCTGCTCCCGTTGCGCCAGCGCACTGAGGGGCAGGCGGGCGACCGGCGTGCCATGGTCGGCAGCGGCGACCACGGTGGCGGTCATCCCGAGTTGCACGGTGGGCGGTGGATCGGTCAGCGTGATCTTCGCCTGGAAGGTTCGGGTGTTGGCGTCGGCGCTGGGCGAAAGCTCGCGCAGGCTGCCGGCGATGCTCCGGCCCGGATGGGACCACAGCTCCACCGCCAGCGTCTGGCGGGGCAGGGCGGCGACGCTCTGTTCGGGGATGTTGGCCACCGCCTCCAGGCTGCCCAGCCGGGCGATGCGCAGGGCGGTCTGGCCGGCCGCGACCACTTGGCCCGGCTCGATCAGCGTGGCGGTGACGATTCCGGCCTCATCCGCCACCAGCGTGGCATATTGGGCGGAGTTGTCGAGGACGCGCAGTTGCGCCTCCACCTCGCGCACCTTGGACTCGGCCTTGTCCAGCGTCGTCTTGCGGCGGTCGTATTCCTGGCGGGTGGTCCATTCGCCTTGACGCAGGCTGGCGTAGCGCTGGAAATCGCTGCGAGCGTTGGAAGCGTCGGCTTGGGCGGAGGCGAGCTGTGCCCGGGAGGCCCGGATCTGCAACTGAAGATCGGTGGGATCGAGGCGGGCCAGCGGCATGCCGGGCTCGACACGGCTGCCGACCTCCACCAGTCGCGCTGTCACCTTGCCGCCGACGCGGAAGCCGACATCGGCCTCCACCCGCGGGCGGATCACCGCCGGGTAGCGGACGCTGTCGACCAGCGGTTCCAGCGTGACGGTGGCGACGCGGACCGGCCGCACCTCACCTTCCGCGGGGGTGGAGGCGGAGTGTGTTTCGTTGCAGCCGGCAAGCAGGCCCGCCACCGTCAGCATGGCGGCTGCCGCCATGATGTTGGATGCCATTGCGGAGGACGCAAACCGTCTTTCGCGGAGTTGGGCCATACCACGTCTCCCCACTGGACTGGACTGTATCGTACTGTTACCGTCCTACTCCGGCACCCGGCCAACGTCAAGAGTGAACGGTACAGTTCAGTGCAGTCATCGGAGCAAAAAGCGTCTCAGCCATCCGTGTCCCCTGATGCGAAGGCGGAACAGATCGTCGCCGCAGCGCGGGAGGTGTTTCTGGAACTCGGCTATGCCGCCGCATCGATGGATCAGGTCGCACAGCAGGCCCGGGTGTCCAAGACGACGCTCTATACCCGCTTTCCGTCCAAGGAGGAGCTGTACACCGCGGTGATCTCCGCCGAGTGTGAGCGGCGCGGCATGCACTTTGCGCCGGAGATGTTCGACGGGATGCCGTTGCGTGATGTCCTGGTCCAGGTCGGCCGCCGATTCACCGACCTGCTGTGGTCGGATGCGGCGATCCGCGTCCATCAGGCGGTGGTCGGGGAGGCGACCCGGATGCCGCTCGCCGCCCAGCTCTATTTCCAGGCGGGACCTGAACAGGGGATTGCCAATTTCGTCGCCCTGTTCACCCGGCTGAACGAGCGTGGGGTGATCGCCACCGATGATCCGGCCTTCGTCGCCCGGCAGTTCCTGTCCGCCATGCAGGGCGGTGCCTATTGCCAGCTGGTTCTCGGCCTCTGCCCCGCGCCAAGCGAAAAGGAACGCCACGCCTTCGTCGACAAGGCGGTGGACCTGTTCCTGCGCGGCGTTGCCGCGTGATCCTGTTCACGCAAGCTTGAAATAGCGCATCACCAGTCCGCGAAGCTCGTCGCGCACGCCGTCGTCGCCAAGTCTGGTCAGCCGGTCATGCAGACCGGCGGCGATGCCGGTGAAGCGGGCGAGCACCACCGGGTCGAAGTGCTTGCCCGCCCCCTCGGCCAGGATCTCCATGGTGGCTGCGAAGGACATCGGCTCCTTGTAGGGGCGGCGGGAGGTGAGCGCGTCGAAGACATCGGCGACGGCGAAGATGCGGGCGGCGATCGGGATCGCGTCGCCCTTCAGCCCGCGCGGATAGCCGGACCCGTCGAACTTCTCGTGATGGCCGCCGACCACGTCGGCCGCGTCGGTCAGCCAGTCGGACGAGCCGACGATGTCCAGTCCGTGGACGACGTGGGTCTTCATCACCGCGAATTCTTCGGCGTCGAGCTTGCCGGGCTTCAGCAGGATGCTGTCGGGAATGGCAATCTTCCCGACATCATGCAGGAAGGCGCCCTTCACCAATTGCCGGATCGCGGCATCTTCAAGCCCCAGCGCTTCGGCCAGACGGATGGCCAGGACCGTCACCCGATAATTGTGGGCGTTGGTGTCGCTGTCGCGCTTGGCGATGGCGCTGCCCAGTGCGGTCAGCATGCCGATGTTGGCGTCGAGCAGGCCGCGTGACAGACGCAGGATGCCCCGGTTGTAGGCTCCGAAGATCGGCAGCAGGATCAGCGAGGTTCCCAACACCGACAGGGAGGAGACGCCGACGACGGTGACCGTGTCGCGCAGAATCTCGTTTGACCGGCGGGACGAAAGCTGGAAGACGCTCTCGAAATAGCCGAGCAGCCGGCCATCGGAATCGAGCAACGGCTCCATCGTCTGGATGAAGATGTGCCCATCCAGCGTGAAGCGGTCGTAGATGGCGTCATCGTTGCCGGGAAAGCCATGCCGGCTGGAGGACAACCGCTTTTCCGCCCATTCGGCGCCCGGTGCGACATACTCCGCGGTTTTCCGCTGATCCGGGGCGTAAAGCTCGGCGACGATGAAGCGTCCATCGCCATGGTTCGGGCGCATTTCGCCGCGGCTGGACATGAAGCCCCGCAGCGACGCCTCCAGATCGATGTCGGCGGCACCGGCGGAGAGCGAGGAGCGTGCTTCCGCCAGAAAGGCGGCCGATTCCTCCCGCGCCAGCTCCATCACCCGGCCGTCGGCGATCTCGACCTCGACGAGGAAGGCGATGCCGCCGACAGCCAGCGCCAGGAACAGGGCGGCGCCCACCAGACGCCGCAGAACCGTACCGGCGGTGGGCAGCCGCATCGTCGCCACATCGGAATGGCGGTCGGACGATGTCCTGAAGAGCAGGCTGAGACGCCGCCGCTCGGCCCTTGCCGCCATCGTCTTGCCGACTTGTCCGTTCATCGCCGGTCCTCTCGCCGATTTTTCCTGCACCGATTTTCCCTTGCAAGGCCAGCCAATCTGAAGGATGCCCATGCCAAGCGTCGACCCCGGCGCGGTACGCCGGAGCCGGACTGCGTCGCAGGATCCTGTGCCAAACGTTGAGACGGCGTTAAGTTCTGACGGGCACTTTGCCGCTGGCGATAGCCGGTGCCTAAGCCCCGATGCCAAGGTCCGAGTCCAAGGAAGGAAGCGTTTCGTCATGTCCGCCTGCCCCTGCGGTTCCGGCCGCGATTTCGACCAGTGCTGCGGCCCGATCCTGGCGGGGCAACCCGCCCCGTCACCGGAAGCGCTGATGCGGTCGCGCTACACCGCCTTCGTCCGCCATGACGTCGATCATATCGAGCGGAGCTGCGTGCCGGAAACTCGCGCCACCTTCAGCCGCGCCGATGTGGAGCGGGTGGCGCAGGAATGCGAATGGGGGCCGCTGATCGTGATGAAGGCGGAGGAGAACGGTGACGAGGGGATGGTCGAGTTCTTCCTGACCTTCCAGCGCGACGGCGAGGACTGGCCGCTGCACGAGCGGTCGCGCTTCCGGCGGTTGGACGACCGCTGGCTCTATGTCGACAGCGTCCTGAACCCCAAGGACCCGCCACGCCGCGTGGTGAAGGTCGGCCGCAACGATCCCTGCCCCTGCGGTTCGGGAAAAAAACACAAGGCCTGCTGCGGGCGGTGACGCAACGCCCGCGGCCGCTTCGCCTTAACTCATGCCGAGATAGCGGCCCGGCTTGTGGTTGATCGCCAGCGTCAGATTGACGATGGCCGCTCCCAGCACGGACAGCAGCAGCCGGTCCGGCGCCAGAATGAAGAAGGCGCCGGCCAGGATGGCGAGATCGACCCCCAGCTGGAAATAGCCGGCACGGATGCCGTACCGCTCCTGAAGGTAGATCGCCAGGATGTTGACGCCGCCAAGCCCGGTGCGGTGGCGGAACAGCATCAGGAGGCCGGTGCCGCACAGGCCGCTACCCACCACCGTCGCATAGACCGGGTCCAGGTGGGTGAAGCCCACCCACTGGTCGGTCATGCGTGAGAACAGCGTCACCAGTGCCACCGCGATGAAGGTTCGCGCCGTGAACTTCCAGCCCAGCCGCTTCCAGGCCAGCCAATAGAAGGGCAGGTTGATCGCGAAGAAGATGAGGCCGAACTGAACCTTGGTGACGTAGCTCAGCAGCAGCGCCAGCCCGGCGGTGCTGCCGGTCAGCAGCATCGTCTTGGAATAGATCAGCATGCCCAGCGCGATGAACAGCGTGCCCATGAGCATGGCGAGCGCGTCTTCATACAACTGGTGACGCTCCACCGCGGCGGGCGGAGCCTGGAGGGTCGCTGCCATCGTCGTCTGTCCCCTGCTCGAACCAAAGGGTTCAGCGAAGCGCGGCGAACTTCGCCACCACATCATCCACCTCGGCCGTCTTCAGGCCGGCGATGTTGATGCGGCCGGAGGTCGGCATGTAGATGGCATGCTCGGCGCGCAGACGCAGCACCTCCGCCTCGGTCAGCGGCAGCAGGGAGAACATGCCCTCCTGCTCCGCCACCGCCGTCAGGGCGGGAAAGGCGCCGGCCAGCCCAGCGGCCAGCTTGCGGCGGATGCCGGTGATGCGGGCGCGCATGCCGTCCAGTTCCGCCGTCCAGTCGGCGGTCAGGGCGGCGTCACCCAGGATGGTGCGGACCACGGCGGCGCCATGGTCGGGCGGCATCGAATAGCTGGTGCGGGCCAGCCCCATCAGGTTGGACTTGGCAAGCTCGGCGGAGGCCGGTGCGGCGGCGATAGCGAAGATGGCGCCGGTGCGCTCGCGATAGAGGCCGAAGGACTTGGACGACGACACGGCGACCAGCGTTTCCGGCACTGCGCCGATCAGGTGGCGCAGCCCCTCCGCATCCTCGTCCAGCCCACGCCCGAAACCCTGATAGGCGAGGTCGACCAGCGGCAGCACGCCGCGCGTCTCCAGCACCGCCGCCAACTCCTTCCACTGGGCGAGCGACAGCGGCGCGCCGGTCGGGTTGTGGCAACTGGCGTGCAGCAGGGCGACGTCACCGGGTTGTGCCGCGTCGAAGGCTGCGATCATGCGGTCGAACAGCACGGTTTGGCCGGCGGTGTCGAAGAAGGGATGGGTCACAACCTCCAGCCCGGCGGCGGCGAAGATGCCGACATGGTTGGGCCAGGTCGGCTGGCCGACCAGCACCCGCTTCGAGCCGCCGCGCAGCACGAGGTCGGCGGCCAAACGCAGGGCGCCCGAGCCGCCGGGGGTCTGCACGCCGGCCGCCGTGACCTTGGTTCCGGCCGCACCGCCGACCAGCGACCACAACCGCTCCAGATAGCCGGCATCGCCTTCCAGCCCCAGATAGGCCTTGCTGTCCTGCCCGTCGAGCAGCAGGCGTTCCGCCGCCTTGACCGCGCGGAAGACCGGGGTGCGCCCCTCTTCGTCCCGGTAGACCCCGACGCCGAGATCGACCTTGCCCGGCCGCGGATCCTGCCTGTACAGCCCGATCAGGGCGAGCAGGGCGTCGTCGGGCTGGCGGGAAAGCGCGTTGAACATGGCGGTTCGTCCGGTCCTTGGGGGTGGCGATGGGGACAGTAATCCCGGCCGGGTGGTCCGGCCGGTGCGATCCTCCCCTGTCACGGCCTCGCCGACAATGCCGAACTTCTCAACGGCGCATTGCCGTGAAGGCAAGGGTCGGCACCGGCGGGCTGCCGCAATGGGGGGCGGTCGTCAGCTGATGCCGAAGCGGCGGCGGGCGGCGATCAGGGAGACGAAGCTGAGCGTCGCCAGCACCATCAGGTAATAGCTGGGCGACAGCTTGCTGCCGGTGGCGTCGGTCAGCCAGGTCATCGCGAAGGGACCGAGGCCGCCGAACAGCGTGACGCCCAGATTGTAGCTGAAGGACAGGCCGGTGGCGCGGGTGGCGCGCGGGAACAGGTCCGACATCAGGGCGGGCAGGGCGCCGAAATAGACCGACTTCAGCGTCGCCAGCCACATCACCACCGCGATGATGATCGTCGCCGTCGGGGTGGCGTTCAGCAGGAGGAAGCAGGGGAAGAAGGATGCGAACATCAGCACGGTGGCGATCAGCATGGCGCGGGTGCGGCCCAGCCGGTCGGACATGTGGCCGACATAGGGCGTCAGCACCGTCAGGATGATGGCGCCGGCGAAGGTGCTGGCATAGCCGACGGTGGGCGTCAGGCCCAGCTGCTTGACCGCATATGTGGGCATGTAGACCAGGAGGTAATTCACCGCGGTGGAGATGATCAGGCAGCCGATGGCGACGACCAGCCGGAGCTTCTGCGAGGCGAAGACGGTCGCCACCGCCGCCCGCTCGCCGTCCTGCGGGTGGTTCTCCTCGGTGGGTTCCGGCTCGTCCAGGTGGCGGCGGATATAGAGGCCGACCGGGCCGACCAGCAGGCCGAAGGCGAAGGGCAGGCGCCATCCCCAGTCCTGCAACTGGTCGGCCGGCATCCAGGCGGTCAGCAGCACGCCGAACAGCGCGGCCAACGCGCTGCTGATCCCCTGGCTGGCGAACTGCCAGCTGGCGATGTAGCCACGGCGGTCGGGGCATGCTCCACCAGGAAGGCGGTGGCGCTGCCGAACTCGCCGCCGGCGGAAAAGCCCTGGATCAGACGGGCGACCAGAATGCCGATGGGGGCAAGGATGCCGATGCTGGCATAGCCCGGCATGAAAGTGATCATGGCGGTGCCCAGCACCATCAGCAGGATGCAGGCCAGCATCGCCGCCTTGCGCCCGACCCGGTCGGCGTAGTTGCCGAGTACCAGCGCCCCCAGCGGACGGGCGAGGTAGGAGATGGCGAAGGTGCCGAAGGCCAGCAGCAGCCCGACCGTCTCGTTGGCGGCGGGAAAGAAGGCCTTGGTGATGTAGAGGGCGAAGAAGCCGTAGACCGCGATGTCATACCATTCCAGTGCATTGCCGATCGAGGTTGCGATCAGCATGCGGGTCAGGTTGAATTCCTTCGCCGGAGCCTTCGCCCCCGCAGCGCCCAGCGCCTGGGCGGATGTCCCGGTTGCCGTCCCTGTCGTCATTCGTGAAGTCTCCCAGAAGTCGTCGTCAGTTCGGGCGGCAGCGGTCCGGCCATCCCTTTGTCGGGTTCGCTCGTCACCGCGGCCGCTTGCTGCTGGTGGTCCTCGAAGTCAGCGCGCCGCCCGTTCCCCTAAATCCCAGAACAGGCCGGCCATGATCCGCAGAGCCTCGTCGGCGACCGGGATCAGCAGATGCTCGTCGGGGGCGTGTTGGTTGCAGCCGGGATAGGAATGGGGCACCCACAGGGTGGGCAGGCCCAGATCCTCGACGAAAAATTCGTTGGGCAGCGACCCGCCGAAATTGGGCAGAAGCGCCACCGGCTTTCCCGTGGTCCGCTCCATCGAGCCGACCGCCCAGCGCACCCAGTCGTCGTCGAGGTCGAGGCGGGTGGCGTTCGACATCACGGCGGCGGAAACCTGCACATCACCGAAGCCGTTCGCCGCCAGATGGGCTTTCACCGCCTCCCCGGCGCCGGCGGCGTCGGTGCCGACGACGAAGCGCAGTTGCAGCACCGCCTCCGCCTTGCCGGGGATGGCGTTCACCGGATGCCTGGTGTTGCCGGCCGACATCGCCAGCACCTCCAGCGCGTTCCAGCCATAGACGCGCTCGGCCGGTGACAGGCCGGGTTCGCCCCAATCGGCGTCGATCTCCGGCTCGTCCGCACCCGACACCACCGGAATGTCGGACAGCGCCCGGCGCACCGCGTCGGACAGCGGCGGCGGACGCAGCCCGTCGACCAGAATGCGGCCCCGGCCGTCGACCAGACAGGCGATGGCGGCGGACAGGCGGGTCGCCGGATTGACCAGCAGGCCGCCCCAATTGCCGGAATGATGCCCACCCGGCCGCAGGTCCAGTGTCAGGCGGATGTTCAGCCCGCCGCGGGCGCCGAGGAACAGCGTCGGCCGGTCGGCGGCGATGCGCGGTCCGTCGGAGCTGATCATCACGTCGGCCTTGAGCCGGTCGCGCCGGCTGCGGCAGATCGCCTGGAGTTCCGGCGAGCCGATCTCCTCGCCCATCTCCAGCAGCAGTTTCAGGTTGAAGCCGACGCGGCCCCGCCGGGCCTTCAGCACTGCGGCTAAGGCAGCCAGATTGATGCTGTGCTGGCCCTTGTTGTCGGCGCTGCCCCGGCCATACAGCCGGTCGCCGCGCAGTGTGGCCTGCCAGGGCGACAGCCCGTCGGACCAGCGATCGTCCATGCCGGCGACCACGTCGCCATGGCCGTACATCAGCACGGTTGGCAGTCCGGAATCCTCGTGCCGCTCGGCAATCAGGAACAGGTTGCGCCCGTCCGCCGCCGCCCGGCAGATCTCCGTGGTGAAGCCCATCGCGTGCAGGGTCGGGGCGATCTCGTCCGCCAGATAGGCGTTCAGAACGGCGACATCCCCTGCCGTGCTGTCGGTCCGGTGGGCGAGCCGGCGGTCGAGGTCGGCGACGAAGCCGCCGGACGTGAGAGAACCGGCTGCGTCCGCCACCACGGCGCGGCGGCCGTCATCCTCGATCCGGGCCGTCCCGGCCGACTGGCTTTCGGCCGCAATGCGCTCCATTGACAATCTCCGAATAAGGGGAGTATCGAGCCGCGCCAACACGGTCCCGCCGCCGCCCGCCGGTCTCGGGCGACGTTGCGACCTTCGGCGCAGCGCGTTTTCTGAACGTCGCGATCATCGGCGACTTTCCGTTTCGATGACAATTTCAATATTCTCAAGCGCGCTTTGACTTTCAGGAAAGCCGGGGACCGCGCCATGCTCAGCACCGCCTTGCGATATTTCCTGGAGGTCGCCCGAACCGGTTCCCTCAGCGAAGCGTCGCAGCGCCTGCATGTCACCGTGTCCGCCGTCAGCCGCCAGATCGCCAAGCTGGAGGACCATCTGGGCGCCCCGCTGTTCGACCGGCATCCGCGTGGCATGGTGCTGACCGCGTCGGGAGAACTGCTGGCCGACTACGCCCGACGTAGCGCGCTTGAGGCCGAGCGGGTGGCGGTGGAGGTGCGCGAGGGCGTGGGCTTGCGCAAGGGGGCGGTGCGGATCGCCGTATCCGACGGCGTCGCCCTGATCGCCTCGCGCGCGGTCCGAGCCTTCCAGGCCGAGCATCCCGACGCCGCCGTCGATCTGACCGTCGCTCCGTCCGACGCGATCGTGAAACAGCTTCGCCAGGGTGAGGTCGATCTGGGGCTGGTCTTCACGCTTTTGCCGGAAGCCGATTTGCGGATCGAGAAAAGCTGGTCGACCTACACCTGCGTCTTCGTCCGGCGCGACCACCCGTTGGCGGCACTGCCCAGCGTCACCATCGACGACCTTCGCGGCGTGAAGCTGGCGCTGCCCACCCACAACACCATCGCCCGCGTCGTCGCCCTGTTGCGGGTGGATGAACGGACGATGCAGGCCAGCACCTTCACCTCCAACTCCTTCGCGATCATCTGCGATTACGTGCGGGGCGAACGGGCGGTCGGCATCGCCAGCGACATCGCCATCCGCAGCCTGGGCGAGAGCAGGGCGGGCGCGGGCGACGACGGCTTCGTCATCATACCCTTTGCCCAGCCCGACCTGTACAAGCGCACGGTCCAGCTCTATGGCAGCGGCGGGCGGATCCTGTCGGGAAGCGGCATGCTGCTGCGCAACATCCTGATCGGCGCGGTGGATGCGGCGGCATCCGCCTGAACCGGACCCTGATTGGCGGGGTGCATTTTTTGCTGGACAGCCCGCCACCGCGCGGATACTCCAGAAAGTCAGGTGGTTGTACCAACCAATGGTCGTCGGCCGGTCTCCGACGCCTTCGGTTTCCACCATTTCCCCTCTCGTTTGCCGGATGTTTTTCAATCGGCAAACAGCGGCTCCGTGTCCTCACGTCCCGCCGCCATCCGGCCTGAAGGAGCAGGCAGACCGATGACAGAGTCTCCCAAGACCAACTTTCAGAAGACCGATTTTCACAAGACCCGACTCCGCTTCCGCATTCCCGACGGGGTGATATACCTTGACGGCAATTCGCTGGGGCCGCTCCCCATCGGGGTGGAGGAGCGGGTTGCCCGCACCCTGGCCGACGAATGGGGCGGGCAGTTGATCCGCGGCTGGAACAGCGCCGGCTGGATGGTGCAGCCGCGCAAACTCGGCGACCGCATCGCCCGGCTGATCGGCGCAGAGGCGGGCAGCGTCGTCGTCGGCGACACCCTGTCGATCAAGGTCTATCAGGCGCTGGCCGCCGCCCTGGCGATGCGGCCGGGGCGCCGCGTGATTCTTTCCGACAGCGGCAATTTCCCCACCGACCTCTATATGGCCGAAGGGCTGATCGAGACGCTGGGCCGCGGCCATGTCCTGAAGGTGGTAGCGCCGGACGAGGTGGAGGCGGCCATCGGCGAGGATGTCGCCGTGCTGATGCTGACCCAGGTCGATTACCGGACCGGGCGCCTGCACGACATGGCGGCGCTGACGGCCAAGGCCCATGCCGCCGGTGTGGTGACGGTGTGGGATCTCGCCCATTCCGCCGGGGCGCTGCCGGTCGATCTGGCCGGCGCCGGTGCCGATTTCGCGGTCGGCTGCACCTACAAATACCTGAATGGCGGGCCGGGGGCGCCGGCCTTCATCTATGTCGCCCCGCGGCATGCGGAGACGGCGCTGCCGGCCCTGTCCGGCTGGATGGGGCATGCTGCGCCCTTCGCCTTCGACCCCTCCTATCGCCCCGGTGCCGGGGTGGAGCGGATGCGCGTCGGCACCCCGCCGGTGATCGCGCTGGCCGCACTGGAGGCGGCGCTCGACGTATGGGACGAGGTCGACATGGCCGACGTCCGCCGCACCTCCATCGCGCTGTGCGACCTGTTCATCGGATTGGTCGAGGCGCAATGCCCGATGCTGGAACTCGCATCCCCACGCGATGGAGCCCGGCGCGGCAGCCAGGTGTCGTTCCGCCATCCCCAGGGCTATGCCGTCATGCAGGCGCTGATCGACCGTGGCGTGATCGGTGATTTCCGCGCGCCGGACGTCCTGCGCTTCGGCTTCACCCCGCTCTACATCGGCGAGGCGGAGGTACGCGGTGCCGTCGCCATCCTGAAACAGGTGATGGATGGCGGCCTCTGGGATCGGCCCGAATATCATAAGAAGGCGATCGTCACATGAGCGGCCAGGATATGAAGAAGCCCTACGATCCGGCGACCGAGGGCGCGCAGATGGCCTTCGACGGACGGATGTCCTATGGCGACTATCTGCAGTTGGACCGTATCCTGGGGGCGCAGATCCCGCGCTCCACCGCCCATGACGAGATGCTGTTCATCATCCAGCACCAGACATCGGAGCTGTGGATGCGTCTGGCCGTCTACGAGATCCGCGCCGCACGCGAGGCGATCAGCGACGACCGGCTGTCGCCCGCCTTCAAGATGCTCACCCGCGTCGCCCGCATCTTCGAGCAGTTGAACTCGGCTTGGGACGTGCTGCGCACGATGACGCCCAGCGAATATACCCGGTTCCGCGACGATCTGGGCCAGTCCTCCGGCTTCCAGTCCTACCAGTACCGCGAGATCGAGTTCCTGCTGGGCAACCGCAACCCGGCGATGCTGAAGCCCCACGCGCACCGTCCGGAAATCCATGCCCTGCTGGAACAGGAACTGTTGCGTCCCAGCCTGTATGACGAGGCGTTGCGCCTGCTCGCCCGCAACGGCATTCCCGTTCCGGCGGAGGTGCTGGACCGCGACGTCTCGCAGACCCATCAACCCCACGACGGCGTCACCGAGGCGTGGCGGGTGATCTACCAATCCCCTGAAACGCACTGGCCGCTCTACGAGCTTGCCGAGAAGCTGGTGGATTTCGAGGATTACTTCCGCCGCTGGCGCTTCAACCATGTGACGACGGTGGAGCGGGTGATTGGTTTCAAGCGTGGCACCGGCGGCACCGGCGGCGTTTCCTACCTGCGCAACATGCTGGCGGTGGAGCTTTTCCCGGAACTCTGGCGGGTGAGGACGGTGCTTTGACGGACTTGCGCAAAATCACGGATTGGGACGACGCCTACAGCAATGGCGCCCACATCCCCGGCGGCGACGCCTATCCCGCCCGTTGGGCGGAGCAGGCCGCCGCCTTCCGGGCGGTGCTTGCCGCTGCCGGGCGGGCGGAACTGGACCTGCCCTATGGCGAGGGGGAGCGGGAACGCTACGACCTGTTCCGGCCGGAGGGGAGTTCCAAGGGCACCGTGGTGTTCGTCCATGGCGGCTATTGGATGGCCTTCGACAAGGGGCGCTGGTCGCATCTCGCCGCTGGGCCGCTCGCGCGTGGCTGGGCGGTCGCCATGCCCAGCTACACGCTGTGCCCGGACACTCGTATCGCCGGCATCACCCTGCAGATGGCACGGGCGGTGAACGCCATCGCGAAGGCGGAGGCAGGGCCGCTGCGCTTGACCGGCCATTCCGCCGGCGGTCATCTGGTCAGTCGACTCGTCTGCGCGGACGCGCCATTGCCGGAGGAGGTTCGGGCGCGGGTGGAGCATGTCGTCTCGATCAGCGGCCTGCACGACCTGCGCCCTCTGCTGAACACCGGCATGAACGTGAAGCTGGGTCTGGATGAAGCGGAAGCCGTTGCCGAAAGCCCGGCCCTGTTGCGCCCGCAACCCGGCATCGGCGTCACCTGCTGGGTTGGTGCCGACGAACGGCCGGAATTTGTCCGTCAGACCGAGCTGCTCGCCAACATCTGGCTCGGGCTGGGGGCGGCGACCGGGCTTCGGCTGGCCGAGGGGCGCCATCACTTCGATGTGATCGATGATCTGGCCGATCCGGAGTCCGCACTGGTGTCAGTCTTGTTGCGGCCCCTGCCTTAAGTTGACGGTTCCACCGCATCAATCGCTCAAAGCCCTGTCGGTGGGGGCCCCACCGACAGGGTGCCTGCGGGTCAGACCGACAGGCCAATCCAATAAACGGTACAGGTCGTCGAGTCGACACTATTGTTGAAAGCAGAATTGTACTGTGCACCGCGGGTCACAGGGAAGGTGATCGCATTGTAGGGAACGTAGCAATCGATGTTGCTATAGAGGTGGACCGAGGTGTTGCCAACCATAACGGTCGTTTGCAGATTGGGGAACTGACCAGCGAACCCACTCAGCGTACCGCGTGAACCGCTCGTCGTTGCGTCCAAAGATGCCACCACGAACCCGTCGGTCGGCGCGGTATAGGTGACGTTCGGAGACAATGCCACCGGCGCCTGAAGGACGCTGCCAATTTCCGACTGTAGCGGGATCGTATAGATGGTCATGAGCGGATTGTCCGCCGTTACCGTGTAGGCGATGGAGTAGGAGGAGCCCGACGGTACCGGCAACAGGAAACTGGATTGCGGAATGTGGATGTCGTTGCCCGTGTAGGAGTGCATGGAGGCGGCCGCGATGGCCGTTCCGTTGATGGAACCGATGACATAGCCACGGTCACCATCATTCTGCTGCTGGATGGTGACGCATACGAACAGGTCGGTTTGGGCGGTTCCCGTCAAGGTATTGGCGGTGGTGTAGGTCGTTGGAGTGGACCACGCGCCGAGGGAAACTGTCGGCGGAAAGTTAAATGCGGTGAAGTAGCTGTCGAAAACTGGACTACCCGCTGCTGCATCGAGGAGGACGTTGTAATAATCGCCTTTACGCACCGGAACGATTGCATTGCCTGAAGGTACAATAATGCCACTGCTGCTGTTCTGGTTCATCGACCCCATGCCCCGAACTGCCGTCGGGTTCAGGTTGCTGTCCGTGACAAGCGTGAACAGCGCATTGTCACCGTTGTTCTGCTCGTAGGTCCAGCCCGACAGGAAGCCGTCGGAAGCCGCGCAAATGACCGTTGACGGATTGACCGCGGAGATTGGTCCGATGACGGACATTTCAGGGTTCAGATACAGGGTCAGCGCCTGCTGATAGGCCTGGATCATCTCCTCAGAGGCGGCAGGCGTCATCAGGTCGGTCATCGGGCTGACCACCGCCTGCGGCGAAACCGAAGGGTTCATAAGCAGAACCGGATCGGAGGAGATGGAACTGGTGAAATCATCGAGATCGGTGGACGACTGACCGCCCATGGTGAAGAAGTTGAAGCTGCTGGAACTGGAGAAGGACGAGACCGAGCTGCCAGACTTTTCGAGGGCGGATACCGTCAGGGAACCGCTGGCCAGCACAGCATTGAAGCCCGCCGTCAGATCCGCGGACACCTGCGACTGCGTCATCGAGCTGATGGAAGAGGTGGCGATGGAACTGAGCATGACATAAGAGCCGCCGAAGCATCCCGATTTCAGATAATGAGTGCCGTAAGTGTCAAAAAAGGCTGCGAAGTCGCTCTGGCTGCTGGATGGCGTCAAGCCATTCAGGGCGGTGGAAAAGTCCGAAGTCAGATAATTATCTGGAAGTTTCGACGGAAGATTGCGTGCTATTGAGAACACGATGGAGCCGCCGAAATTCAAACCATAAGTCTGGCTACTGGAGATAGAGATTCCTTGTGAAAAAACCGTAGAAACACCACCATGCACGGATGCAAAATCATAAGACGCTCCAAATGAAACTGAATCTGATATATAATTGCTATAGTCCTGCTGTGATTGTATGATGGAGGATGAAACAGATTTGTAAGTCCCATTATGAGAAGGATCATATGAAATTTGATCTGGAACGTAATATACTCCGGTTTTTCCGTCAATAGTGTAATGAACTGTTGTGTCTTTAGAGAATGTCTGAACGAATGCTACGTTGCTGGCGAAGCCGCCATTCTTCAAATTGAATCCTTGGGTGGTATAAACCTCCAAATTCGGCAGCTGGTTTGGCTGTGTAGGAACACCGGTCGAGGGAAGCGCAACGGAAATAACGGGTGTTATGACCATGAAAAACACTCCATAGTTTATTACATTTCAGACAAATCTTTATACGCGAGTAAATCTCTTATAAAAATCAATCAAAATCATCATTTTGAAACCAGGAAATCGGCATAAAAAATCGTTCTGCGTAACATTTATGCACATTTCGCTACTGATTTTGATAAGATTAGCATCTATTGAGTGAAAAACATTGAGCATAATACAAGCAATGTGGCGGCAGCCACAGTCACGAGCCCGTTGCGCCCCAAGGCGCGCTGGCGGTAAAGCGCCACCGCCACCGTGATGACGGCGATGCTGGTCAGGATCAGGCCGAGTTTGGCTTCGGTCATGGCCAATTCATCCTCGATGATGGGTTAGTGCGGTCCAGCCCAGCCCAGGGCACCAGCGGCGGTGACCAGCAGGATCGCGCAGCACAGCAATACCAGCCAGCCGGTCATCAGAAACCGCCAGCCCGGACCGGCATGGTTCAATTCCAAGTAATGCAGCAGGATTTCCCGCCCCTTCGTCACCGCCAGCGCCAGCAGCAGCGCCGCCCCGGCAATGCCGATGCTGCCGCCCGCATCGCCATGGCGGGCGAACAGCAGAGTGACGGCGGTCAGGCCCATCAGGATCAGCCAGGACAGCGTCAGCCGGTCAATTTTCTTGAGAGCGCTCATGGCCGGTCTCCTCAGCGGATCAGATAGACGAGCGGGTAGAGGATCACCCAGACCAGATCGACCATGTGCCAGAAGGCCGCGCCCGTCTCCAGATTCTCGACCATCGTCTCCGGGCCGGAGCGGCTGACCAGCAGCAGGATGACGATGCCCAGCACGACATGCAGGGCGTGGAAGCCGGTCAGCAGGAAATAGAGGGTGAAGAAGGCGTCGGTGTCGATGGTCAGGCCGGCGCCCAGCGTCGCCGAGTATTCCATAGCCTTCACCGCCAGGAAAACCGAGCCGACCGCCGCCGCCGTGACCATCGCGCGACGTGCCGGCGCCATCGCGCCACGCCGGCCGGCCGCCACCCCACGGGCGGCCAGATAACCGCTGGTCACCAGCACCATGGTGTTCAGCGCCCCCGCCGTGCCGTTCAGATGGGCCTGACCCGTGGCAAATGTCACCGGATCCAGCACGCGGGCGATGGCGAAGCCGATGAAGGCGACGCCGAACACCGCCAGTTCGCTAAAGATCAGGATCCACATCATCAGGTTGCCGGGCAGGGCGGCAAGGCCGCCTCCCCGATCGATCGGACCCGCGGTTTCCGGACCGGCCATCTCAAGGCCCGTCATCTCAACGTCGGCCATTTTCAAATGTCCAAAGCTTGTCATCACGTATGCGAATGATAAGCCGGCGATCCGGTGATCGGCTTGACCTCGGTCAAGGAATGCCCTTCCGCCACGGTCAATTATTCGCCCGACCCGTGGCGGATGACGCTGCGACGCCCGGCTTCCCGCTCCCGGCTTCGCACAACCAACGCCTTCCAAACCGACCCCCCTCTCGACCGACAGATCGAGATTTCCAGGGATCCCGAGCGATGACCGAACGCTTCACCAAGGCGGCCGCGCGAAACATCTTCTACGGCGGATCGCTGTTCTTCTTCGCGACCTTCGTCGCGTTGACCGCGCTCAGCCACAATTACGTCGTCAACACCAGCACCGATAAGAAGACGCTGACCGAGGCGGTCGCGCGCGGCAAGCATGTGTGGGAGAAGAACTCCTGCATCAACTGCCACACGCTGCTGGGCGAGGGCGCCTATTTCGCCCCGAGCTGGGCAATGTCTGGCTGCGCTATGGCGGCGACAAAGACCCCGAAGGCGCCGTGATGGCGCTCAAGAGCTGGATGGCGGCACAGCCGTCCGGAATCGAAGGCCGGCGCCAGATGCCGCAGTTCCATCTGACCGACAGCGAGGTCGAAGACCTTGCCGCGTTCCTGGAATGGACAAGCCGGATCAACACCCAGAACTGGCCGCCCAAGCTGTCGGGCTGAGGAGATTTCCGTCATGAAGTACGAATCGCAAAAAGTCGCCCTCTATTACTTCGCGGCGGCCATGGGGCTGTTCGGTGTGCAGATCCTGGTGGGTCTCCTGGCCGGCACCGTCTATGTCCTGCCCAACACGTTGTCGGAGCTGCTGCCCTTCAACATCATCCGGATGATCCACACCAACGCCCTGATCGTCTGGCTGCTGATCGGCTTCTTCGGCGCCGCCTATTACCTGGTGCCCGAGGAGGCGGAGACGGAACTGCACAGTCCCAAACTGGCGCTGATCCAGCTCGGCCTGTTCGTCTTCGGCGCGCTGGCCGCGGTCGTCGGCTATGTCTTCCGCATCCATGAAGGGCGCGAGTTCCTGGAACAGCCCCTGTGGATCAAGGCCGCGATCGTCGTCGTTGCGCTGATGTTCCTCTACAACATCACGCTGACGGTGCTGAAGGGTCGCCGCACGGTCATCACCAACATCCTGCTGGTGGGTATGTGGGGCATCGCGGTCTTCTTCCTGTTCTCCTTCTACAACCCGGCGAACCTGTCTCTGGACAAGATGTACTGGTGGTACGTCGTCCATCTGTGGGTCGAGGGCGTGTGGGAACTGGTCCTGGCCTCCATCCTCGCCTTCCTGATGATCAAGATGACCGGCGTCGATCGCGAAGTGGTGGAGAAGTGGCTGTACGCCATGGTCGGCCTCGCCCTGTTCAGCGGCATCCTCGGCACCGGCCACCATTATTACTGGATCGGCACGCCCGGCTACTGGCAGTGGATCGGCTCGCTGTTCTCCACGCTGGAAGTCGCGCCCTTCTTCACCATGGTCGTCTTCGCCTTCATGATGGTGTGGAAGAGCGGCCGCCGTCATCCGAACAAGGCGGCGATGCTGTGGTCGCTGGGCTGCGCGGTGTTCGCCTTCTTCGGCGCCGGGCTGTGGGGCTTCCTGCACACGCTGGCTCCGATCAACTACTATACCCACGGCACCCAGGTGACGGCGGCGCACGGGCATCTCGCCTTCTACGGCGCCTATGCGATGATCAACCTCGCCATCATCACCTACGCCATGCCCTACCTGCGCGGTCGGGCGCCGTACAACCAGACCCTCAACATCTGGAGCTTCTGGATGATGAGCGGCGGCATGGCCTTCATGACCTTCGCCCTGACCGCCGCCGGCATCGTGCAGACCCACCTGCAGCGCGTGATGGGGCTGGGCTACATGGAGGTCCAGGAACAGATCGCCATGTTCTACTGGCTGCGTCTGGGTGGTGGTGTCGCCGTCGGGATCGGCGTCGTCGTCTACCTCTACGCCGTGTTCGGCCCGGCCCGTGAAGAGCGTCCGGCAGCCGTCACCAGCGGCCTCCAGGCAGCCGAGTAAGCGTCAAATCTCCGGCCCCCGTCCGTATCCGCGGCGGGGGCCGTCTGTTTTTCAGGAGTTTCGCGATGATCCGCAGCGCCACCCTCGCAGCCGTGCCTGAGACCGTCGATGCCGCGAACAGCACCGATCTGCCCTTCTATCAGCCGACGGGCGACGAGTGCGCGCTGTTCGAGCACGCCTACACCCACCGTCTGCCGCTTCTGCTGAAGGGGCCGACCGGCTGCGGGAAGACCCGCTTCGTCGCCCATATGGCGGCGAAGCTCGGACGGCCGCTCTACACCGTGTCCTGCCACGACGACCTGACCGCTGCCGACCTGACCGGCCGCTATCTGCTCAAGGGTGGCGACACCGTCTGGGCGGATGGGCCGCTGACCCGCGCCGTGCGCGAAGGGGCCATCTGCTATCTCGACGAGGTGGTGGAGGCGCGGAAGGATGTCACCGTCGTGCTGCACCCGCTGACCGACGACCGTCGCATCCTGCCGCTGGACCGCACCGGCGAGACACTGGAAGCGCCGCCGGGCTTCATGCTGGTGGTGTCCTACAACCCCGGTTACCAGAATGTGCTGAAGGCGCTGAAGCCCAGCACCCGCCAGCGATTCCTGGCGGTCGAGTTCGATTTTCCGGCGCCCGAGCGCGAGATCCCCATCGTCGCGACCGAAAGCGGCCTGGCCGAGAACCGCGTCGTCCCACTGGTCCGCCTCGCCAACGCGCTCCGCGCCCTGAAGGGCCAGGATCTGGAGGAGGGCGTGTCGACCCGCCTGCTGATCTACTGCGCCACGCTGATCCGCTCCGGCATGAAGCCGGAACGCGCCATCCGCGCGGCTCTGATCGAACCGCTAACCGACGATCCTGACATCCGCGCCGCCCTGTTGCGCATCGCCGAGGTCACGTTGGGCTGATCGGAAAAGGGCGGGGGCTATCGTCATGCTGGAGTTCTTCGAGCCGGAAGAGACCGTCGGTCGTTTGTGGCACCGCCTGATCGGCGGACGATCGAGCTATCCACACCATCCGGAAGCCGCGGTGATGCTGGAGACGATGCGCCCGCGGCTGGCGGTGTTCTTCCGGGCGCTGGGTGGTGACCACGGGGTGCGGCTTGCCGCCGGAACCGCTGCGGTTTCGGGACACCGGCTGTCGCTGCTCGGCCGTATCGGGTTGGGGGAGGAGCGGGTGGAGCGGGCCGCGCTGGACGGCAATGTGCTGCAACTGCCGACCACGATCGACCTGTTCCCCGATCCAGCCCTGAACGAAAAGCTTTATGAATGGCTGGCCGCCTTCTTCGCCCATGCCGAGGCAGAGCAGGTTCCCACCGACCCGTTACAGGCCGATGTGCAGGCGCTCCGCAGTGCCGCCGCGACCACGACGCGGGTGCTGACCTGCTGGCCCGGCCTGACCCGCATGCATGAGGAGCTGGCCCGCGCCGTCGCCGCCAGCCGCCCCATCCGTCGCTTGCCTCCGGTGGAGGCCGATGTCGAGCACGCCGCCATGGCGCTGCTCGGCGCCGACCGTGCGCTGGGCGGGGTCGCCCGTATGCTGGCCCCCACCATCCCGCTGTCGGATTTCACCGCCCCTTACGGTTATGCCCGGCTGCTGCCGGTGCCGCTGTGGGGGCTGGTGTCGCCCGGCGCCGGTCGGGATGCCACCGCCGCGGCTGACAGCCCCGGCGAGGGAGGGCGGGCGGCCGAGGGCGATCAGCGCCGCCGTGCGGCGACCCGACGGCAGACCGACCAGATCCAGCGCAACGACCCGCTGATCCTCAACCGCTTCGAGAAGATGCTAAGCCTTGCCGAGGCGCTGAACATCCCGCGTGCCGTCGATGACGATGACGCGGAGAATGCCCGCAAGGCCGCCGACGACCTGGACGAGATCGCGGTCGGCGCGCATCAGCGCAAGGCATCGACCACGCTGAAGCTCGACCTCGATCTCGGTGCGCCGGTGGTCGACGACACGCCGCTGGTGGCGACCCTGAGCTATCCGGAATGGGATCACGGCCGGCAGGCCCATCTTCCCAACCATTGCCGGGTGATCGCCGAAACAGCACCGGCCGACGGTGACTCCTGGCAGCCCGACGCCGCGGCCCAGCGCCGCATCCGTCAGGTCCGCCGCCAGTTCGAGGCCTTGCGTCCGCGCCGCATGCTATTCACCGGACAGCCCGATGGCGACGAGCTGGATTTGGCCGCCCTGGTGCGCAGCCGGGCCGATCTTCAGGCCGGCGGCTGCGGCAGCGACCGCGTGCACCAGCAAGTGCGCAGTGCGGCCCGCGATCTGGCGGTGGCGGTGCTGGTCGACGGATCGCTCTCCACCGACGGCTGGATCGAGGGCCGCCGCGTGCTGGATGTGGAGAAGGAGGCGCTGCTGGCGCTGACCCACGGCCTGACCGCCTGCGGCGACGACCATGCGCTCTATTCCTTCACCTCGCGCCGGCGCGACTGGGTGCGGGTGCAGACGCTGAAGGGGTTCGAAGAACCGCTCGGCGCCGCCGTGACCCGCCGGATCGGTGCGCTGAAACCCGGCTATTACACCCGCATGGGTGCGGCGATCCGCCACGTGACCGCCGAGCTTGCCGAACGGCCGAATCGCCACCGGCTGCTGGTTCTGCTGACCGACGGCAAGCCGAACGACGTCGACCATTACGAAGGCCGCTACGGCATCGAGGACACCCGGCAGGCGATCCGCGAGGCGCGGCGCGATGGGCTCGCGGTCTTCGCCATAACAGTCGATGCGCAGGCCCGCGACTACATCCCCTATCTGTTCGGCCGTGGCGCCTATGCCATATTCCCGCAGGTCTCCCACCTGACCAAGGCGTTGCCGGCGCTCTACCGGCAGGTCGCCTGTGCCGCCTGAGCAAAAGAGGACCATTCCGAATGAGCGAACCGGTTAAGATCAGCCCTGTAAAAATCGGTATCGTCACCGTCTCCGACCGCGCCAGCCGCGGCGTCTACGAGGACAAGGGCGGCCCGGCGATCCGGGATGAGCTGTGCCGCATCGTCGCCTCCCCCTGGGTTGCGGAAGCGCGGGTGATTCCCGACGAGCTGGACCTGATCGCCGATACCCTTATCGAGTTGTGCGACGTCGCCGGCTGCGGTCTGGTGGTGACCACCGGTGGCACCGGTCCGGCACCGCGCGACGTGACGCCGGAAGCGACAGAGCGGGTCTGTGACAAGATGATGCCGGGCTTCGGCGAGCTGATGCGATCGGTCAGTCTGCGGGTGGTGCCGACCGCCATCCTGTCGCGCCAGACCGCAGGGATCCGCGGCCGCAGCCTGATCATCAATCTGCCGGGAAAACCGTCCGCGATCCACGATTGCCTGATGGCGGTATTCCCCGCGGTTCCCTATTGCCTGGACCTGATCGGTGCCGGCCGGATCGAAACCGATGCAGAAATTTGTGTCGCATTTCGTCCGAAATCGTAATCTTGGAAGTCATTACGTTTTGTAAGGAAATAAAGAGGAGCTGCGACAAAATAGCGTTTACAAGTTCCACTTGACGACGGTCAAGAAGAGGTCTCGGACAAGGGAGGAATATTCCCTCACAAGAAACATTCAGCCGAGACGACGCCATGAAGACCAAGCTCTCTCTCGTCACTGTCAGCGCCGCCGCTTTGATGATCCTGTCCGGTATCGGTGCCGCCTCTGCCGCTGACACGCTCTATGCCGATCCGAAGGTCAAGCAGCCGACGGTCAGCGTCGTCCAGGATCCGGCCGCCGTCCCGGCCCCCGAGAAGGCCGGCAAACGGGCGCCCAAGACCCACAAGGTCGCGCTGATGACGACGGAAGTCGAATCCAAGCTGGAGGACGGCACCACCTACACCTACTGGACCTTCAACAACACGGTTCCGGGTCCGATGGTGCGGGTGCGTGTCGGCGACACGGTGGATGTTTCGATCTCAAACGCGCCGGAATCGACGATGAACCACTCCGTCGACTTCCATGCCGCGACCGGCTTCCTCGGCGGCGGCCAGATCACCCAGGTTGAACCGGGTCAGACCAAGGCCTTCAGCTTCAAGGCGCTGACGCCCGGCGTCTACGTTTATCACTGCGCCACGCCGATGGTCGCCCATCACATCTCAAAGGGCATGTATGGCCTGATCGTGGTGGAGCCGGAAGCCGGTCTGCCGCCGGTCGATCATGAATTCTACGTGATGCAGCAGGAAATCTACGCCACCAAAGCGAAGAACCAGGCGAATGCCGAGGATGACTATGACGGCCTCGTCAACGAGCGTCCGAGCTATCTGGTGTTCAACGGTACGGTCGGCGCCCTGACCAAGGACAAGCCGCTGAAGGCCAAGGTGGGCGAAACCGTTCGCCTGTTCTTTGGCGTCGGTGGTCCGAACCTGACCTCCTCCTTCCATGTCATCGGCGAGATCTTCGATAAGGTCTACAATCTGGGTGGACTGGAGACCGAGCCGACCAAGGGGGTCCAGACCGTTACCGTCGCACCCGGCGGCGCCACGATGGTGGAATTCAAGGTCGATTATCCCGGCAAATACGCCCTGGTCGATCACGCGCTGAGCCGAGCCACCAAGGGCTTGATCGGCATCCTGGAAGTCGAAGGCAAGCCAGACGACAGCATTATCCAGGACAAGACCGGCGACAGCCGCAAGCAGATGGGCGAAATGCAGCACTGAGACTGCAACTGGCTTAAAGAAAGGCCCCTTTCCCGCGAGGGAGAGGGGGCTTTCATTTCAAAAAAACAAAGAAGGGCTACCATTGCCGGCAGCCCTTCCATTGTCAATCCGTGTGTCGTCGACACCACGGCGCAGTCCTTAGCGGACCAAAATCCCTTCCGCAAAGAAAGAGACCCCGGCCTTGGCGCTCGACGACGAGTGAGACGGACAATGAGACACGAGATCACCTCCTTTCTGTTGTTGACGTATGGCACTCTATGTAGTCGCCCTGACAGGGCCTGCAAGGGGAAATCCTGACTGCTACACTGTGATATTCACCGGTGTGTCATCCGGCTCACCATGAAGCCAACCCCACCAGCCAGGAGCAGGCCGGCGGCCATCGCGATGCCGCGTGCGGCACTGCTGGGTGCCGTCAGACGCAGGCTGTTGTGCGGCAACCCGAAGCGCCCGCGGGTGCGGTGCAGGCCGCTGACGGGTTGGTACAGGTTGTCGGGCCTGTTGGGGATCTCGAGTTCATCGGTCATCTGGCCCTCGACCGCTGTTTTGGCGAGGTAGCGGTCGGCGAAACCCGGCGCCAGGAGGGTCCCGAGGATCGCCTGCATCGCCGATCCGCCCAGCCAATATTCGCGGCGGGGATTTTCGGCGGCGTGCAGGATGGCGTGGGCGATGTCTTCCGGCTGGAAAATGGTGCCCATTGGGCGGGCCCGGCGGGGCATATGGCTGCGCGCCCAATCGAATTGCGGCGTGTTGACCGCCGGCAGATGAACGGTGGTCAGCCTGACGCGGCTGTCGTCGTGGATCAGTTCGGAGTGCAGGCTGTCGATGAAGCCGGTGATGGCATGTTTGGCCCCGCAATAGGCCGATTGCAGCGGGATCGACCGGTAGGCGAGAGCCGATCCCACCTGAAGGATCGTGCCGCGGTCGCGCATCCGCATCCGCCGCAACGCCGTCTGGATGCCGTAGGCGGAGCCGAGATAGGTCACGTCGGTCACCCGCTTCAGTTCGTCCGGCGTCACGGCATGAACGGGTCCGAATACGGTGACCATCGCCACGTTGATCCATACATCCATGGGACCAAAGGCGTCCTCGACTTGGCCTGCGGCTGCCTCTAGCGCGTCGGGATCGGCGACGTCCAACGGCAGAACCAGCGCCCGTCCGCCCAGCCGTTCGACCTCCTTCTTCACCTCCTCCAGGGTATCGGCCGAGCGGGCGATCAGGCCAATGGAAGCCTTGCGGTAGGCGGCGAAGGCCAGCGCCGTTGCGCGTCCGACCCCGGCGGAGGCGCCGGTGATGCAGATGACAGGAGAGTTTGGAACACCGTTGGTCGGTTGCATGGCGGGGGTCCTGCTTCAAGGGAATGCCATCAGGCCGCCGGTGGACTGCGCCGGCTGCTCCATTCCGTCCAACCCCCGGCGCCGCTTCCGGTTCCGTCGCGCCCGCGCAAGGCCTGCTCTTCCACCCGGATGCGGTGCAGGGTCAGCGGGATGTTGAGCAAGGAAGCCGCGACGGCGATCCACACCTCACCGAAAACCAGCGGCAGTACGGCAAGCTCCCCCGCCACCACCAGATAGTTCGGATGCCGGACCCAGCGGAATGGGCCGCGGTGAACCAGAGGCGCGCTATCCAGGGTGATGATCCGCGTTGTCCAGAAGCGGCCGAGTGTCGCTATCACCCAGACCCTCCCAGCCTGGAGGAGCAGGAACAGCGCCAGCAGCCAGCCGTTCACCGGTGCACCGGGCGGCACCGTTACGAACAGAGCGAGCAGCCATGCCATATGCAACACCACGAACAGCGGATAGTGCCCGGCACCCACTTCCCGCCCGCCAGCGGCCAGCAGGCGGGCGGTGTTTCTGCGGGCGATCGCCAATTCCAGCAGACGCTGAACCGCCACCGCGGCCAGGATCATCTGCGGCCAGCCGAATGCCTCCATGGTCATAGGTCCAGTACGGTGAGGCCGGCGGTGAAGCCGGGGCCGAGCGCCAGCATGAGATGCCGTCCGGTCGCGCCGCTCCGCATCCGGCGGTCCAGCACGAACATCACGCTGGCGGCGGACATGTTGCCGCAGTCGCGCAGCACCGCCCAGGACTCGTCCATGCCCCTGGTGGCCGGCGCCAGCACCTCCGTCAGTGCTTGCAGCACCTTGGCGCCGCCGGTGTGGCAGATCACGCCGTCAAGGTTGGCCCGCGTCATGCCCCGGCTGGTCAGGAAACCGTCCACCACCGGTGCCAGCCTTTCGCGGATCAGGCGGGGAATGTCCTGGCTGAAGACGACGCCGAACCCTTCGTCTTCGATCCGCCAGCCCATGATCCGTCGGGTCCCGGGCCAGGTATGCTCTGCGCTGTCGACGATGTGCGGGCCGAGGGTGCCGTCATCCTTCACGGGCGCGCGAAGCAGGGCGGCGGCGGCACCGTCGGCGAACAGTGCGCTTGCCACCACATTGGTGGGGGAGGCCTCCTCAGGCCGGTGCGACAGGGTGCACAGTTCCACCACCAGGAACAGCACCGTGCGGCCGGGCATGGCGCGTGCCATCATGCCTGCCCGCGCCAGCCCCAGCGTCCCGCCGGCACAGCCCAGCCCAAAGACCGGCAGTCTCACTGTATCCGGCCGGAACCCCATGCGGTCCAGCAGCAATGCTTCCAGGCTCGGCGTGGCGATGCCGGTGGTGGTGGCGCAGACGATGGCGTCGACATCGGTGGGGCGTAGACCGGCGGTGGCCAGCGCCTTGCCCGCCGCTTCTTCCAGCAAGTCCAAAGCCACCCGCTCGAACACGGCGGCGCGTTCCGCCCAGCCATGGGGCGCCAGATACCAGGACAGCGGGCAGGCTGCGTGGCGGGTGCGGATGCCGGTGTTGCCGAACACCGGCGCCAGCCGGTCGAAGTCGCGCAGGCGATGGGCGAACACCGCTCTTGCGACGGTCAGCGTCTCGTCCTGTTCGAAGCGGTGGGGCGGTAGTGCGGTGGCCACCGCCAACAGCCGCGGATCGAGTGACATCCTGCCTCCTGCATGCTGCCGTCGGTCTTGGAGCCAGAGGGGCCGGCGACCATCCCGCTTCCTCAGCCAACAGGTAGACTGCGGACTGATTGCGCCAAGCCCACCTCATTCAGAAGGCTATCGTCTTCCGAAAATCCGGGAGTGCCGACGAACAAGGGCGGCGCCATTTCGAGCGCCGCCCTTGTCCCAAGCTGCCAGGTCCAAGCTGCCGCCCGATCAGGCCTGCCGGGGCCGCAACGGCGGCCCGTCGCGGAAGGGCTTGTCGACCCCGCCCTTGTCGTTGGTCTGGTTTTCCACGTCGCCCTCGAAGGTGGTCTCGCCCTGGGCCAGATCCAGCTCGTCCGGCGTCATGCCGGCGGCACGGGCGCCCTTCGATCCGCCGATCTGCGGGTTGTTCTTCAGGTCGGCATCGGTAGGCTTGTCGGTCTTTTCGTGCTGGCTTGTGCTCATGGCGGCGTCTCCGTTCCGGTTCCGCATGTCCTTCTGTCAACCGGCGGGTTGGCGGATCGTTGCGAAATGCCTTCGGTCTCGCCCTTCCACGAGAGAGCAGTATGATACGGGGATAGGGCGACGCAGCCGAAGATAACGTAAGGACACCATGTCAGAGAGCTTTGAACGGCTGCGGATCCGGGTGCGCGGACGGGTGCAGGGTGTGGGATTTCGCCCGCATGTCCATGCGCTCGCCCGGCGTTTCGGCCTGACCGGCTGGGTGCTGAACGATCCCAAGGGCGTGCTGATCGAGGTGCAGGGCACCGCCACCGACGCCTTCCGCGCCGCGCTGACGGTGGAGGCGCCGCCGCTGGCCCGCATTGATGGTGTCGAGTGGGACGCAATCGTGCCGATCGTCGGCGAGGATCGCTTCGTGATCCGTCACAGCGAGGCGTCGGGCGCCATCGCCACCGGCATCGGACCCGACGCCGCAGTCTGTCCGGCCTGCCTTGCCGAACTGTTCGACCCGGCCGATCGCCGCTATCGCTACGCCTTCCTGAACTGCACTCATTGCGGCCCGCGCTACACCATCACGCGTCGGCTTCCCTATGACCGGCCGCAGACGGCAATGGCCGGCTTCCCGCTCTGCCCGGAGTGCTCGGTCGAGTATGGGGACCCCGCCGACCGCCGTTTTCACGCGCAGCCGACCGCCTGCCCGGTCTGCGGCCCGCGCCTGTCGCACCCGCCGGAGGATATCCTGGCTGCACTCCGCGCCGGCAGCATCGTTGCCATCAAGGGGCTGGGCGGCTTCCACCTGGCCTGCGATGCGACGCGTGCGGATACGGTGGAGCGGCTGCGGCGGGTCAAGCAGCGCAACGGCAAGCCCTTCGCCCTGATGGTCGCCAACGCGGAATCGGCCGCCCGCCATGTCCGGATGGACACGGACGAGCGTGCGCTTCTGGAAGGGGTGGCGCGTCCCATCGTCCTGCTGCGACGGCGGGAGGATGCCCCCGCTCTGGCGCCGGACATCGCCCCCGGACTGGCGTGGCTGGGTGTCATGCTGCCCTACACGCCGCTGCATTACCTGCTGTTCCACGAGGCTGCCGGCCGGCCCTCCGGCACCGGCTGGCTGTGCGAGGCCCAGGATATGACCCTGGTGATGACCTCCGCCAACCCCGGCGGCGAGCCGCTGGCCATCGGCAACGGGGAAGCGCGGGAGAGGCTCGACGGCATCGCCGACCTGATCGTCGACCATGACCGCGATATCGTCATCCGCGCCGACGACGGCGTGGTGCGCAAGCTGGCCGGCGCGCCGGCTTTCCTGCGCCGTGGCCGCGGCCATGTGCCGGAGCCGATCCGGCTGGTCCGTCCGGTGCCGCCGATCCTGGCGGTCGGCGGCCATCTGAAGAGCACGATCTGCGTCACCCGTGGCGACGAGGCCTTTCTGTCCCAACACATCGGCGACCTCGACAATGCGGCGACACTGGGCTTCCTGGAGGAGACCGTCGCCCATCTGCTGCATATCCTGGGGGTGGAGCCGGTGGCGGTCGCCCACGACAGGCATCCGGATTTCCAGTCCACCCGCTTCGCCGAAGGCACCGGGCTGCCCACCATTGCCGTCCAGCACCATCATGCCCATGTCGCCGCCGTGATGGCCGAACACCGGATCGAGGGGCCGGCGTTGGGTCTCGCCCTCGATGGCTTTGGCCTGGGTGAGGATGGCGGTTCCTGGGGGGGGGAGATGCTGCTGGTTGACGGTCGCCGGTCCGAACGCTTGGGCAGCCTTGCGCCGCTCGCCCAGCCCGGCGGCGACGTTGCCGCCCGGCAGCCCTGGCGGATGGCCGCCGCAGCCTTGATCCGTATGGGACGCGCCGATGAGATCGCGTCCCGCTTCGCCGCCCATGGCCCGGCCGAAGGTGTGCGGCGGATGATCGAGCGCGGCATCAACGCACCGCAGACCAGTTCCTGTGGTCGCTGGTTCGACGCCGCCTGCGGCCTGTTGGGCGTCCGTGCGGTGGCGGGATTCGAGGGTGAGGCGCCGATGATGCTCGAATCGCTGGTCCGCAGGCCGCGCGTGGCGGAGGGCGCCTGGCGGATTGCCAGGGGCGTTGACGGGGGCGTTGACGGGGGCGAACTGGACCTGACGCCGCTGCTCGAGCGCCTGCTAAGCGTTGCCGATCCGGGCGAGGGAGCGGAGTTGTTCCACGGAACGCTGGCGGCGGCACTGGTGGACTGGACGCTGCCGGTGTTGAGTGCCCATGGCCTGGACCGGGTGGTGCTTTCCGGCGGATGCCTGATGAACGCGATCTTGGCGGAGGAACTCGTCGGCCGATTCTGCGCTGTCGGCATAGAGCCTTTGTTACCGCGGCTGGCGCCTGCCAACGATGGCGGGCTCAGCCTTGGTCAGGCATGGGTGGCTGCGGAACGTCTTTCCCAACCAGCTTTGCCGATGAAGTCATGCGGGGATCACTGATCCCCGCATGACCGATATAACGATCGAGCGATTTCACATGAGCGGCTTTTGATTCCGACAATTCAGAATCAAAAGATCGCCTTCTAGAAGAGGCTGCAGTTCGCGCCCGCGGCGACGTTGGTAACATTGAGATTTGCGGCATTCACCGGCGAGGAACTCGTATTGGCGAGTTGGACGACCGGTGCGCTGGCCGTTGTGCTGTAGGGAGAGAACTTGGCCGGGATCGAGGAATTCACGAATCCAGCCCAGACTGAATTCATGAACGTTGCAAGGGCGGGGTCGCCGGTGTTGGGCGTTCCTTTCATGACGTTAAGGGTATTGAACACATAGGGCAACTCATTGCCATGGCAGACGGCGCCGGCTGCCGGCATGCAGAAGTAGTTATCATTCGGAACATAGGCATCGAAGAAAGGAGCCTGCACGAATTGGTAGGTGTAGGCCGACTTGGTTGATTTTGAAATGTTGCTCAGCAACTGGTAGTTCGGGCAGTTGAACACATAGTCAGTCACCACTTGAGAGAGCGCTTGCTCTTGCGGGCTGATAGAAAAATTCTTTTGCGGGTTTGAATTGGGGATCTGGCCTGTGATTTCGCTGTAGTTCGATGGATTGTACGATGACTTGGAGGAAATTTTGTTGTTCAGCCCAAACATTGCATCGAGAAACAATCCATAAACTGTGTTCGCGTCGCTGCCGCTCAACGCAGCGCCAAGCAACGGCACTTTGGACGTGGTGATTCCAACGAACAGGTTCCCTTCATTCTTGTTTGTTCCCATCAGGATGGTCTTGTCCTTGGAGCCATTCTGATAGCCACTGATCGGTTGACCGAGAATGGTAGCTCCATCGACGACCGGGCTCCAGGTCAGGTTAATTTTGGAGAGTGCCGCAGCGCATGCCGGAAGATTGGTAATTCCGCAGTTGGAATTGTTCTTGCCTTGAGCATTCATGATGTCAACGGTTTGGACACTCGTTATGTTGGACGGTCCATCCGCTTTCCATTTGCTCGGGTCTTTCAGTTCCAGAAGGCACTGCGGATTTGTGGCACCAGCGGCAATGACACGATCCATCCAGACATTGCAGAGGTTGCCGAGGAAAACGCTTCCATGGTCATTATAGGCCCCCTCCGGGCTCAGATAGGTGATTCCGAGGGGATTGCTCTCCATGATCGTTTGGTTGAAATAATCCGTGCTGCTTGGAATCGAGAATGTATGGAGACCGGCTGACATCGCGCCGGCGCTTTCGCCTGACAGCGTAACATTGGTCGGATCGCCGCCGAAGCTGCTGATGTATTTCTGTACCCACTTCAAGGCGTTCTGTTGATCCTGAATGCCAAAATTCCCGGCAATAACAGGCTTGTTTGCCAGAAGATCCCAGCTGGTCAGGAACCCGAGCGCGCCAAGTCGGTAGTTGAGCGTGACAACGACCATATTGCCGGTTGCAGCCAGTGCTGCACCATTATAAAGAGGATCGGATCCAGCTCCAACGACAAACGCTCCACCATGGATAAAGACCATGACGGGAAGAAGTTTGTCGGAGCTCGTCGGATTGATTTTTGGTGTCCAGATATTGAGAAACAGACAGTCTTCGCTCTGCCCTGAACCAAAGTCACCTTGTGGGCAGATATTTCCAGCAGTAACTTGAGAAACAGCCCCACCCTGAAGTGGCAACTGATTCATCGTTGATGGTTGCCACCGGGCTTGTGTCGCGTACTGAATTCCCATGTAGTTGAATAGATTATTCTGTTGACCTCCATAACTTACAGTTTGACCACAGGTCATGACATTCCCTGGGGCTTGTGAGTTATAGGGATAGGAATAAACATTTGTAGTCGAGTTGGCTGCGTTTGCAGAGCATGCAGCCGGTTGTTGTGCATTCGCTGGGTTCAGGGCGCAAAGCGTGAGGCCGACACCGACCATTACGGTCGCGGACAGCATTTTCAGTATACTCATCCCGCCACTCCTCTTCTAATACGATAAGTTGTTATTAAAATTTCCCTCATTGAGGAAATTGAATGTATGAATAACAATTTTCCTGTTGAATGCACGAATTCAATCTTTTTGAAATCAGATCTTCCAAAAGAGAAATCTAATATAATGATTACGAAATAGGATCGTGAGAAGCAGAGTTACTGAATTCAGAAAATGGGATTTATCCATATATTATTCCCTCATTCAAATAGTAACCTAGTATAAAAGCAACATATTTTTAAAACAGAAATAACCCTGGAGAGCAGCGATGGTCCGTGTTCTCCAGAGTGTGCCAGGTTCAAAAAAGTATAAGATTTTCAGCGCTAAAAATTCTTGTCAGATATCATCGGCCGGCGCTTCGGCATCCTTGAAGGTGCGCACGCCGCTGATCATGGTGGAGATGATCGATTGGCGGGACATGATGTCTTCGCGCACCGCGGCATAGATGTGGACGATCACGAACAGCAGGATCGCCCACATGCCCATATGATGCCAGGTGTGGACATCCATGCTCTGGCCGAACAGCGGGATGACCCAGCCGAACAGCTTGTCCTGCCAGCTGTCCTGTCCTGCCCCTTCGCTGTAGAGCGCGAAGCCGGTGATGATCATGAAGACGCTGCCGACCGCGATCACCCAGAACATGGCGAACTGTGCCAGCGGGTTGTGGCCGACATACAGCTTGGGTTTGCGCTCCAGGAACAGGTACCAGCGCGCTTCGGTGAACAGTTCCTTCCACCAATGGCCGTTCCAGAAGGGGAAGCGGAACAGTTGCCGGGCATGGTGGTTGCCGGCGAAGGCCCAGTAGAACCGACCGATGAAGCCGATAGCGAAGATGTAGGCCGCCGCGAAATGGACGAAGCGGATGTAGCCCATCAGGAAATTGGCGCTGGCCTCGCCCGGCATTGTCGGCAGCGGATTGGCGATCAGGTAGCCGGTGACCGACAGCACCGTGATCGCCAGCGCGTTGACCCAGTGCCAGACCCGAACCGGCACCTCGTACACATAGATCGCTTTCAGGAAGCGGCCGGCCGCCGGAGCGGCCGTCCCGTCTTCCTCCGGTGTCGCGACCGGCTTCGCGTTGTCGAGAGGAGCCATGACGTAATCCTCCTCGGTTGCCGGTCAGCGCACGGTGACGCGGGCCAGTTCGGCGCCGTCGGGCGCCATGACGTGGGTGGAGCAGGCGAGGCACGGGTCGAAGCTGTGCAGGGTGCGCAGGATCTCCACCGGCTCGTCCGGACGGGCCATCGGCGTGTTCAGCAGCGAAGCCTCGAAGGCGCCTATGTTGCCCTTGGGATCGCGCGGGCTGCCGTTCCAGGTCGTCGGCACGACGCACTGGTAATTGTCGATCTTGCCGTCCTTGATCTTGATCCAGTGGCCGAGCCCGCCGCGCGGCGCCGCGACGGTGCCCACACCCTTGGCCTCCTTCGGCCAGGTCTTCGGGTCCCACTTCTCGACGTTTGCCGTGGCGGTGTCGCCAGCCTTGATGTTGGCGATCAGGGCGTTCCAATCATCCATCATCATGGTGCAGCAGTACTGGCATTCCAGCGCGCGGGCCAGCGTGCGGCCGATGGTGGTGGGCAGCGCCTGCTGCGCCGTGAAGTTCGTGCCAGCCAGCTTGTTGAAGATGCCAAGGGATTCGGTGATCTGGTCTTTCACGTAACCGACGCCCTGGGCGTAGGCCAGGATGTAGCGGGGCAGGGGGCCGACCTCCACCGCATGGCCGCGCCAGCGCGGGGCCTTGATCCAGGAATATTTGGCGGCCTCGTCCAGCTCCTTGATGTCGGTGCGGGTACCCTTGGTGTTGGCGCCCAGCTCGAACTTGGCCTGGGTCACGCCGTCCCACGGGTGCAGGCCCTTGCTCTCGTCCTCGTAGTGATACCAGCTGTGGGCGACGAACTCCTGCACCTGCGCCGGGTCGCGCGGGTCGATGGGATGGACCTCGTTCCAGTTGCCGTTCAGGATGACGCCGCCCGGCAGCTGGCAGGTCGAATGGTCGTACGGCACCTTCTCGTAATCGCCGTAATCCATGACGTTGGTTGCCGACAGCCCGCCGCCATAGAGCCAGTCCTTGTAGAAGCTCGCGATGGCGAGCACGTCAGGCAGATAGACATTCTCGACGAAGGCCGTCGCTTCCTGGATGCGGGCGCGGATGAAGTTCAGCCGCTCCATGTTCAGCGGCGCGCCCGACGCCCCGGTTCCCTCCATGTTGATGGCGCAGGGAACGCCGCCGACCATGTAGTTCGGGTGCGGGTTCTTGCCGCCGAGGATGGTGTGGATCTTGACGATGTCCTTCTGGAGGTCGAGCGCCTCCAGGTAATGGGTCACCGCCATCAGGTCGGCTTCCGGCGACAGCTTGTAGGCCGGGTTGTTCCAATAGCCGTTCTTGAAGATGCCGAGCTGGCCGCTCTCCACGAACTTCTTCAGGCGGGTCTGGACATCGCGGAAATAGCCGGGGCTGGACTTGGCATGGCGCGGCGACACCGCCTGCTGGAGGGCGGAGGTCGCCTGCGGATCGGCCTTCAGGGCGTTGACCGGATTGACCCAGTCCAGCGCGTGCAGGTGATAGAAATGGACGATGTGGTCATGGACCTGCAGCGTCTTCGCCATGATCTCGCGGATCAGGTGAGCGTTCTTCGGGATGCGGATCTGCAGCGCATCCTCCACCGCGCGGACAGAGGTCAGCGCATGGCAGCCGGTGCAGACGCCGCAGATGCGCTCGACGAAGGCCCAGGCGTCGCGCGGGTCGCGGCCCTTCAGGATCACTTCGAGGCCGCGCCACATCGTGCCGGTCGACACCGCGTTGCGGATGACGTTGTTGCTGTCGACATTCACCTCGCAGCGCATGTGCCCTTCGATGCGGGTGACCGGATCGACGACGATGCGCTTGCCGCCATTGTCGAGCGAGAACCCGTTCGGGGTCTGGACGATGCCCATGGTCAGACGTCTCCCTTGTGCTGCGCGCGCTTCAGGGCGCTAACCGCCGCGTGGGCGGCGATGATGCTGCCGACGCCGATGGCGGCGGTGGTGCCGATCTGGTCGGCGTTGGCCTCGATCCCGAACTGGAGGATGTCGGACTGGCGGGCATACCAGGACCCTTTGTCCCAGAAGCCGTCCTCCGAGCAGCCGATGCAGCCGTGGCCGGACTGGATGGGGAAGCTGGTGCCCTCGTTCCAGCGGACGGTGGAACAGGCGTTGTAGGTGGTCGGCCCCTTGCAGCCGACCTTGTAGAGGCAGTAGCCCTTGCGCGCGCCTTCGTCGTCGAAGGATTCGACGAACTGGCCGGCGTCGAAATGCGGCCGGCGATAGCATTTGTCGTGGATGCGCTGGCTGTAGAACATCTTCGGCCGGCCCTGGCGGTCCAGCTCCGGGATGCGGTCGAAGGTCAGCATGTAGGTGATGACGCCGGTCATCACCTCGGCGATCGGCGGGCAGCCGGGAACCTTGATGATCGGCTTGTCGGTGATGACCTCATGCACCGGGGTGGCGCGGGTCGGGTTCGGACGCGCCGCCTGGACGCAGCCGAAGGACGCGCAGGAGCCCCAGGAGATGATCGCCTTGGCGTCCTTGGCGACCTTGCGCAGCTGGTCGGTGAAGGGCTTGCCGCCGATGATGCAGGACATGCCCTCCTGGTTCAGCGGCGGATTGCCTTCCACCGCCAGGATGTAGTTGCCCTTGTACTTCTCCATCACCTCGTCGAGGATCGCCTCGGCATGGTGGCCGGCCGACGCCATCAGCGTGTCGTCATAGTCCAGCGAGATCATCGACAGCACCACGTCCTTCACCAGCGGGTGCGCCGAGCGGATGAAGGATTCGGAACAGCAGGTGCATTCCAGCCCGTGCAGCCACAGCACCGGGGTGCGCGGCTTGGTTTCCATGGCGTGGACGATCTGCGGGACCAGCTCCGGCCCCAGCCCAAGGGCTGCGGCGGTCAGCGAACAGTATTTCAGGAACGAACGGCGTGTGATCCCCTGCCGCCGCATCACCTCGTAGAAGGTTTCCAGCGTTGCCATCGGTTTGTTTTCTCCCGTCGGGCGGCACCGGCGTGCGAGGGGCCGGTGCGCTTCTCCGCGGGTCATAGGCAACAACCGTGCCGTAGTACGAACATTTGGCAAAGCAACGATTCTGAAACCTGATTGCCGCTGAGGCTGGCAAGTCCCCGGCCGAAAGGACGGCTGGGGTGTAAGGAGAGTTGCCGGTCCCGTCAGGCGGTCCGGCGATCCTCTTTCGGCCGGCCGATCAGGCGATGGATCGCGTAACCGAGCGCCACGCCGACGGCATGCAGCCCGGCGGTGCTGGCGAGGAAGCCGGCGGCATAGCCCAGCGCCGCGGCGTCGGCTGGCATCTCCGCCCCATGGGCGAAGCCATGGAACAGGCCGAAGCCGCCGGCGAACAGCACGCCGATCAGGCCGTTGCGCGACATCGGCATGATGCACAGCAGGGCCAGCACGACGGTGGAGGCGTAGATGGCCGGTTCCACCAGCGGCAGTTCGACGCCGGTCAGCGCGAACAGCCCGCCGGCCAGCATGGCGGCCAGGAACGCTCCCGGCACCGCCAGTACGGCGCGTCCGCCGATGGTGGCGCCATAGACGCCGACGGTGACCATGGCGATCAGGTGGTCGAGCCCGCCCAGCGGATGGGCGACGCCGTCGATGAAGCCGGCTCCGGCGAGATGGCCCGGGTGGGCGAGGGCAGGGGTGGCGGCAAGCGCGATGGCCGCGGAGACGGCGGCAAGACGGGTGAGTTTCGACATATCGAACGGCTCCTCGCGGTTCTTGTGGTTCGGTGATTTCTTCCTCTCCACTCTGCGGAGAGGGGATTACGTGCGGGAGAGGGAGATAAAAGTGTTCAATGCCGCTGTGCCGGCCCGCGCTCGATGCCGTAGCGCTCCAGCTTGGCGCGCAGGCCCATGCGGGACAGGCCCAGCTCGTCGGCGGCCTTGCTCTTGTTCCAGCGGCAGCGGACCAGCGTTTCCATCAGGATGCCTGCCTCCACCCGCTCGATCCGCGACTTCAGCGGCCCGCCCTGGCCGATCAGGTCGAGCGGTGGCAGCGGTCCGTCCTCCGGCGAGACGGGGCGGGTGTTCAACGCCGCGCCGCGCAGCACATGGTCGGACAGCAGGTCGGCACCCAGCGTTTCGCCCTCGCACAGCACCAGCATGCGCATGATCTCGTTCTGCATTTCGCGCACGTTGCCGGGCCAGCCATAGGCCTCCAGGCAGGTCAGCGTGTCCGGGGCGAAACCGGCAACGGGCTTGCCATGGGCGGCAGACAGCCGCTCCAGGATGTGTCGGGCCAGCACCGGGATGTCGTCCGGCCGGTCGCGCAGGGGCGGCATGGTCAGCGTCATGGTGCTGAGTCGGTAATAGAGATCCTCGCGGAAGCGGCCGGCCTTCACCTCGGCGGTCAGGTCGCGGTGGGTGGCGGCGACGACGCGGACATCGACCCGCCGCGTCTCGTTCGATCCGACCGGCCGGATTTCGCCCTCTTGCAGGAAACGCAGCAGCCGCACCTGGAAGGCCGGGCTGATGTCGCCGATCTCGTCGAGGAAGATCGTGCCGCCGTCGGCCTGCTCCAGCAGGCCGATGCGGTTGCTGTGGGCGCCGGTGAAGGCGCCCTTCTTATGGCCGAACAGTTCGCTTTCCAGCAGCTCGTCCGGGATGGCGCCGCAATTCTCGCAGTAGAAGGGCTGGTCGGAGCGCGGGCTGCCGTAATGGATGGCGCGGGCCAGCAGTTCCTTGCCAGTGCCGGTCTCGCCCAGCACCAGAACCGGGACGTTGAAGCCGGCGACCCGCTCCGCCTGACGGCAGACCTCGTCCACCGGGCTGCCTTCGGCACGCACCAGCCCGTCGAAGCGGTAGGACTGCCGCACCCGCTCCCGCTTGGTTGCCAAGCGGGTTTCGGCCAGCGGCGGCAGCAGCTTCAGCTCGCTGGTCAGCCGGTCATGCTCTCGCTGCAACTGGTACAGCTTCGCCGCGTTGCGGGCGGTCAGCAGCAGATGGTCGGGATGCCAGGGCTTGGTGATGAACTGGTGGATGCCGGCGGTGTTGATGGCGCCGATGATGTCCTCGGGGTCGATGTAGCCGGTTATGACGATGCGCACCACGTCGGGCCAGCGTTGGCGCACCTGGGTCAGGAACGCGACGCCGCTGACCTCCGGCATCCGCTGGTCGGAGAAGACGACCTGGATCCATTCGCTTTCCAGCAGGCGCAGGGCCTCCTCCGCCGAAAGGGCGGTGAATACCTCGAACTCCTCGTCCAGCAGGCGGGCGATGACCTCGACGGAGCGCGGCTCGTCGTCCACCACCAGGATGCCGGGGCGGGCGGGGTCGGTCATCGCACAGGGTCCTTTCTCATGCGGCCAAACTCATTCGACAACACTCACTCGACCTCAAGATCCTTGATCGTCATCTCGGTGCCGCCGTTCGGGTGCAGCCGGCTGCCGCCACAGTGTGGGCAGGGTGACAGCCGGTCGTCCAGATCCACCGTGTCGTTGCAGTCGAAGCACCAGCCACGGCCCGGCACCTCCAGCACCACCAACTCCGCCCCATCGGCAAGCGAACTGCGCGTCACCACGTCGAAGCCGAAACGCAGCGCCTCCACCTCCACCCCGGCGAAACGGCCGATCTCCAGCCGGACCCTGCTGACGCGGTTGAAGCCATTGACCCGCGCGGCCTCCTCCATCGCCTGAAGCAGGCTTTCGCATAGCGCCATCTCATGCATCCGCAGCGTCTCCGGTCCCCATGCCCAGCAACGCGCGGCGCGACGGGCGTAGCGGCTCGGCCGGGACCGGATCGGGATCGGGCGGAGGCGCCAGTTCCTCCTCACGCCGGCGTCGGATCTCGGCGGTCTGGGCGCCGTCTTCGCGAATGGCGGGATCGAACAGGGAGACCAGAGCCGCCGAAGCGGTTTCCGTCGCCTGGAGCATCGAGGAGAACTCGAACATCGGGGAGAACAGCGAGCAGGCCTTGTAGGCGCCGACCCCCTTGCGATTGGCATGGACGAATTCGTACCAACCGGACGGAAACTCGATCAGCTCCTTCGTGCCCGGCACGAGGTCCGACCACTCGTCGCCTTCGCCGGGCAGCAGGACGAGGTTCAGGAACCAGGGCGTCACCAGGGCCCCAAGCCACCGCTCGCCATGGCGGCGGAAGCCGACCGCCTTCACCGCCAGAGCGTCGTTCACGATCGGCATGCCGCGCATTTGCGCGGTGTGGATTTCGCGAAAGGCCGCCTCCAGTCGTGCAATGGCCTCGGTCGGCAGGGTGGGGCCTGTCACCGGCGCCACGACGACAGCGGGCGGGACGGGCGTTTCGGCAACTGCCGAGTCGCCATCCAGCGCCATGAACTGGTCGCGGGCACCGTCGCAAACCGGGCAGCGCCAATGGCCGGGCAGGGCGGCAAAGCCGGTGCCGGGTGGCACCTGCCAGTGCTCGCAGCCTTCCGCCGGGTCGTAGACATGCCAGCAGATCTTGCACTCCATCCGCGTTGCCGCACCGATCCGCGTGGCGTCGCCGAGATAGGAGCCCTCGAAGCGGGAGGCGGCGCTCATCGCACCCGCTCCAGATCGGTTGCCAGGGCGTCGAGGATCTCGGCCAGCCGTTCGGCGCTGTCGGCGATGTCCTCCACCGCGGCACAAACCACCGCCGGCACGTCGACGATCTCCACCGTATCGAGGATCAGCGTGTCGACCGAATTGTAGTAGCGCACCCACCAGACATTCGGCGTCGCGGTGGCGGTGACGCGGCAATTGCCATAGCCGCGCGACAGGATGGTGGTGGCGCCTACACCCAACCGCTGCTCGATGAAGGCCAGATCCTCGGGCGTATGGGGCAGCAGGCTGAAATTAACCGCGTGGGATGCGTCCCCGCGGCGCCAGGCGGTGCTGCGGTCCAGCAGTTCCGTCAGGATCGGCTGACCGTTCATCAAACCCGCTGGCGCCGGGCCGGTCACGACCGCTGCTGCGGCGGTGAAGGCGCGGTTCAGCGCCACCCGGGGGAAGGCTCCGACCAGCAGACTTTCACGTGTGCCGCCATCGCCGAAGGCCCGCACGCGCCAGACGCCAGCCAGAGATGCCTCCTGAATCTCCAGCCGATCGCCGGCCCGTTCCACCTTGACCGCCACCTCCCCTTCGCCCAGCGCCTCGTCGACCAGGGCCAGGACGGGAGCGTCGAGACTGTCGACCGGAATGCGGATTTCCTCGCCGGCCGACCAGCGGGTCAGTGCTTCGTGGATACGGGTCAGCACAGCCTGGGCGGCGGCGGCGCGGGCGGCGTCCACGACCTCCGGCAGGTGCGGTTCGTAAACGCGCATGCCCGAGGGCATCGGCAGATACTCCAGCCCTTCCTCGCTCGCATCGGGCTGGCTGCCGGGGCCGAAGCCGACCGGCGGGTGGGTCATGCCGAACAGGGAACTCATGCCGCACCGCCTTCCAAAATCTCGCCGATCCGTTGCAGATAATCGTCCCAGTCGCGCACGCGCGGGATGCTGCCCAGCAACCGGTCGCCGCGCAGGAAGACCAGGGCCGGCAGGCTCATCATCCCGGTCAGCGCCAGGATCGCCCGCTCCGCTGCCTCGCCGGCCACCGCCGGGGTCAGGCGCGGATGCAGCGCGCGAACCAGTTCCGGCAGGATGACGGCGATGTCGGCGGTCTCCGCATTGCCCTTGCCATGGCCGGGCAGGAAGACCACCCAGTTTTTCGCCGGATCGTCCAGCCACGGCCGGTCGTCGGCATGATCCAGTCGCGGGTAGCCATGACTGTCGGTCAGCAGATCGACCAGCGGCGGCAGGGACAACCGAGGCTTGGTCGGTTGGGGGGCGAGGTCGGTCATGGTGGCGTCAGGCCTCCGTCAGGCCAGCGGCGCGGGCCGCCTCCAGGTGGGGGGGAAGGGTCGGTTCGCGGCCGGTCAAGTCGGCGAAGGCGCCGTCGAGCCGTTCCCCATCCAGCGCCGCGGCCATCGCTGCCAGCGCGTCGAGGATTTGTGCGGCCTCGTCCGGGGCCAGCAGACGGCGTGCAGTTCCCAGGAAGCCGAGCACCCAATCGCCGGGTGCCGCCTCCGGGACAAGCGACAGATCGATGACCGTTCCGCCATCCGCCCGGCCGGCCACGCCATCGACCGCAGTCACGCGCAGGGGAATGCCAATGCACATGGTCGGGCGCTCCGCTCAAGTCTCGGGGGCCGACAAGACCGCCAGAATGCGGGCATCGCCGATGCGACATGCATCTTGGGCGCTCGGCCGTCCGCCCTCATAAGCGTCGCGGGCGATGGCAGGGGCGGCGATGTCGGAGGCGGCATCACGTCGCGTGCCCTCGATGCCGAACTCGTCGCGCAGAAGGGTAAGGATGACCTCGATGGTCGGAGAGACCTGGGCGGCAACGGTGTCGGTCAAGCCGCCGCCGTAATCCTCCAGGCATTCAGGCTGGACGCCGACCAGGATCAGCTTTTGCGGGCAGCGGCCGATGAACATGGCGCTCGCCAATACTTCCTGAAAACCCGTCTGGTGGAGGCTCATCTTCTTGGCGCCCAGGAAGGCTGGAACGTCGTCACCATGGAAGACCCGGCGGGTGCCGGGCGGCAGGCCATAGTCGATGGCATCGACGACGATCAGCGCGTCGGCGCTTTCCAGATGAGGCAGCAGATACAGGCCTTGGGTCCCGCCATCCATCAGGGTGACGGTGTCGGGAAAGCGCCAATCGGCGGCCAGACGTTCCACCGTGCGGACGCCGAAGCCCTCGTCGGCCCACAGGATGTTTCCAATGCCCAACACCAGGATTCGCGCCGCTTCATTACCGCCTTGGTTCTCCGCCAACTCCATTCCCGTGCCCCGGCTTTTTGTCCCATGCTGCGGCGTCCCGCCGCTGAACCATTGTTCATACAAGCTCCATGCCAGGATCTGCGGTTCGGTCATGTCATTGATTGGACTGTAAGTTTCTGCACCTATCGCTCGATGTGGCAGCGATTGTGGACATCAACATTGCAGCATACGTGGCAAGTGGCAACTTGGTTGCCAGCTTGGCTGAAAGGTTGCCGCTCGGGGCACAACAGCGATTGTTCGCGTGCATCGAACGGTGAAATCAGGATCCGTGCGTTTATCCCGACCCTCCACAGGATTAGATCTCCTCCAACAGGGCGGAACAATCCCCCGCCCACCGGAGGTTCAAATGGCACGCATGGTTTCCCTGCTGATGTTTGTCGGCGTTATGTCGTACGCAGCGTTCATCGCGTCCTGAGAATTTTTCTCAGACAATACTTCTCGTTTTTTCTGTAGGTAATTGATAAATCTCGCTTAGTGAACAGTGCAGACCATACATGGATCGAAAGAACGCACGATGTGCTGCACCGACAGCGGTGTGCGCTCTCCCTCCCGAACCGGTGCGCCGACCAGAGCCTGCTCCACGGGGCCTGGCACCCCGTCGATATCGCGTGGTGAGAAATTCCAGGTCGTTGGGGCTATGATCTGGTAACCGGCGATCCGTCCCCGCTCCACCCGCAGCCAGTGTCCCAGCGCTCCCCGCGCCGCTTCCGTCAATCCGACCGCCTGGGCGTTGTCCGGCATCCCCGCCGCCACGCACCAGGGAGCGGCCGGGTCGATGGCACGCAGCCAGCCTTCCATTGCGTCGGTGGTGCGGGCCAATTCCAAAAGGCGGGCCACCACACGGCTGTGCACCGATCCGCCATCCCGGGCCACCAGCGCCCGGATCAGCGGATGGCCGTCCACCAGTTGCCGGGCAATGGCTCCGGTCTCATAAGGCAGACCGGCCAGCCGGGGCGCCTTGCACCAGCTGTAGCCCGTCTCGTCCATCCCATCCGGTACGGTTGATCCGGCGAATGGCGGATGCGGGCGGTCCTGCCCGGCCATGCGACTGAAACGGTGATGTTCCGCCACCTGTGTCGGGTCGAAAGGCGCGTCCTGCCCTTCGGCGAATGCACCGCGCCGGTAGAGATGTCCGCCCTCCAGGCCGGCATAGGCACCGTGGCTGAGGAAGCGGCCATAGGCGCGGCCGAGATGCGCGAGGTCCAGATCCTCGGCGATCTCCAGGAACAGGCGGAAGTCGCCGGTAGGACCTGAAACGCGCCAACGCTCCAGATCCTCCAGCGCGGCGAGCGCCAGCACCCGCTCCAGCGGCGCGCCGAACAGGCTCTCTTCTAGGAAACGGCGGAAGCTGCGGATTGTGGCGAGCAGGCGCACCCGGTCGCGCACATCCACCGCCCGGGTGACGCCGCCGGGCTGGAGCGTCAGCGTGTGTGGCCACTTGCCGCCCAGGATGCCCAGAACATGGAAAAGCTCTGCCCTGGTCTCAGTGGCTCTGCACACGGCATTGCCCTGGGCCGCCTTGAACCTTGTCTCCGCCCGCTCGAACCAGGGCCGTCCTTCATAGGCGGGCCGGGCGAAGTCGGGCATGAAGAACAGATGGAAATGGGTCAGATGGTCGGCGACATTCTCGGTCGCCGCCATCAGGTTGCTGGCAAGCAGCCCATTGTGCGGCACCTCCAGCCCCATGACGCCGGCAAGAGCCAGCGCCGCCGCATGGCTCTGCGAGACGGAGCATATGCCACAGATGCGCGGTGCCACCACCAGCGCGTCCATTGGGTCGCGGCCCTCCAGAATGCGCTCGAACCCACGGAACAGCGGCGAGTTTACGTAGGCAGCAGAGACACTTGTGCCGGATATCTCAAGCCGGACCTCAAGGTCGCCTTCCACGCGGTTGAATGGGCCGACGATCAGGCGGCGTTTGGGCTCCTCGCTCACCGGGTCAGCCTTTCCGGTTGGGGCGGACGGTGGGGGCGACGACGATGCGGTCGGCGGCGGCATTGCGGCGCACCCTCTCCGGCGTCGCCGCCTTGGCGAGAGAGGCCAGGGCGACGAACCACGCCTTCGGCATGTCGGTGGGCAGGCCGATGGGGATGCCGGCGAATTTCGGCGTCTGCTGGAACGGGTGTCCAGGCTCCTCGAATCCCGGAGCGGTGCAGTTGATGCAGGCATAGCCGCCGCGGGTGCAGGACCCCTCTCCGTTCCACAGGCGGGTGTTGCAGTCCGCATGCGCCTGGGTGCCGAGACACCCCATATGCTCCATCAGGCAGCCGAGATCCGACGGCTTTTCCGCACTGGCCTTGTACTCGTAATACTCGTTGCGCGGACAGCCATGGTGGACCAGATGGTCGGCGTAGAAACGCGGACGCTGGTAGACATCCAAGTCTTCGGCGGACAGTGCATCCTCTGCCAGCAGCATCAACGTTTCGGTTACCCAATTGGGATGGGTCGGGCAACCGGCGACATTGATGACCGGCAGGCCGCCGCGTGCACGGAATTCCGTGCCCAAGGCGCCGCCACGCCGGGTGCCTTCAAATTGAAGACCACAGGCGTCGGCAATGTTCTCGCCTCCTGCGGTGATACCGCCGAAGGCCGCACAGGTGCCGACCGCCATAACGGTGTCGGCGACGGCGGCCAGATCGCGCGCCCAGTCGATGGTCGCCCGTCCGGTTCCCGCCAACACATGGAAGCGCCCGGTGCCGTTCGGTCCGCGCAGCAGGGATCCTTCCACGCACAGCACGTCCAGCGGTTCCGCTCCCGACAGGATGCGCTCGAACAGCTCCACAGCCTCCGCTCCCGTTTCCTCCGACAGGCTGGGGTGCCAGAGCAGGCGGATGCCGGCGGTCTCCAGCAGCGTCATCAGGTCGGGGGATTCGGCGCAGAGCAGCGACATGGTGCAGCCGCCGCAGCCGCCTGATTGCAGCCACAGCACCGACAGGGAGCGCGCTCTCATCGTGTGGCTCCTTCGCGCTGTCCGGCGGCCGGCAGGGTCAGGGTGAATTGTGCGCCGCCCTCGGGGTGGTTGGCCGCCACCAGCGAACCGCCATGGTCGCGCACCAGCTGGTAGCTGATCGACAGACCGAGACCCGTGCCCTTGCCGACCGGCTTGGTGGTGAAGAAGGGATCGAAGACACGGGCCACGATCGCGTCGGGAATGCCGTGGCCGGTGTCGCGGATGGTGACGAAGACCTTTCCATCCTGCTCCCTCCCATGCAGCTCCAGCCGTTTGGCCGTGGCGCCGGCCATGGCGTCGATGGCGTTCTGAACGAGGTTCATGGCGACCTGATGCAGATGGCCGGGATGGCCGGCGATGTCCAGCGTGTCCGGCAGGTCGAAGACCACGGTCAGGTCCGGCATCTGCGCCTTGGCGACCCAGGTGACGGCCGAGCGGAGAAGCGCCGTCAAATCAAAGCGTTCCGAGGCGTGCTTCTGTTCCGACGAGAAGCGGCGAAGTTCCGCCACGATGTCGCGCACCCGCTCGGTCCCCTCCAGCATGCCGTCCAGCGTCGCCGCTGCGTCGGCGCGGGCGCGGTCGATGCGCAGTTCCTTGCGCAGGGCCGCCAGTTCCGGCGCGGCGGTCCCCTCATGCACTCGGTCCAGATAAGTGGTCATGCGGTCGACATATCGGCGCATGGCGTGGGCATTGCCATAGACGAAGGAGATCGGGTTGTTCAGCTCATGCGCGACGCCGGCGACCAGACGGCCGAGCGAGGCCATCTTCTCAGAGTGGACCAACTGCTGCTGGGTCTGCTTCAATCCCTCATGGGCGGCAGCGAGGTCGCGGTAGGCACGGCGAAGCTCTCCCACCGGCCGGCCGACCAGGACCAGCCCGATGGCGTGGCCGCGCTGGTCGTAGCGCACCGTGCTGTTGACCGCGACCGGGAAAGGGCCGGTGGGGCCGCGCAGGGACAGCTCCACGTCGCTGACCTCCTCGCGCTGGAGGGCGGCGCTGCACAGCCGGGCGAAGGCCGGGTGGAAGGCGGGATCGAGGAAATCGCGCAACGACCGTCCGGCCAGCTCGCGGCCTGACCAACCCAGAGCCCGTTCGGCCGCCCGGTTGGTCTGCTCGATCCGGCCATCGCGGTCGCAGGCGATCAGAACGTCAGTCATGGAACCGAGAACGCTGGCGATGAAGGCCTGCGCCTCCTCCAGCTCGGCATTCTTGCGCTCCAGTTCCACCTGCTGCGTGACGAGATTGGCATAGGTCTCGTCCATCTTCCGGATCACCTCGATCCAGGCGCTCTCGGCATCGGCATCGGGTGTCATGCCGGGCATGGAAAATGGCTGAGACAGCGGGGCGGTCATGGCGGGCAGACTATCATGCCGCGCGGCGCCGTGGTGTGAGGGATTTCAGGTGGAAGGAGAGATCAGGCGGACCAGATGGACCATAGGCCGGCAAGGCCGCTCAGCACCAGCACATAGAGCGCGAAGTCGAACAATGGCGCATGCCAGACCCAGCCATAGGCACCGACGGCGCGCAGCCCCCGGCGCAGCAGAGCCGATACCGCCCAGGCGAGCACGGCCAGGATCAGCAGCGGCGGCAGGAACAGGCCGTAGACATCGATTTCCCCGATCATGCGCGTGCCCTTTTCGGATGAATTATCTGATGAACCGGGTGCTGCGTCTCCAGTGCCGCATCCGGGAACAGGCTGCGCCGCAGCGAGGCCAGCGCCACCAGGGCGCGGTCGCGCTCGGGGCAGGGCGGGGCGGCGCCGATAGCCGACAGAAGATTGTCCATGCTGTCCAGCAGTCCGGCCGGCGCCGGATCCGGCCGCTTGGCCGACAGGGCACGGAAATGGTCGGCGACGCCGCGGAGAAGCCGCTCCAGCGCTGCCCCGCCGGCACGGCCCAGCACTGGCCGCGCCCGCTGAAGCTCCACGATGTTCAGCCCGACCCGCAGGTCCCGCACCGCGTCGATGGCGTCGACATCCACCGACCCGCCAGCCTGCGCCAGCCGGGCCGACAGCAGCCCGACGCGGTCCAGCATGCGGCTTTCGAAACCGTCGTTCGCCGGTACTCCGCGGGTCCTCGCCAGGGCGGCGATTTCGCGCCAGCCGATGTGCAGCATGCGCCGCGCGCTCCAGGCCGCACCGACCGACCGGCACATGCGGGTGACCAGCATGGCGGTGACGATGCCGACGATCTGCCCGGTGCTGCTGTTCAGGAAGGAAGCAAAATCGCCATTGCCGGTGTCGAGCAGGCTGAGCGAACCACCGACGCCGAAGATCAGCGCCATCGCCTTGCCCATCGTCGCCGGCCGCGCGACGAAGATGCCCAGCGTCACCAGCGTCGGCGCCAGACACAGCACCAGCATCGGAAAACTGTCGAAGGACGGTAGAACCACCAGCAGATAGAAGGCCGACAGCGGCAGCGAGGCCAACGTATAGACCAGGAACAGCCGGATGCCCGGCACCGGATCGTCGAAGGAGGCGAAGAAGCAGGTGAAGACAGCCACCATCATCGCCGCCGCCGAGCCGGACGACCAGCCGGTCAGAATCCAGAAGGCGCAGATGACGGTGATGCCTAGCAGGGCCGCCGCCGCCGACCAGGCGGCCATGCCATGATCGAGGTGGAAGACACCGCGCGAGCGCTTGCGGGCCAGCGGGTCGAGATGGTCGGGCAGGGCGTGGTCACCGCTGGCGATATGCGCCCGCAACTCCCGGCAGTCGCGGTGGATTTCCACCAGCGACCGCAGGCGGCGGATGAAGCTGAAGCGCGTCGCCGCTTCCCAGCCCTCCGTCGCCTGCGCGGATTCAGTCGCTTCCAGGCGGTCGAGCCGGCCGATCAGCCGGGCGGCATCCGCCGGATCAGCCTTGGCGCCGGCGGCGATCCAGTCCCGCACGGCCGACACCACAGGCGCCACGTCCGGCGGCACCGCGCCGTCCGGGCGGCGCAAGGCGCCCAGACGGTCATGGACGGCGGTCAGCACCGGCAGCAGATAGACCATGCGGTCCTGCAACGCCCGCATCGGCCGGGTCATCCAGCGCAGGTCGGAGGTGTCGTAGGGCAGGTGGGTGGTCATCACCCGCAGTTCGGTCAGGTCGGTCGCCATCTTGTGGCGGTCGCGCAGGCGCGTGTCGGTGGTCACCTGCTCCAGCGCATCCAGCGTCCAGCGCTCGGCATCGCGCAGCGATGCGTCGAGCTTTCCAAGCAGGACCGGGCCCATACCGCGCGGCAGGATCACACTGTGGATGACAGTGGCGCAGACAATGCCGAGGATGATCTCCTCCACCCGGGCTAATCCGGTGTCGAAGATCGTCTCCGGGTTGGCGACGCCTGGGAAGACAATCAGGCCGGCGGTGTAGCCGGCCAACATAAAGGCATAGCTGCGGGGCGTGCGGTCCAGCAGCGAAATGAACAGGCAGCCGCCGACCCACAGGCCAACCGCCAGTGACAGCAACTCCGGCGCATTGACCAGTTCCACCGTCAGGACGATGGCGGCGATGCTGCCGGCGACGGTTCCGGCGACACGGTACACCGCCTTCGACCGTACGGTGCCCGACAGGGGGCTCGACACCACATAGGCGGTCAGCATCGCCCAGAAGGGCCGCGGCAACCCCATGCCGAACGCGATGTAGAGCGCCAGCATTGAGGCAGCGAACGACTTCAGCGAGAAAACCAGCTCGTCGAGGGAAGGGGCCAGAGACGGCGCTTTGGGCATGGCGGCGCGCTCACTGCCCGGCCGGCAGCTGGGCGACCTTCGGCGAGCCGGTGGGAGCGTTGCCGAGGGTGCCGATCACCGACACCGTCGCGGTGCGGCCGGCGACCAGTTGCAGGCCATCCGGCACATCGTCCAGTGCAATGCGCACGGGGATGCGTTGGGCCAGCCGCACCCAGTTGAAGGTCGGGTTGACATTGGCGACCAGCCCGGTGCCCTCCGCCCGGTCACGGTCGACGATGGCACGGGTGATGCTGTCGACCCGGCCGCGCAGATCGGCACCGGCCCCCATGATCCGGACGGACACCGGAGCACCGACACGGATGCGCGGAAGCTTGGTTTCCTCGAAATAGCCCATGACATAGAAGGAATGGCTGTCGATCAGCGCCACCACCGCCTGCCCGGCGGCGACATAGTTGCCGGTTTTCAACTGAAGGTTGGTGACATAGCCATCAACCGTCGCCTTGACCTCCGTCCGGTCCAGGTTGAAGCGGGCGAGGTCGAGCGCCGCCTCGGTCTGCTTGGCGGTGGCGGCGGCCTTGGACATCGCCGACGCCACCTCCTGCTTCTGGGCGGTGGAGACGACGTTGGTGCCCAGCTGCTCGTACCGGCGCGCCTCGGCGGTGCGATAGGCCAGTTCGGCCTTGGCACTGTCGAGGTTCGCCTGCGCCTGCTCAACGGCCAGCCGGTACCGGCCGGGATCGACGATGAACAGCACATCGCCCTTGTGGACCAGCTGGTTGTCGGTCACCCGCACGTCGGTCACCAGACCGGCGACATCGGAGGAAACCTGGACGATGTCGGCGCGGACACGGCCGTCACGGGTCCAGGGCTCGTTCATGTAATAATCCCAGAGCCACAGCCCACCGCCGACCGCCGCCACGGTCATCAGCAGGGTCACGGCGATCCGGGCCAATGCCCGGAAGGAAGGAAGAAATGTCAAGGTCTTGATTCCTCAATCACCGCACCGATGCCGGAGATGCTGCGCGGCAGGTGCCGGTCGCGGCGCATCCACCGGGGAAACACGGATGCGGTCAGGTCTGTTCACGCTTGGCGTTGGCTTCGATGATGGAAAGCACGCGATAACAGGCCTCCACGTCGGCCTCCGTCGCCTCTGCCATCAGCCGCTGGCGGACATCGTTCAGCGCCTCGTTCACCTGCACCAACAGGTGCCGGCCGGCATCGGTCATGTGCAGAGTCTTTGCCCGTCGGTCGCAGGCATCCTCGCGCCGCTCCAGCAATCCGGCCGCTTCCAGCCCATCGAGCAGACGGACGAGCGACGGACCTTCGACTCCCATCTCCTCAGCCAGTTCGCGCTGCCGCAACCCGTCGCCGAGTTCGGCCAGCAGCATCAGCGGCGCGATGGCCGAGGTGGAAAATCCGCTGTCCGCCAGCACCTTGTTCGCTGCCCGCCGCCAAAGATGGGAGGCGCGGAACAGGTGCAAGCCAAAATTGGGAGGAAGGCGCAGAGCCTTATCTTGTAGCATTCCTATTTAATAGCCTTGCTATCTAAATTCGGCAAGTGGCCAGGAACCTATCCAAGGCCTCGCTCATCGCATGGCTGGTTTGTGGCGATGCAAAAAAATATAAATTTCCATAATGATAGTTATGCGTATTTTTCGCATACGAGAAGTCAAACTTCCATGAACGCAACGAAGAGATGTCAACGGTCGGGCAGAATTTCGATGACATGGCCGGGTTGCATAAGGTGGACATAGATTTTACAGGAAAAACTGGAATTTTCGGAGTGCCGCAGGCATAGGATCCCTTCGATTGGCTATGTGAAGGATTTCGGTGCGCCAATACCAACGCTGGGCATTATGGCGCAATTGCAAATCCACTCATTTCGGCAGAATGAATAGCTGTGGCTTTGCGATCCTGGAATCTCCGACTGTTCCGTCCGTTTTGGAATGACATGTTCATTGGGTCCCCAAGAAAAGCCATAGTGAATATGTGGGGCGGTATGGGACTGCGCATCCGCCTTGAAATTTTCATCATAACCGCCTTCTTGCCATTGGTCGGCCTTGTCCTGTCGCTGTACCTACAGCAATGGAATGCCGATATTGAGCATGCCCGCCAGCGCGTTCTGATGCTTGCCGAGCAGGGCGCTTCCCAGCAGGCCGATGCCATAGCGCGGGTGCGCGAGACGTTGCAGACCTTGATCTTGATCCCAGCGGTCCAGCGGCACAGGTCCGAGGATTGTGGCCCGCCCCTGCGGAGAGTCTTGTCCATTCACCTCTGGAGCACCGGATTTGCCGTGGCCGCGCCCGACGGCCGCATCCTTTGCCGAACATTACTCGGCGGAAGTCCGGTGACGACGGTGGCCGATCAGGACTATTTCAGGCGGGCGGTTGCCACGAAGACGTTCAGCACCAGCAATTTTCGTGTCGGGCGCGGCTCCGGCAAACCTCTTCTGGCCGCCGCCCTGCCCATTCTGGACGACGATGGAGAGGTCGAGGCGGTTCTGCTGGCTGGGCTGGACCTCAAATGGCTCGGCGACCTGTCGAGCGCGGCTGCGGAGGCTCCCGGAACCACGGTCACGCTGTTCGACGCACAAGGAACGATCCTGGCGCGCGAGCCGGGGCCGAGCCCCCTGATCGGCAAGGCCATGGCCGGCCATGCGGTCACACTTGCGATCTTCCAGGCCGACCACGGCATTGTCGAAAGTGCAGGCTTCGAAGGTCACCCACGGATCATCGGCTTTGCAACGCTGGAGGATACCGGCGGGCGGATCGCCGTCGGGGTTCCGCGCGATCTCGTGCTCGACAAGGTGAACCGCAAGATGATGTGGGGCATCGCGATTCTGGCGGGCGTCGTCGCGACCATCGTCGTCGGCGTCTGGTTTCTGCTCGACATCCTCGTCCTGCGCGGGCTGCGTGATCTCCAGCAGTCCGTCACCGACCTGTCGGCGGGGAGGATCGATTCCGCCGCAAAGAGCGCCGCGAACGGATTCCGGACACGGGAGATCGACAGCGCCGCGCAGGCGATCCACGACATGGGCGCCACTCTGCACGGCTTCGCCTACAAGGATCAACTCACCGCCCTGGGGAATCGCCGTTATCTGGAGGCCAAGATCCGGGAGTTGGCCGACCTGCCGCCCGGCAGACGCATGACGGTGGCGGCCCTCTGCATCGACCTGGATGACTTCAAGCCGGTGAACGACCGCCATGGTCACCACGTTGGCGACGCCGTGCTGGCTGAGGTTGGTCGACGGCTTCTGCACTGCGTGCGTGACGGCGACGAGGTCATCCGGCTGGGCGGCGACGAGTTCCTGGTCTGCCTTGCCCTGCCGCAAGCCGACTGGCTGACGCCGCAGGACGTCGCCGCCCGGATCATCGCCTCGCTGTCATCTCCAATAAGGCTGCAAGGGGTGGAGATCGGAATCGGGTGCAGCATCGGGATGGCGCTGTGGCCGGTCGACGACACGGATTTCGACACGGTCCTGCGTTATGCCGATCAGGCCTTGTATGCAGCCAAGCACAACGGACGCGGGCAAGTCGGTCTGCACGGGCGGCCGGTCGCGGCCGACGGCGGTTCCGCATAGGCTGCCCAGTCCACTTCCACCGTCCGCCCTGCTCGGTTATCGTCGCGGACTTTCCCCTCCCCGCAATCGGAGACGGCACGACATGAACCGCAACATCGACCGGCTGATCGACGTGATGGCGCGGCTGCGGAATCCCGACGGCGGCTGCCCGTGGGATCTGGAGCAGACCTACCGCTCCATCGCGCCGCACACGATCGAAGAGGCCTATGAGGTCGCCGACGCCATCGAGAAGGACGACAAGGTCGCCCTGCGCGAAGAGGTGGGCGATCTGCTGTTCCAGGTCGTCTATTACACCCAGATGGCACGCGAAGAAGGCCTGTTCGACTTCGACGAAGTGGCTGGCGTCATCACCGACAAGATGATCCGGCGCCATCCCCATGTCTTCGGACCGGAAGAGGTGACGTCGTCGGACCAGCAGACCTCGCGCTGGGAAGACCACAAGGCGGCGGAGCGGGCGGCGAAGGCCGCAGAGGAAGGTCGGGCGCCATCGGCGCTTGAAGGGGTGATCGCCGGGCTGCCGGCGCTGACCCGGGCGCTGAAGCTGCAGAACCGTGCGGCGCGGGTCGGCTTCGATTGGACCGATGCCCGCGACATCCTCGACAAGATCGAGGAGGAGGTTCGCGAACTGCGGGCCGAGATGGATGCCGGTTCGGCACAGGAACGCGTAGCCGACGAGTTGGGGGACCTGCTGTTCGCCCTGGTCAACCTCGCCCGCCGGCTGAAGGTCGAGCCGGAAGCCGCCCTGCGCGGCACCAACGCCAAGTTCGAGCGCCGCTTTCACCGGATCGAGGCGCTGCTCGCCAGCGGTGGGCGCAAGCCACAGGACGCGACACTGGACGAGATGGAAGCGCTTTGGCAGCAGGCCAAGCGCGAGGAACGCGGCGAAGCCTGACGGCTCAATATCCCCAGCGGTCGAAGGCGAAGGCCCACTGGCGGCGCACCGTCCGGCGGGCCGGATCCTCCAGATCGTGCCGGGCACGGCGATAGCCGCGCACCTCCGTCAGATACCGCTCCATATTCGACTGCACCGGCGCGAAGGGGCCAAGTTTGAGTTCTTTATAGACCTCGGCCAGCGTCTTCAGCGGGTTGGCGACGAAGCGGTCGTAACGGATCTCGACCAGCCGGCCGGGAGGCAGCAGCGCCCGGTCGCGGTCGAACCGCGCCATCATTGCCGGATAGAGATCCAGAACCAGCCCATCCACCGCCCGCGGATCATAGGATTGCAGCGACAACTCCCGCAGCAGGGTCAGCATCATGCGGCAGGTGGAACTGAACACCTCGTAGGGGTTCCGGTGGATGTGGACGAAAACCGCGTCGGGGCGCAGGGCCAGCAGTTCCGCCAGTTTCGGCGTGTGGGCCGGATTCTTGATCAGCAGGCGCCGGCCGCCGCAGCAAATCTGCATCTTGGTCAGGTAATGCTCGATCCGGCGGCGCCAAAGCTGGACAGCCTCCGGTCCGCAGCCCTCGAACAGCACGCCCCGGCGGAAGGCCCGGTGCAGGTGTTTCGGGAAGAAAATGCCGTGGTAGTAGGACAGCGGCTGCATCAGGGCCAGGGCCAGTTCGTCCTCTTGCGGGGAAGTCGGGTCGACCGGCATGGCGTCGATGATGCGGTCGGGCGGCAGCCATTCCTCAAGCCGTGATCGCCAGAAGGAACTCAGGCCGAGGAAACCCCAAGGCAGGCCGACCGTCAGCGGATCGGGAGCGGCAAACCGCGGGTCTTGCGCCAGCAGGTTCAGCAGATGGGTGGTGCCGCTGCGCCAATGGCCCAGGATGAACAGCGGCGGTGGCCCTTCGGCCCTGCCCTGCCCCGCCAGCCGCTCGACCCGCCGCCGCTCCAGCAGGTCGAGGGGAGCGCGGACAGCGGCGGCACCGGCGGCTGTCGCGACGCGGTGCAGATGCAGCGGCCCGACACCGCCGCCACGGCGCAGCACGCTTGCCAGTGTTGCGGCGTCTGCGCCGGCCAAAGGGTGGAAAATTCGATGACCGTTGCGGCGTAGCCAGGGAGTCATGAGCCATCCGCTCCCGGCCCGGCCGGATAGGCGCGGCCCCGCCACTCCGACGGCGTGCCATGGCGGGCGCGCAGGAGGGCCGCCCATTGGATCGCCAGCATGATGAGCACGCCGACCGGATGCAGCAGCGCTCCGCCGACGCTCTGGCGGAACCGGACGGCCAACGTCAGGCGGAAAGCCAGCCCCGCCGCTGCCGCCAGACCGGCCAGGACGACCGCAGTCGACGGCAGCGGGAGCAAGACCGCCCAACCCAACAGAATCCAGGGCAGCACATGACCACCGAACAGCAGCAGGGTCCAGACCGGCAGGGCGGCCGGGGTCGCTATCCCTTCCGTCGCATTCTTGGAAAATCCGGACCAAACCTCCCGCCAGCCTCGATACATCCGGCAGTGGGCAAGGCCGGTGGCGTCGAACAGGTCGGTGCCCTGCCCAGCCCGGCGGAAGGCGCGCGGCAGCGTTACCCCGTCATGCAGCGACGCGGCGATCGCTGCGTGGCCGCCGGCCTTCAAATATGCCTCCTGCCGCACTGCGATCAGTTGGCCGCAGGCGGCGCCGAAGCGTGGATCGGTTGAACGCCGCATCCCGGCCATCGGCAGGTATCCCAGCAGCAGAAAGTGGATCAGCGGGATCACCAAAGCCTCGGCCAGCGTTCCGGTCTCTTCCCGCGGGAAGCCGCTGACGAGGCCGTTCTGTCCCGACAGCAGGGTGCCGCTGGTCAGGCGCGCGGCGGCCGGGGACAGCTGGACGTCGGCATCCTGGAACAGCAGAACCGGATGACGCGCCAGCCCCGCCAGCACCTGACAGGCATGCTGCTTGCCCGACCAGCCCGGTGGCAGCGGCGGTGCCGGCTCCAGCCGAACCCGTAGGTCGCGGGCGGCGATGGCGCGGACGATTTCCGCCGTGCGGTCGGTGGAGTGATCGTCCAGCACCACGACCTCCACTTCGACGCCGCGGCTGAGCAGCGCGGCCTCGACGGCAGCGGCGATGCCGGGCTCCTCGTTGCGGGCGGGGATCAGGATGCTGACAGCGGTGTCCGGCGGCGGTTCGGCGGTCGGACGGCGGTAGAGGGTCAGGTTCATGATGCCCTGCCCCAGCGGCAGCAGCGCCAGGATCAGGCAAAGCGCAGCGATCACGTCAATGAGGATCATGGCCGCTTCACCTCCCGCTGCCCAACCTTTCTCTGCACCTGCCCATGCGCCGCCGAGAAGCTCTGTCCGCCGGCCCAGGCGCGGACCCGGCGCCACAGGTCGTAAACGCCGCCGATCCCGACCGTGCCCTCGATCAGCGTCAGGAAGCGCGACGGGTCGCGGCTCCCTGCATCCAGTGCCAGCTGGTCCATAACCGTCTCCAGCCGTCCCTCCAACTTCGCCGCGATGTCCGGTACGGCCAGCCCGGCGAGGGATGCTGCCTCCATGGTTGTGCCGAAGCGCATCAGGGCCTCCGGCGTGCGTTCATCCCAGAAGGGATATTCCACCGCCAGCGGCACCACCAGGGCGGCGGGCATGCGGCGGACCAGATGGGCGATGCCCGGCCGCAGGGTCACCGGGCGGCGGCGCGGATCGGTGAAGGCACCCTCCGCGGTGACCCACAGCATGGCACGCGGGTCGGCCAGAATGTGTTCGGCGTTGCGCAGGAAGGAGACGGCTCCGGCACGGCCGGGCTCCAGCCCGAACAGGCCTATGCGACGCATGAAGCGGTAGCGGCGCAGCATCTCCGCGTCGATCGGCCCATAGCCGGGCCGGCTGTGGAAATGGATGGTCCCCATCACGATCAGCAGCGCCGGATCCCACCAGGACGGGTGGTTCAGATAGACGATGACTGGCCGGCCCGGCGGCAGGATCGGCCAGCCCGGCCGCGCCAACCGGACCGCGTGGAAGCCACGGCGCAGTCGCCGTGCCATGACGCCGCCGAAGAACCAGCAAAGCAACCGGGACCGTAACGCAACCGGATCGTCCGTCATGCTCCCGCCGCCTTCCGTCAGGCCACGGCGCGGGTGGCGTCACGGGCAGCATCCCGCGCGCCGTCACGCATGTCCTGATCCAGACTGTCGGCGGCGATCCAGCCGGACATCAGCACCATCGGCATGCCCGGCCCCGGATGGGCGGCTCCGCCGGCCAGATAGAGCCCCTTCACGTCGCGCGAGCGGTTGCCGGGCTTGAAGGCGCCCATGAAACGGCCGTGGCTCGCCAAGCCGTATATGGCACCGTTCAGCACAGTGTAGCGGTCGTGGATGTCCTGCGGGGTCAGGACATGTTCGACCCGGATGCGGTCCTCCAGATCGGTCAGCCCTGCGGTGCGCCTCAGCTTGTCGAACACGACGCGGCGATAAGCCGGCAGCATGCGGTTCCAGTCATGGCGCGACCGCAGATAGGGGGTGTGGACCAGTACATACAGGGCTTCGCCCCCCTTTGGCGCCACGGCCGGATCGGTACGGGCGGGAGCGGCGATGTAGCAGGTCGGATCGGGAGCCGGTTCCCCCTGGCGATAGATCCAGTCGAACTCCTCCTCCGGGTCGCGGGAAAAGACGAAGTCATGGTGCAGCAGATGGTCATAAGCGCGGTCCAGCCCCAGATAGAACACCACCCCGGAACAGGCGGGCTCGTAGCTGCGGCGTTTGGCAAAGCGCTTGGCCGGCTGTCCACCGACCAGTTCCTGGTAGGTGCGGACCGAATCCATGTTCGATACCGCCGCCGAAACCGGGATGCGTTCTCCACCGTCGGTCTCGACCGCCACCACGCGGCCATGCTCCACCTGCAAACGACGGACGCCCGTGTTGGTGCGGATGTCCACGCCCAGCCGCCGTGCCACCCGCTCCAGCGCCATCGGCACGGCACGGGTGCCGCCGATCGGATACCAGACGCCGTCATTGGTCTGCATATGCGCGATGGCGCACAGCACCGCCGGCGAGCCGTAGGGAGATGAGCCGACATATTGGGTGAAGTGGTCCAGCATCTGCGCCGCCCGCGCGTCCGGCACATGGCTGCGGATGGTGCCGGCCACCGTGCTGCCCATGCGCAGAGCCAGCACGTCGGACAGCGTGCTGGCGTTGAAGCTGTTCCGGAAGTTCAGCGTGTCACCCAGATCCTCCACCGACTTCCAGAAGAAGAAGCGCTCGGAGATGCCGTGCAACCGCTCCGACAGCGCCTGGAAGCGACAGTAGCCCTCCCCCGCCCCCCGGCCGGGCGCCAGCCGATCCAGTTCGGCCGCCATGGTCCCGACAGTCTCCGACAGATCCAGCACCGTGCCGTCGTCGAAGAAGCAGCGCCATTGCGGTTCCAGCCGAACCAACTCCAGTTCGTGGTCCAGATCGCAGCCGGCCTCTTCCAGGATGCGGCGCAGGACCCGCGGCACCGTCAGGATGGTCGGCCCCATGTCGAAGCGGAAGCCGCCTTCCTCCAGTACCGCCGCCTTGCCGCCGACCCAGCCGTTCTTTTCCAGCAACATCACCTTGTGCCCGCGCGCCGCCAGCACCACCGCCGCTGCCAGCCCGCCCAGGCCGCCGCCGATCACCGCGATCCGATCCGTCATGCGATCCCCCCTGCAATGGCCTGCCTCAGCATGCCGGACACGCCGATGGTCTTGGTGCGCCAGGGCGTCGGCAGGCCCAGTTCCTGGGCCAGCAGCCGCGCCGTGATGCGTGCGCCCTCAAAGATGACCGGCAACCCGCTGCCAGGATGGGTGCCGCCCCCCACCAGATAGACGCCGTCCAGATCCTCGAACCGGTTGCGTGGGCGGCGGTGCAACATCTGGTCGAGGCTGTGCGCCAGATTGAAGGTGGCACCGCGGTGCACGGCGAACTGGCTTTCCCAGTCGGCCGGCGTCACGACCCGCTCCACCCGGATGCGGCGTTCCAGATCCGTCAGCCCGAAGCCGGCTAATCGATCGAGGATGAGCCGGCGGTAGTGCGGCGCCTCGGTCTTCCAGTCGATGTGGCCGCGCTGGTGGCCGACCGGGACCAGGATGTAGAGCGTGCTGCCGCCGGGCGGCGCCAGTTGCGGATCGGTGACGCAGGCGTTCTGCACATAGATCGACGGCCGACGCGGCAATTCCCTGCATTCCTCGATCTCCGCGAGATTGCGGGCGTAATCCTCCGCCAGAAAGACGGTGTGGTGATCCAGCCCGTCCAGTTTGCCCTCAATGCCGAGATACAGCATGAAGGTGGAGCAGGAGAATTTCTTGGTGGCGAGGCGGGCGTCGCTCCAGCGCCGTCGCAGATCGTCGGGAACCAGCGTCGTCATGGCGCGGGCGAAGTCGGCATTGATGACCAGCGCGTCCGCCGGATAATCGCCGGCCTTCGTCCGCACGCCGACGGCGCGGCGGCCTTGGAAGCTGATGTGCCGCACCGTTTCGTTCAGCCGGATGGCGACGCCCAGGCTTTCCGCCGTTCGGCGCATCGCCTCCATCACCGCTTCCGTCCCGCCGCGTGGATGGAAGACACCATGTTCATGCTCCAGAAAGGACAGGATGGTGAACAGGCTGGGACAGCGGAAGGGCGACATGCCCAGATATTTGCTCTGGAACGAGAAAGCGAGGCGGATGCGCGGATCCCGGAAATAGCGGGATAAATCCGCATCCACCGACCGGTGGGGCGCCAGTCGGCCCAAGGCCTTCAACATGGGCAGCGAGGCCAGCGACCATGGGCTGGAAAAGTCCGATTCCAGAACCGGACGGAAACGCTCCATCTTCGCGCGGTTGTCGGCGAGGAAGCGCGGCAGCCCGTCGGAGTCTTGCGGGTTGAGCCTGGCGATTTCCGCCATCAGTGCTTTCACCTGAGCATGAACGCGCAGTTCGCCGCCACCTTCGAACACCAGCCGGTAAAGCGGGTCGAGGCGGACCAGATCGACCTCGTCCGACAGGCGCCGGCCACAGGCTGCGAAGATTTCCTCCAGGATGCGGGGATAGAGGAAGAAGGTCGGGCCGCTGTCGAAGCGGTAGCCATCAAGCGAGAAGCCCGCCGACCGGCCGCCGATGCGGTCCTGCCGCTCCAACACCGTCACCTTCGCCCCGGTGAGCGCCAGGAGCATCGCGGATGCCAATCCGCCCGGTCCCGCGCCGATGATCACGACTTGTCGTTCCATCCGCTTGCCAAACGCTCCTGCGCAGCCGAACTCAGTCGTGAATGTTACGAAGCTGGATCAAAAATGGATCGCAACAACACCCCCTCCTCTGATGTCGTAACTCCATGGAGAAGAGCGGTAATCCATCGGCATGAGGCAGGATTTGCGGCATGGTCCGAACAAGATATTTTGGCGCGACTTTCGGTTATTCGCGGACTCCGCCACCGGATTGCCGAAAATGCCTTTGATCTGGTTGCATCACTGAAATCACGCCCTGCTCGACAGGCTGCGGAGAGCATCAGCGCCGAAATACTGCCGCTTGCGGAGGCTTGCCGGTTTCTGGAACGTGAAGCGGCTGGACTGCTGGCACCGAAACTGCTTGGTCGGCGCGGGCGTCCGGTCTGGCTGTTCGGCGTGGAGGCGGAGGTGCGGCGGGAACCAGTCGGCACGATCCTGATCGTCGGGCCGTCCAACTACCCGCTTCTGCTGCCGGGCATTCAAGCGGTCCAGGCATTGACGGCCGGAAACCGGGTGCTGGTCAAGCCGGCGCCGGGATGCGGTGCGCCGATGGTCCTGCTCGGACGTCGGCTGGAGGAGGCCGGGCTCCCCCCGGGAGTGTTCCGAGTGCTCGACGAATCCATCGATGCAGCGGAGGACGCCATTGCGGACGGCATCGACAAGCTGGTGCTGACCGGATCGGCGGACACCGGGCGCGCCGTGGCCGAACGGCTCGCCCGGCATCTCGTGCCGTCGACGATGGAGCTGTCCGGGAACGACGCCGTCTTCGTTCTGCCCGGCGCGGAGGTGGAACTGATCGCCCGCGCGCTGGCCTTTGGTCTGCGTCTCAATGGGTCCGCCACCTGCATCGCCCCGCGGCGTGTCTTCATTCCGAGCGGAATGGCGGCGGATTTGGAGGCGGCGCTCCTCAGCCATGTCGGCAGCCTCCCGCCGGTGCCGGTTTCTCTGCCGACCAGACGCCGTCTCGCCATCCTGGCGCAGCAGGCGGTGGCGGAGGGGGCGCGCGCACTGACGGATCTGCCGCGGGAGGACAGCCAGGCGATGGCGCCGCTGATCCTTGCCGATGCGGCACCGACGATGGCGATGCTGTGCGAAGAGATCTTCGCCCCTGTCCTGTCTCTGGTCCCGGTGATGGACATGGAGCAGGCGCTCGATGCCGCTGCCGCCTGCCCCTATGCGCTGGGAGCCTCGGTCTTCGGTCCGCAGGACGAGGCACGGACGCTGGCCGGGCGGATCGATGCCGGGACGGTGACGATCAACGACCTGATCGTGCCGACAGCCGACCCGCGCCTGCCCTTCGGCGGGCGCCATGCCAGCGGCTGGGGTGTGACGCGCGGAGCGGAAGGATTGCTGGAGATGACGCAGGTGAAAACCGTCGCGATCCGCAAGGGGCGGTCACGTCCCCATTTCGCCCCGCCGCGCCAGGGTGACGAGGCGCTGATGCTGGCGGCGCTGCGCCTGCTTCATGGCGGTCGTGGAACCCGCATCGCGGCGTTGAGGCGGTTGGTGCAGGCCGTGCGTGGACGATCCGTGCCTGACGAGAAACATCGCAAGGGATGAGCGGATGCTTGCCTTGCTCCTTGCCGGCTTGATCGGTGTCGTTGCCGGTTCTCGCACCCTGATCGCACCGGCGGCCGTCAGTTGGGGCGCCTGTGGCGGATGGCTCGATGTCTCGGGAAGCTGGCTCTTCTTCCTGGGGCAGCCGGTTTCGCCCTGGGTCTTCACGGCCATGGCAGTGGTGGAACTGATCGTCGACAAGCTGCCGACCACCCCCAGCCGCAAGCTGCCCTTCGCCTTCGCCAGTCGCATCGCCGGGGGCGCTATTGCCGGCGCGGCGATCAGTGCGAATACCGGATTCTGGATCGGCGGACTGGTCGCCGGCGGCATCGGCGCCGTCGCAGGCACGCTGGTCGGCTATGCCGCCCGCATGCGCATGACCGCCGCCTTCGGCCGTGATCGTCCCGCTGCTGTGATCGAAGACGCGGTGGCGCTGGCGGCGGCGGTGCTGATCATTGGAATGGCGTGAGGCTATTCCTTGATGAACTTCAACCTATATGAGCGAAGATGCATCGCATTCCGGTCTTTGCACCACTGAAAGTTGGTTGCCGAATGTGGGAGAATTAGGCATATCGGAGATAAATTCTATTCTATGACCAAACGCTGATCTACTTCCTACGCATATCAGGGTACGAATAAATTCTGTGCGTTCAAGGCAGCCTGTGGCAAATCCGGATGATCCTTCGTTGCGTAAAATACTCCCAGAGAGTTACCGGAACCGAGGATCGTCCGAAACATGACCGTCGAGCCGACTGACGCGCAGGCAAAGCGACTTGCCACCTTCTCCATCACCGATGAGGATCTGGCCCGCTTGCGGGGTAACCGTGAGTTCGTGGAACGTCGGCTTCCCGCGCTTTTGGAAGACTGGCACCGCTATTTCGACGCGTGGCCGGAGATCCAGGCTGCGCTGAAGCGTCCCGAGGTGCATGCCGCCCGTCTGGACCATTGGATGCGCGCAGCCTCGGGACGGATCGATGGCGGTTTCGCGGAGTCCGCGAAGCGCCTCGCGACCCAGTTCTATCGGAATGGGGTTCCCGGCTATGCCGTGGCCATTTGTCATCATGTCGTCAGTTCCAACATCGCCCGCGAACTGGGGCTGACCGGCGGCGACGAGGGGCTGGCAGCCAGCCTGTTCGGTGCCAATGCCCGCCGCAACCGGGCGGCCCAGCTGGAAACGCTGAACAAGATCACATGGTTCGACATGGAACTGCTGCTGGAGACCTATCAGGCTGCGGAGGAGGAGAGCAAGCGCGCAACGCTCGACCGGCTCGCCGGCAGTTTCGAACACAGCGTGAAGAGCATCGTCGAGGGCACTGTCGCCGCTTCCAACCAGATGCAGGCCAACGCCCAGCGCATGTCGGCGATCGCCACCACCACCAGCCGCCGCTCGTCCGAAGTCGCGTCGGAGACGGAGGTCGCGTCGTCCAGCATGCAGACGGTGGCCGCGGCGACTGAACAGCTGGCCAGCTCCATCTCCGACATCAGCCGGCACGTCAATGAATCCTCCCGCATCTCCTCCTCTGCCGTCGACGAGGCGGAGAGGACCAAGGGCACCGTCAGCGGGCTGGTGGACGCGGCCCAGCGCATCGGTGATGTGGTCAACCTGATCAACAACATCGCCAGCCAGACCAATCTGCTGGCATTGAACGCCACCATCGAGGCGGCGCGGGCCGGAGAAGCAGGCAAGGGCTTCGCCGTGGTCGCCAGCGAGGTGAAGAGCCTCGCCAACCAGACCGCCAAGGCGACGGAGGACATCTCCAGCCAGATCGCCGGCATGCAGAACGCCGCCGCCGAGGCAGCCGAGGCGATCCATGCGGTGGGCCGCACCATCACCCACATCAACGAGATCGTCACCACCGTCGCCGCCACTGTGGAGGAGCAGACGGCTGCGACGCAGGAGATAACCCGCAACGTGCAAGAGGTTGCCGTCGGTTCCCGCCGGGTCACCGACTCCATCGGCGAGGTGACGCAATCCTCCTCGGAGACCGGCGGCATCGCACAGGAGGTGCTGGCCGCCGCCGGTCTGCTGCACCGGCAGGCTGACGAGTTGAACCGGGGCGTCGGCGATTTCCTGAACCGCATCCGCACGGCCCGCTGAGCTGCCGAACGGCCTTGCATGGCTGCCGCGCCGCGTCGCCTGCTGGACGGACCAGGGCGACGGCAGGCAGCATGAGTCGGTCGCAATTCATTCGTGCAGGTATGGGGTCGTGCTGGGTGCAAAGGGCTTTGGCGGGAAATGTGGCGGTGATGACGGCGGACCGGGCCGGTTCCGTCTGAGAAAGGTCGGGCAATGGATGGGCCTGCTCGTCCTGTCGGCCGTGGTGACGCTGGGGCTGGATGCGACCGGGCTGCCGGCGGCGTGGCTGATCGGCCCGATGATCGGAGCCATCGCGCTTGGCGTCGGCGGAGCGTCCATCCGGGTTCCACCTTCCGGCTTCACCTTGGCACAGGCGATCATCGGCTGCCTCGTAGCCCATGCCGTGACCTCGTCGATCCTGCTGTCCATCGCCCGCAACTGGCCGCTGATGCTGGGAACCGTCGGTCTGACGGTGGTGGTCAGCGGCATCGTCGGCTGGCTGTTCGTCCGCTACGGCAGCCTGCCCGGCACCACCGCCGCCTGGGGCGTTTCGCCGGGGGCAGCCTCCGCCATGGTCGCCATGGCCGGGGATTATGGAGCGGACGTGCGGCTGGTCGCGGTGATGCAATATCTGCGCGTTGTCCTGGTGGTGCTCAGCGCCTCCTTCGTGACGCATGCGCTCACTGCCGGATCGGAGGGCACCGGCATCCCAGTGGCACCGGTCGAGGCGCTGGACCTGCGCGGGCTGGCGGCGACATTGCTGGTCGCCGCAGTGGGCGGCTGGATCGGCCACCGCTTCCGCATTCCGTCGGGTGCCCTTCTGCTGCCGATGGTGCTGGGCGCGCTGATCCAGGCCGGCGCCGGCGTGACGCTGCAACTGCCGCATGCGCTGCTGACCGTCACCTATACCCTCATCGGCTGGAGCATCGGCCTGCGCTTCACGCGCGAGGTGCTGAGCCACGCGCTGCGCGCGGTGCCGCAGATGCTGTTGTCCACCGGGCTCATGATCGCGTTGTGCAGCCTGTCTGCCTGGGTGCTGGTCACGCTTCTGCCGACCGATCCACTGACCGCCTTTCTTGCCACCAGCCCGGGCGGGCTCGATTCCGTTGTTGTGATCGCGCTGGGCAGCGGCGTGGACCTGCCGTTGGTGCTTGCCCTGCAAACGCTGCGGCTGTTCGTGGTTGTGCTGTCGGGGCCGCCGCTGGCCCGGCTGATCGCGCGCTATGCCTGAAGTTTTTTGCGACGACTGGGAGGTACCGGGACGGAACGTTGCACCAGCCTGGAACCGGGGCGTATTGTCAATGCCCCTGATGTCCCATCCCGGAGTGCCCCGGCAATGACCGACCGTCCCCACCGTCCCGAAACCATCGCCGCCGGCGCCCTGGGCTTTGAGGACGCGGCCAGCGGTGCGGTGATCCCGCCGATCCATCCCTCCACCACCTATGTCCGGGATCCCGACAACGGTTATGGTCGAGGCCGGGTCTATGCCCGCGCCGACAATCCGACCTTCGACATCCCGGCCCGGACCATCACCGAGTTGGAGAAAGGGGCCGACACGCTGCTGTTCGCCTCAGGCATGGCGGCGGCGACCGCCGTGTTCCAGGCTCTGGATCCGGGCGACCATGTGCTGGTGCCGGACGTGATGTACTGGGCCTTCCGCAACTGGGTGCATGGGCCGGCCACCCGCTGGGGCCTGAAGGTCGAAGGGGTGGACACCAGCGACACCGACGCGGTGCGCGCGGCACTCCGCCCCGGCCAGACGCGGCTGGTCTGGGTGGAAACCCCGGCCAACCCGCTGTGGACCGTCACCGACATCGCCGCCGTTGCCGAACTGGCCCATGAAGCCGGGGCGTGGCTGGCGGTTGACAGCACCGTCGCCACCCCGGTGCTGACCCGGCCGCTGGAACTGGGCGCCGACATCGTCATGCATTCGGCGACCAAATACCTGAACGGCCATTCCGACGTTGTGGCCGGCACACTGACCGCCGCCCGCAAGGACGAGTTCTGGGGCCGCATCAAAGCGGTGCAGACCCAGCAGGGCGGCATTCTCGGCAGCTTCGAGGCATGGCTGCTGCAACGCGGCCTGCGTACGCTGTTCGCCCGCGTCCGCTGGCAAAGCTCCGCCGCCATGGCCCTGGCGGAGCGTCTGTCCGCCCATCCGCAGGTGGCGGAGGTGCTCTACCCCGGCCTGCCCAGCTTCCCTGGTCACGGAATCGCCTCGCGGCAGATGAGCGGCGGTTATGGCGGCATGCTGTCCATCCGGGTCAAGGGCGGCACCCAGGCAGCCATCGACACCGCCGGCCGCGTCGGCATCTGGCGCCGCGCCACTTCGCTGGGCGGGGTGGAAAGCCTGATCGAGCATCGCGCCAGCATCGAGGGGCCGAGCTCCCCGGTGCCGGGCGATCTGCTGCGCCTGTCGGTCGGGCTGGAGTCGCCCGACGACCTCTATGACGATCTGGCCGAGGCACTGGTCAAGGCGTTCCACCAACGCTGAGGAACCGCCGAGATTCCGCCGTCCGCGACAGCGGGTGGCGGGACATTTCGACGCGGCACCGCTGGAACGCGCGTTTCCGAGTACCCCCAACGCGGATAGGGCTTGACAGTGAGAATGATTCGCGACGTTATTCGCTGAGAATAAGTCGCACTTGCTGTCATTACCGACCACCGACGTTCGAGGAGACCTCCATGTCGAAGCGCGCTGCCGGCTTTGCCGCCGTAGCCGTCGTTGCCCTGCTGCCGTTCGCCGCCCAGGCGGCGGCTCCGGCCTATAAGGACGTGGCGAAGAACTACGCCGACATCGCCCATGCCGCCTATGAGGACGCCACCAACGGCGCCAAGGCGCTGAAGAAGGCGGTGGACGCCCTGGTCGCCAACCCGACCGAGGAAAACCTGGCGAAGGCGCGCGACGCCTGGAAGGCCGCCCGCGTTCCCTACATGCAGACGGAAGCCTTCCGTTTCGGCAACCCGATCGTCGACGAATGGGAAGGCAAGGTGAATGCCTGGCCGCTGGACGAAGGCCTGATCGACTATGTCGACGAGGGCTATGCCGGCGGCGAGAGCAACCCCTACGCCAAGGCGAACGTCATCGCCAACCCGAAGATCACGGCCGGCGGCAAGACGATCGACGCCCGCAAGATCACCAAGGAACTGCTAGCCGAGAAGCTGCACGAGGCCGGCAAGGTGGAAGCGAACGTCGCCACCGGCTACCACGCCATCGAGTTCCTGCTGTGGGGCCAGGATCTGCACGGCACCGGTCCGGGTGCCGGCGAACGCAAGGCCACCGACTATGCCAAGGGCAAGTCCTGCACAAACGATCATTGCGACCGCCGTGCCCAGTATCTGAAGGTCGCCACCCAGATGCTGGTGGATGATCTGGCCGAGATGACCGCCGACTGGGCCACCAAGGGCAAGGCCCGCGTCTCCATCGCCAAGGCGCCGGAGAGCGAGGGCGTCGCCCGCATGCTGACCGGCCTGGGATCGCTGAGCTATGGCGAGTTGGCGGGCGAACGCATGAAGCTCGGCCTCATGCTGCATGATCCGGAAGAGGAGCATGACTGCTTCTCCGACAACACCCACAACTCGCACTATTACGACGAAGTCGGCATGGTGAACGTCTACAACGGCAGCTACAAGCGCACCGACGGCAAGACCGTGGCGGGCGCCTCGCTGTCGCAGCTGGTCGCCGCCAAGTCCGCCGACGCCGACGCCGCGGTGAAGGCTGCGATGGCGGACACCATGAAGGCGATGCAGGCGATCAAGGACACCGCCGACAGCGGCAAGATGGCCTACGACCAGATGATCGCCGCCGACAACGATGAAGGCAACAAGCTGGTCTCCAACGGCATCGACCGGCTCGTCTCTCAGAAGAAGGCGTTGGAAGGCGCCGTCGCCGCTCTGGGCGTCTCGGTCGAGGTCAAGGGGTCCGACAGCCTCGATAACCCGTCGAAGGTCGGCAAGTAAGCGCTTCCCCCGGCACCGGTTCCGCGCTGTCCCGCGCAATACCGGTCTCCCTGAGCTTCCCTTCCAGGCCGATCCGGCCGGGGATGGCGGCGGGATCGGTGCCGGCCCTTTTCCTGCCTTATGGTATCGGACCATCGTCATGCCGCATCGTCCCGCCTTCGCCCTGTCCCGCCGCACCCTCCTGCGCGCCGGGGGCGCCGCCATCGCGGCGACGGCACTCGGCGGAACCGGTCTCACGGCCCCTGATGCGGGGGCGCTTAAACCTGCCATGGCTGGACCGACACCGATCACCGCCACCGGCGATCTGGTCGAGGTCGAACTGGTCGCCAAGCAACGGATGCTACGCATCCTGCCGGAACCGGCCGAGCCATCGCCGTTGATCACCTATGCCGACAGCTTCCCCGGGCCGATCATCCGCATGCGCAAGGGCCAGCGGCTGCGCGCCACCCTGGTCAACGGTCTGGACGAACACACCTCGATCCACTGGCACGGCATCCGCCTGCCGAACCTGGAAGACGGTGTGCCCTACCTGACACAGCCGCCGACCAAGCCGGGCGAGCGCCATGTCTATGAATTCACTCCGCCGGACGCGGGGTCCTTCTTCTTTCATCCCCACTGCAACACGGTGGAGCTTCTGGGCCGCGGCCTTGCCGGCGTGCTGATCGTCGAAGAACCGGACGCGCCGAAGTTCGACGCGGAACTCGTCTGCCTGGTCAAGGACTGGCAACTGGACAAGACCGGCAAGTTCGGTGCCTTCACCACCGATCGCGGCGCCTCACGCGCCGGCACCTTCGGCAACGTGTCGACCGTCAACGGCGCGATCGAACCGGTGTTCGAGGTTCCCGCCAACGGCGACATCCGCGTCCGGCTCTACAACATCGACAGCACCCGCGTGGTCGATCTGCGGGTTGAGGGAGCCGAGGCCTGGATCATCGCGGTCGATGGCAACCCGCTGCCGCCACGTCCGCTGGACGGCTGGCCGATGGGGCCGGCGATGCGCATCGACGTGCTGTTCCGCGCCCCTGCCAAGGCCGGGCAGACCCTGCGGCTGACCAACGTCTATGCGGCGGAGCCCCGGCCGCTTGCCAGCTTCCGGTCCGTCGGCCCCCGCCTGCCCAACAAGCGCTTCAAGCCGCGCGCCCTGCCCGTCTCCGCCATTCCCGAGCCGGATCTGAAGGACGCGCCGATCATCCCGATGGCCTTTTCCGCCACCGCGGTGGCACAGAGCTTCGATGCGGCGATGCTGACCGGCCTGCCTTATGCCGACGCGCTGTGCCTATCGACGAAGACCTTCTGGGCGATCAACCAGCAGAGCTGGCCGGAGGGCGGGCACGAGCGTCTGCCGCCGCCGATGGCCACGCTGGAGAAGGGCCGCAGCTACATCTTCGAATTGACCAACCTGACGCCGCACCTGCACCCTATCCACATTCACGGCTACACCTTCAAGGTGTTGTCCTCCGACAGCCGCAAGGTGGTTCCCCACCACGCCGACACCGTGCTGCTGGAGCCGAAGGAACGGCTGCGCGTCGCCATCAAGGCCGACAATCCCGGCGACTGGATGTTCCACTGCCACATCATCGAACATCAGGACACCGGCATGATGGGATACATCCGCGTTGCTTGATCTTGCCAAATTCCGCATCGGATTCGCCACTGCGCTTCTCCTCGCCGCTCCTGCCGCCCATGCCGCCGACAGCCTCGACAACCGCATCGGCGAGGCTCTGTTCCGCCGCATGTGGGTCGCCGCCCCCACAGCGACGCAGGCGGCCGATGGCCTCGGTCCGCTCTACAACGCGCGCTCCTGCGCCACCTGCCATCCACGCGCTTCCGGCGGCCGCCCGCCGGATCCGGCAGTGAAGGAGGACCAGGGCGTCGGCTATGCGATCAAGCTGAACAGCGACCCTGTCTATGGCCGGCAGATCCAATCCAACGCCATCCTTGGTCAGGTGATCGAGGGGCGGCCCCGCGTCACCTACCGCGAAGAGACGGTCCGCTTCCCCGACGGCGAGACCGTCCGCCTGCGCCACCCGACGCCGGTGGTCGAGGATCTTGGTTATGGTCCGTTGGCCGAGGCGACGGTGATGTCGGCCCGCGTGCCGCCGCGTGTCCACGGCATGGGCCTGCTCGATCGCATCCCGGCGGAGGCGATCGAGGCCGAAGCCGCCAGACAGGCGGCTTCCGGCGGCCCCGTCGTCGGCCGGGCCAACCATGTGACGGTGGACGGCAAGCGACAGGTCGGCCGCTTCGGCTGGAAGGCGATGCACCCAACGCTTGACCACCAGAATTCCGAAGCCTTCAGCCTCGACATCGGCATGTCGACCCCGGCCTATCCCGAACCCTGGGGCGACTGCACTCCGGCACAGACCGCCTGCCGCAATGCGCCGCACGGCGATTCCAAGCAGTTCGAGGGGCTGGAGATCCCCAGCACAATCATCGGCCTGATCGACGGTTACCTGCGCGACCTGCCGCCGGACGGCAGCCTGGAGGCTCCGAAGGACAAGGCCGGCACCGCCCTGTTCGCCGACACCGGCTGCGCCGCCTGCCACCGCCCATCCTGGCGCACCGGGGAGGATGCCGACCATCCCGCCCTTTCCAATCGCGACATCTTCCCGCACAGCGACATGCTTCTCCATGACCTCGGTCCGGCACTGGGCGACCGGCTGCCGATGGGCGAGGCGAACGGGTCGGACTGGCGCACGACCCCGCTTTGGGGCCTGAACCGGCTGGCGGCCAAGGATGGCCAACTGTCCCTGCTGCATGACGGCCGCGCCCGCAGCGTCACCGAAGCGATCCTGTGGCATGGTGGCGAGGCCCAAGCGGCGAAAGATCGCTTCATGGTGCTGCCGGGTGAGGAGCGGAAACGGCTGGTGCGCTACGTGCTGGGTTTGTAAAGGAAGGGTGGGGGCTTCGATCCACGCCAACGGCAGAAGGGATTTGATCGTATGCGACGCCGCATAGTGCTGGGACTGATGTCGGCCGCCGCCGCCGTGGCGGCGCTGCTGCCGCGGACGCCGGCCTTCGCCGCCCGCCAGTCGGACAAGGACGCCGCCTTCCTCGGCGGCATGGTCCGCAGCCACGCCATGCCGCGCTTCGATGCGCTGGTGAGCGCCGCCACCGCCTATGTGGAGACGCTCGACCACTTCGCCGCCGGCCCCACTGCCGCCGGATTGGAGGAGGCGCGCGCCGCCCATTTCAAGACCACCGACGCCTGGGCCGCCGTTCAGCATCTGCGCCCCGGCCCGCTGACCATGAATCTGCGGGCCGACCGCATGTCCTTCTGGCCGGAACGGCCCGGCGTGGTCCAGCGCCAGATCGGCCAGATCCTGCGCGACCACGACCCCAAACTGCTGGAGCCGGGAGCGCTGGCCCGCCAGAGCGCTGCGGTGCAGGGGCTGACCGTGCTGGAGCGGCTTCTGTTCGACGAGGGCGTCACCGCCGACGGCTTTACCGGCAGCGACGCCAAACAATACCGTGCCAAGCTCGCGGCCGCTGCCGCCCGCAACATCCTGGCCATCGCCACCGAGGCGCGCGACGGCTGGAAGGAGTTGGAGGCGCCGCTCGCCGCCGGGCAGGCGACCGTCCTCGGCCCGACCGCTTCGGAAGCGGTGAACACGCTCTATTCCTCCGCCATCACCGCCATGCAGGTGGTGATCGATCAGAAGCTGATGGCGCCGCTCGGCGGCAGCATCGAGGATGCCAAGCCGATGGTGGTGGAGGCGTTGCGCAGCGGCCGGTCACTGCGCAACGTCGCGCTGAATCTGGAGGGGCTGCGCGCCCTGTTGATGGGCGAGCATGGCGGGCCGGGCTTCGTCTCGCTGCTGCCGGCCAACGACGATGGCGCTACCGCCAAGCAGGCGATCGACGAGAGCTTCGCCGCCGCGATCAGTGCGGTGGAGGCGATCCCCGGTCCGTTGAACAAGGCGGTCACCGACCCGGCCGCCCGCAAGAAGACCGAGAGTGCTCTGCGGCTGGTCAAGGCGGCACGGGTGGAGATGCTGGGCACGCTGGCCCCGCTTCTGGACATCACGCTGGGTTTCAATGAACTGGATGGCGACTGACTATGGCAGTTGATCGCAGGAACCTTCTGGGCCTGCTGGCCGGGCGTAGCTTCTGCGGACGGCTGTTGGGCGGCCGCATGATCGGCGGCCTGCTGGCTGCTCTGACCGGCAAGGCCCATGCGGCGGACGCCGGCACGCTCTACCTCAACGCCTATGCCACCGCCGGGGCCGAGCCAAGCTACGGCGTGGCTGCCCTGGACCGGTCCGGCAAGCTGCTGTTCACCACCGCCACACCCGGCCGCGCCCATGGCATCGTGCCTCGGCCGGGTATCGCGGAGGCCGCCGTCTTCGCCCGCCGCCCCGGCCGCTGGTTCCAGACCCTGTCGCTGACCGACGGCACCCCCGGTCCGGTGGTGCGGGCGCCCGACGACCGCCGCTTCACCGGCCATGGCGATTATTCCGCCGATGGCCGGATCCTCTATGTCGCCGAGGACGATGTGCTCCGCGAGGAGGGCGCCATCGGGATCTATGACGCCACCGACAATTACCGCCGGGTCGGTATCATTCCCACCCATGGGCTGGGCCCGCACGAGCTGATCCTGATGCACGACGGCACGACGCTGGCGGTCGCCAACGGCGGTGTCATCACCCACCCCGACACCGGTCGGGCCAAGCTGAACCTCGACAGCATGGACAGCTCGCTGACCTATGTCGAGGCGGCCACCGGCAAGCTGCTCGACAAGGTACGGTTGCCGGAGGAGCACACGAATCTCGGCATGCGCCACATCGCCCTGCTTGACGACGGCGGCATCGCCTTCGGTGTTCAGGACGAGCGGCCCATGGGCATGATCCAGCCCCTGACTGGCGCCCACCGCCCCGGCAGCGGTGCCATCCGCCTGTTCGACACGCCTGAGGATGTGCTGTCGCGCATGCAGGGCTATATCGGCAGCGTGGCGTCCGATGGGAAGACGGTGGCAGCCAGTTCGCCGATTGGCGGGATCATCGGGCTGTGGAATGCGGCGGACGGGGCATGGCTGGGTTCCACCGCGCTGGCCGACGGCTGCGGTCTGGCGCCGAACGGGGACGGCTATCTGGCGACCAGCGGGCTCGGCGTGATCGAGCCGGTGACGATCAACGCGGAAGCGGGGCCGGAACGCAAGGCGCCGGCCTTCCGCTGGGACAACCACCTGACGCGGCGGGTGGCGTAAGGCGGGGCGTCGCGAGACAGGGGGCTAGAGTGCGATCGCTTCAGACGGAATCATCGGGAGCGTGAATCGCACGGAACATTAGAAGCCTAGAGGCTGTCTGGTGCTTCAATAAGCACCAGACAGCCTCTAGCCGCCCCCCTGCCCTATCGGGCTTTTACCCCGCCAGCGCCGCTGCATGGTGGCGCAGATGATCCTCGATGAAGGTGCTGATAAAGAAATAGCTGTGGTCGTAGCCCGGTTGCATCCGCAGCGTCACCGGATGCCCGACCGCTTCCGCCGCGGCGACCAGCGCCTGCGGCTTCAACTGCGCCTCCAGGAAGCCGTCGCGGTCGCCCTGGTCGATCAGGATCGGCAGCCGCTCGGGAGCATTCCGGATCAGCGCGCAGGCGTCCCATTCCAGCCAGCGGTCGTGGTCCGACCCCAAATAGCGGCTGAAAGCCTTCTCGCCCCAGGGAACCGCCGCCGGGTTGACGATCGGGGCGAAGGCAGACACCGCCTTGTAGAAGCCCGGATGCTTCAGCGCGCAGACCAGCGCGCCATGCCCGCCCATCGAATGGCCGGCGATGGATCGCTTGTCGGTCACCGGGAAATTCGCCTCGACCAATGACGGCAATTCCCGCGTCACATAGTCATGCATGCGATAGTTGCGCGCCCACGGCTGCTCTGTCGCATCCACATAGAAGCCGGCGCCTAAGCCAAAGTCCCAGGCGTCATCGGGATCGCCCGGAATGCCGTCGCCACGAGGGCTGGTGTCGGGGGCGACGATGGCGAGGCCGAGTTCGGCCGCCACACGGAAGGCACCAGCCTTCTGAGTGAAGTTCTCGTCGGTACAGGTCAGGCCAGACAGCCAGTAGAAAACCGGAACCTTGGCGCCGGAGTCCACCTGCGGCGGCAGGAAGACCGCAAAGGTCATCTCGCAATCCACCGCCGCGGACTGGTGCCGCACCCGCATCAGCCGCCCGCCGAAGACGCGGGTTTCCAACAGGGTGGTCAGGGGATCGGTCATGGAAAGGCCTTTTGAATAACGATCGCAGGAAGACTCCCTCCCCCTGGCCGGAGGAGGGAGCGCCCATGATCTCACTGGTTGTAGAGGATGACCGAGCGGATGCTTTTGCCCTCATGCATCAGGTCGAAGGCATGGTTGATGTCCTCCAGCCCCATGGTGTGGGTGATGAAGGTGTCCAACTCGAACTCGCCACGCAGGTAGCGCTCCACATATTCCGGCAGTTCCGAGCGGCCCTTGACGCCGCCGAAGGCGGAGCCGCGCCAGACGCGGCCGGTGACCAGCTGGAACGGACGGGTGGAGATCTCCTCACCGGCGCCGGCGACGCCGATGATGACCGACTCGCCCCAGCCCTTATGGCAGCATTCCAGGGCGGCGCGCATCACCTTCACATTGCCGATGCACTCGAAGCTGTAATCGACGCCGCCGTCGGTCAGCTCGACCAGCACTTCCTGAATCGGACGGTCATAGTCCATCGGGTTGATGACGTCGGTGGCGCCCAGCTGCTTGGCGATCTCGAACTTCGACGGGTTGATGTCGACGCCGATGATGCGGCTGGCTTTCGCCATGGTGGCGCCGATGATGGCAGACAGGCCGATGCCGCCCAGGCCGAAGATGGCGACGGTCGATCCCGGCTCCACCTTGGCGGTGTTCATCACGGCACCCATGCCGGTGGTGACGCCGCAGCCCAGCAGGCAGACCTTCTCCAGCGGCGCCGCCTTGTTGATCTTGGCGAGCGCGATCTCCGGCAGCACCGTGTATTCGGAGAAGGTCGAGGTGCCCATATAGTGGGCGATCTCCTTGCCCTTCAGCGAGAAACGGCTGGTGCCGTCCGGCATCAGGCCCTTGCCCTGGGTGGCGCGGATCGCCTGGCACAGGTTGGTCTTGCCGGACAGGCAGAATTTGCACTTGCCGCATTCCGGCGTGTAGAGCGGGATGACGTGGTCGCCAACCGCCACGGAGGTGACGCCGGGGCCGACCTCCACCACCACGCCGCCGCCCTCATGGCCGAGGATGCAGGGGAACACGCCTTCGGAATCCTTGCCGGACAGCGTGTAGGCGTCGGTGTGGCAAACGCCGGTGGCGACGATGCGGACCATCACCTCGCCGGCCTTGGGCGCCGCGACCTCGACCTCTTCGATCTCCAGCGGACGGTTGGCTTCCCAGGCGACAGCGGCGCGCGATAGAACCATGCGGGTTTCCTTCCCCAAATCGGTTTCGCCAATGCGAATTGGCATTTGATTCCCGCAGTGTAGACCGCGACTGGCCATTGCCAGAATGGCGATTTCGGGAATAGATTTTTGCTTCACAGGGATAATCGCGGGATGGCCCTGGGAGAAAGCCCTGGGAGAAGGATCATGAGCGGCTGGGACGGCATCGACGAATTCATGGCGGTGGCGGAAACCGGCAGCTTCTCCCGCGCGGCGGAGCGGTTGCGCGTCTCCTCCTCCCATGTCAGCCGCAGCGTGGCGCGGCTGGAGGATCGGCTTCAGGCCCGTCTGTTCTACCGCACCACCCGCAAGGTCAGCCTGACCGAGAGCGGCCGCGCCTTCCTCGCCCGTTGCCAGCGGTTGGCGGAACAGCGCGACGACGCCTTCCTGGCGGTCGGCGCCTTGCAGGGTGGCAGCGACAGCGAGGTGAAGGGGCTGCTGCGCATGACCTGCGCCACCGCCTATGGCGAGCAGTTCGTCATGCCGTTGATCAACGACCTGATGGAACTCCACACTCAACTGAACATCGAGGTGGAACTGACCAACCGGCAACTCGATCTCGTGCAGGAGGGGTATGATCTGGCGATCCGGCTCGGCCGGCTCAGTGAGTCGAGCCTGGTGGCGACGCGCATCGCCCCGCGCGCGATGCATCTGTGCGCCGCCCCCTCCTATCTGGAACGGCACGGCACGCCCGACAGCCTGTCCAGCCTCAGTACCCACCAATGCCTGATCGGCACATCGGACCATTGGCTGTTCGACGACAATGGCCAGGACTGGCTGTTCCGCCCGCGCGGCCGCTGGCGCTGCAACAGCGGCTTCTCAGTGCTGGATGCGGCGCTGCGTGGCTTCGGGTTGTGCCAGCTTCCGGATTATTACGTGCGTGTGCCGGTGGCCGAGGGCCGATTGTTATCCCTGCTCGACCGTCACCGTCCCCCAAACACGGCAGTGTGGGCGGTCTATCCGCAGAAGCGCCATGTGCCGGCCAAGGTGCACGCGGCGATCCGGCACCTGAAGGACGGGCTGGCACGGCGGCCGGAATACCGATGACGGCCGCCGGCCGGAACGGTTTCCCTCTCAGCCATGATGGCGCAGATAGGCGCGCGGGTCGCATTCCTCCCCCAGCGCCATGGCCCGGGCGCGGTGGATGTGCTGCATCAGGACGTCGCGGAATTCCTGCGCGGTCAGGTCGCTCCATTCCGGTGTTTCGCCGGCGAAGGTCATCTGGGCCGCAGTCGCCTCGAACAGACGCAACCATTCGTCGGCCTTGCCGGCCGGGTTCTCGTCCTTGCGGAACATCTCCGCCATCATCTTGGTCATCAGCGTGCCAAGAGCCAGCAGGTTCACATGCAGCAGCATGTTGCCCAGCATCACGTCGGGTTTTTCGTCGAGCATGGATCGGTCACTCCGGGGCGGTGTCTTGACGGATCACACGGGCGGTGCGGCGAAAGCTGGCGCGGAATCATTCGGAAACCGGATCTTCGGTAAAAAAGAAGGCCCCTCCCCGCGGAAGCGGGGAAGGGCCAGGGTCGGGAGGACGCCCGAGAGGAAAGGGATGGAAACGGGAAGGGTCAGGCGTGCGCCCCGGCCCCCTGGACCGCAGGCTTCGCCGCTGACGCGGCGGCAATCGGCTTCTTCAGGATGCGCAGGGCCACCGCGGTCACCACGGTGCCGACGACCAGCGCGATGATATAGCCCAGCAGATGCGTCACCGCGTTGGGGATCGGCAGGACAAAGACGCCGCCATGGGGCACCTTCAACTCCGCACCCACCGCCATCGACATCGCGCCGGTCAGAGCGCCACCGATCATCAGCGCCGGGATGACGCGCAGCGGGTCGCGGGCGGCGAAGGGAATGGCACCCTCGGTGATGAAGGCGATGCCCAGGACCGCGGCGGCGTTGCCGGCCTCGCGTTCCTCATGGGTGAAGCGGTCGGCGAACAGCTTGGTTGCGAGCGCCAGACCCAGCGGCGGTACCATGCCGGCGGCCATGGCGGCGGCCATCGGGGTGTAGACCTGCGAGGCAATCAGGCCGGTGGAGAAGGCATAGGCCGCCTTGTTGACCGGACCGCCCATGTCGAAGGCCATCATGGCGCCCAGCAGCAGGCCGAGCAGGATGGCACTGCTGCCCTGCATGCCCTTCAGCCAGGCGCTCATCCAGGCCAGGGCCTCGGCGACGGGGGTACCGACGACATAGATCATCAGCAGGCCGGTCAGCAGCGAGCCCAGCAGAGGCAGGATCAGCACCGGCTTCAGCCCTTCGAGGTTGCGGTGCAGCTTGATGTGGCGGTTGAGGAAGGCGGTGCCATAACCGGCGATGAAGCCGGCGACGATGCCGCCCAGGAAGCCGGCGCCGATGCTGCCGGCCAGCATGCCGCCCACCATGCCGGGAGCGATGCCGGGACGGTCGGCGATCGAATAGGCGATGTAGCCACCCAGCGCCGGAACCATCAGGGCGAAGGCGCCCTTGGCGCCGATCTGGAACAGGGCATAGCCCAGCGTGCCGGCGTTGGATTCCTCATAGACGTAGATACCGCCCAGCGCGAAGGCCAGCGCGATCAGCAGGCCGCCAGTCACCACGAAGGGCAGCATGAAGGACACGCCGGTCATCAGATGCTTGTAGGGGCCGGTGCGCTGGGCCGACCGCTCGGCCTTGCCGGCGGCGACCGCTTCGGCCAGCGGAACCGTGCCGCCCGAGGCGCCGCCGGGGGCGCCATGCATCTTCGCTTCGGCCAAGGCACGGTTGACCAGGGCCTTGCCGTCGTTGATGGCCGGCTTGGTGCCGCTCATGAACACGCGCTTGCCGGCGAAGCGGGACAGGTCGATCTGGGTGTCGGCTGCGATCAGCACGACATCCGCCTCGCGGATCTCGTCTTCGGTCAGCGTGTCGCGGGCGCCGACGGAGCCCTGCGTCTCAACCCGAACCTTGTGGCCCAGCGCGGTCGCCGCCTGCTGGATGCCTTCGGCCGCCATGAAGGTGTGGGCGATGCCCGTCGGGCAGGAAGTGATGGCGACGATCCGGCGCTGCGCAGACGCCGTGGCGGCGGCGGTGGAGGACAGCGCCTTCCCCAGCACGGCATCGGCATTGGCCAGCACATCGTCCAGCGACGCGCTGCTGCGCTTCATCGCGGCGAACCGTCCGTCATCATGGTCGTCGCTGCCGACCAGGATCACGCCATCGGCCGCCGACAGTTCGCCGGCGTCGAGTGGAGCCTGGATCCCAAGGCTGGTGCGGATCTCAACCTGGATGCGATGGCCAGCCTTTGCCGCCGCCTTGCGCAATGCCTCCGCCGCCAGAACGGCCTGGGTGGTGAGATCGCCCGCCGCGATCACGGCCAACAGGTTCGCCATTGTTTCCTCCTGGCGGGTTCGCGCCCGCGCCTGTCACTGTGTTGAGTCCAGTCCGATCCCATCGGAAAATTCAGTCAAGTCGGGTCAGCACCACTTGCGATGCGAGCGACCGCACCATCGCCGGATCCGGCAGGTTGGGACCGAAGCAGCCGAGCTTGGCGGCAGCGAAGGCCACCGACAGCCGGGCGACGTCCTCCAGCCCGCCGTCCTGCTGGAAGGCGGCGATCAGCCCGGCCACCATGGCGTCTCCGGCTCCGACGGTGCTGAGCGCCTGGACCGGCGGCAGCCGGCCGTGCAGGGCGCGGGTGCCATCGACGAACAGAGCACCGTCCGCCCCCAGCGACACCACCACCACCGACACCCCGCGACGGTTGAGGCCGCGTGCGGCGTCCAGCAAATCGTCGTCGGTCGGCAGCGGCCGGCCGACCCAATCCTCCAGTTCGTGACGGTTGGGCTTGATGCAGTGGGGGAGCGCACCGGTGGAGGCGAGCGCCGCCGCCAGCGGTGCCCCACTGCTGTCCAGCACGACACGGGCGCCGGCGCCGGTCAGATCGGCGGTCAGCGTGGCATAGCCATGCACTGGCACGCCTTCCGGCAGGCTGCCGGCCAGCAGGACCGGCGACCCCGGCTCCACCAGCCGACGGACCGTCTCCCGCACCCGGTTAAGCGCGTCTTCGTCGGCGGTCAGGCCCGGCAGGTTGATGTCCGTGGTGTCGTTGGCCGCGAGGTCGGCGATCTTGATGTTGACGCGGGTCTCCCCCGGCAGCCGCAGGAAGGCGTCGGCTATGCTCTTCGCCTGGAACAGCGCCTCGAACGGCGCCGCGTTACCGGCGCCGAGCAGCCCTGTGGCGACCACCGGCGTGCCCCAGTCGGCGAGGCAACTGGCGACGTTGACGCCCTTGCCGCCGGCATTGTGGCGCACCGCCTTGGCGCGGTGGACGCTGCCGGGCTTCAGGGCCTCGACCGTGATGGTCTGGTCGATGGCCGGGTTCAGCGTGACGGTGACGACCGACCTTATGGCGGGATTCGTCATGACGCTTCCCCCTCCAGCGCCCGCACCTCGTCGGAGGATTCGCAGTCCAGCGCCCGCTGGGCCAAAGCCCGCAGGCCGGCCAGGTCGCTGTCGCGCAGTTTGTCCTTGACGCCGGGGATGTCGCGCGGGGTCATCGACAACTCACGCACACCAAGACCGGTCAGCAGGGCGGCGCCGAACGGATCGCCGGCGATGCCCCCGCAGACGCCGACCCAGCGGCCGTGCCTTTCCGCCCCTTCCACCGTCAGCCGGATCAGGCGCAGGACCGACGGGTGCAGGCTGTCCGCCTCCGCCGCCAGTTCAGGGTGCTGGCGGTCGATCGCCAGTGCGTACTGCGTCAGGTCGTTGGTACCGATGGAGAAGAAATCGACATGGCGGGCCAGCACGTCGGCCTGGATGGCGGCTGCCGGCACCTCCACCATGATGCCCAGCGGTACCGCCGGGGCGTCCAGTTCCGTCCGGATGCAGTCGCAGACGGCGCGCAACGCTTCGATCTCGCGCAACGTGGTGATCATCGGGAACATGATCAGCAGTGCCCCCGGCTTGGCTCCCTTGGCGGCGCGGTAGAGGGCGCGCAGCTGCGGTTCCAGCAGTTCGGGATGGCGCAGCAGCAGACGGGCTCCGCGCACGCCGAGGAACGGGTTTTCCTCATGCGGCAATTGCAGATGCGGCACCTGCTTGTCGCCGCCAATGTCCAGCGCGCGGACGATCAGCGGCCGGCCATCCAGCGCCTCCAGCATGGCGCGGTAGGTCTGATACTGCTCCTCCTCGCTGGGGGCGTCGCCGCGCTCCAGGAACAGGAATTCGGTGCGCATCAGACCGACGCCCTCACCGCCCTGCGACAGAGCCATCGCCACCTGATCGGGGCGGTTGACGTTGGCGCCGATCTCCACCACGTGGCCGTCGCGGGTGCGGGCGGGCAGGCTGCGCCGCTCCTCCTGCTGGGCCTTCCTGGCTCGCTGCTCCTCGATCCAGCCACGGGCGGCGGCGAGGTCGGCATCGGTGGGATCGAGGTAGAGGCGGCCGGACTGGCCGTCGAGAATCGCGGTGGTGCCGTTGGCAAGTTCGGTCAGCGCACCGCCACCTGCCACCATCGCCGGCAGCCCCAGCGTGCGCGCCAGGATCGCGGTATGGGAAGTCGGGCCGCCCTGCGCCGTCGCCAGACCGATGACGCGGCTCATGTCGAGAGCGGCGGTGTCGGACGGCGACAAGTCGTCGGCGACGAGGATGCAGGGGGTGTCGGGCAGATCGCGGATCGAGCCGCCGCGCAGATCCGGGTCGATGCGGGTCAGCACCCGGCGGCCGACGTCGCGCAGGTCGGCGGCGCGGCCGGCGAGCACCGAGTTGGGGTTGGCGGCAAGCCGGGTGGCGCTGCGCTCCACCGCCTCGTTCCACGACCAGCCGGGGCCATGCCCCTCCACCATCAGCTGGCAGGCAAGCGTTATGACATCGGTGTCGTTCAGAAGCTCCGCCTGTGCCGCGAAGATGCCGGCCTCCGCCGGGCCAAGGCGGCGGGCGGTGTCGTCCGCCAGCGCCTTCAGCTGCTGGCGGGTCAGGTTCAGCGCTTCGTGCAGGCGGTTGCCGCCGTCCAGCAGCGGGGCCGGACGGTCGGGAACCGTCAGGTCGGCCTTCGGCATCACATGGACCGGACCGATGGCGAGGCCGGGGCTGGCGCCAATGCCGGCAACCATGGGCATCTCGCGGTCAGCAGAGGGCGGCGGTGTCCAGCCCTGCACCACCGACTTCGCCTTGCGCGCCGCGGCGGCGGCATCGGCCTTCTCCCGCGCACTCAGCCCGGTGATGGTGGCGCGCAGCCGGTTCAGCACCGCACGGGCGTCGGGCCCGTCGGCCGACACGGTGATGCGGTCGCCGGGACGCAGGCCCAATTGCAGCAGAGCGACCAGCGTCTTGCCGTCCGCGGTTTCCTCGCCATGGCGCACGCGGATCCGGCCGGGTGCGGCGCGGGCGGCCTCCACCCACGCGGCGGCAGGGCGGGCATGCAAGCCCGTCGGGTAATCGACCACCCACTCGAAGCTTTCGGCGAGGTCGCCGGTCTCCGAGGCGGGCGCGGCCGGCACCGAGGTCTCGTCCGACAGGGCGGAGGCGAGGTCGGCGGGATCGCCGGTGGTGAACAGGGCGTTCAGCCGCGCCTCGTCCTGCATCAGGCGGGTCAGGCGGCGAAGGATGGCGATATGGGCGTCGGACTGCGCCGCAATGGCGACCACTAGGCGGGCGGTCTGCCCGTCGTTCCAGACCACGCCGTCCGGCACCTGGAGAATCGCGATGCCGTTGCGACGGACCAGATTGCGGTCGTCCACCATGCCATGCGGAATGGCGACCCCATGGCCGAGGAAGGTGTTCGCCACAGTTTCGCGGCGGATCATGCTGTCGGCATAAGCGGGATCGATGCAGCCCGCGGCGATCAGAAGCTGTGCCGCCTCGCGGATTGCCGCCTCCTTCCCGGCCGGGGCGGCGCCCAGGCGGATCAGGTCGGGGGGAAGGCTCAAGGGATGCGTGTCGGTGGCCATGGCGACCGTCTCCTCCGCGGGTTCTTGTCTGTCCTGTTGATGTCAGTGAAAACGATTACAGTTCCGCTGTCAACGCTTGTTGCGTTGCAACATATAGGTTTTTCCGAGGACTGTCTTGTCAGGCGCCTCGAAATCAGGGATGCTCCAAGAGATCGATTGGAAACGTTTTCATATACTGCGCCGCCCTGGTCTTCCTCGGCCCGCATGGCTTGAGGTCGCCGCCCCAATCGGGACACCCTTCCACACGATCGGTCTGGACATGAGCGCCTCGGGAAAAACCGCCAGCATCAAGGACGTGGCCCTGGCAGCCGGCGTATCGGTCGCCACCGTGTCGCGCGTGCTGAGCAACGGTCCTGTCAGCGATGCCTTGCGCAAGCGGGTGGAGGACGCGGTGCGCGACACCGGCTACCGCCCCAACCTTTCGGCGCGGCGGCTGCGATCCCAGCATTCGCAGACCATCGGGCTGGTGGTGTCCGACATCCGCAACCCCTTCTTCACCGCCGTCAGCCGAGCGGTGGAGGATGCGGCCTATCGCGCCGGGATGCGCGTCATCCTGTGCAACAGCGACGAGAATCCCGAACGGGAGGAGCTTTATCTGCGCCTGATGCAGGAGGAGCGGATCACCGGGCTGATCTTCGCCCCCACCCGCGCGACGCTTGACCGTCTCGACCGGCTGGACCTCGATTTCCCGGTGGTGTTGATTGACCGCAACGCGCCGACGGGCGGCCATGACGCAGTCGTCCTCGACAACCCGCGCGCAGCGGCGATGCTGGTGGAGCATCTGCACGCCCAGGGTTATCGACGCATCGCCGGCCTGTTCGGCAATACCAGTACGACCGGCCAGGAGCGTCACGAAGGCTATCGGGCCGCCATGATGGCCCATGGCCTGAGCCCGGCGGCCCGCTTTCTTGCCCCACATGCCGAGGCGGCGGAGGCGGCGGTGGTGGAGTGGATGTCGGAAGATGACCGCCCGGAGGCCTTCATCGTCAGCAATAGCCTGTTCCTGATGGGGGTGGTCAAAGCCGCCCGCCGGCTGAAGCTGCCGATCCCCGACGGGATCGCGGTCGCCGGCTTCGACAACGAACCCTGGACAGAACTGGTCGGCCCCGGCCTGACCGTCATCGAACAGCCGGTGCAGGACATCGGTCAGTCCGCCATGGCCCTGCTGTTCGAGCGGCTGGAAGCGCCGGACCGCCCCAGCCGCCGCCTTGTCCTGGGCGGCACCTGCGTCGTGCGTGGCTCCACCGCCGCGCGGATGGCCGACGCCGACTGACGGAGACGACGACGACAGCGGCTGGTTGCCGCCGCGTCTCCCCCTCCCCAACCGTGTGCGATCCGCCCGGCAACGGGCTACTCCCGATGCCGGACGATGGGCGTCGCCGATAACCCATGCCCGAAAGATACGCTAGGGCAGCCGGTTTTCGGCAACGGATGTTCAAAGAAAAATACTCCCCTGGTGTGTGGGAAGAACAGTTCCAAAAGCGGCGTTGACCCCAACCCAACACCCCACTACCGTCCTGTTTGCAACGCACAACAAATAATGCCCGCCGATACCAATAACGGCGAATTTTTATCGTTGTTCCTCTTCCCGATAACTTTCCGAACTATCGGAAAATGTTGGTGAAGCAAGCATTCTATAGCCCGAAAAAGTGCACCGAGGTGGTCGTCACAAATCGGGATCGGGACTTCAACCAAAACAAGAAGCAGCAAATCGGGGGAATGCGCAGTGCGCAGACGTCTGAGGCATCAACGGGGGGGTAACGGCACGATGCTGAAGGGTTTGATCGGCCGAAAAGCGGCGACATGGCGGACCGGCTTCGCCCGGGATGGCATTGCGACGGTGCTCGTCACCGCCGCAACGATGGGGCTGGGGTTGCTGACCGGGATTCTGGTCGCCCGCACCATTGGCCCGGACGGCCGGGGAGCACTGGCCGCGGTGCTGACCACCGTGCAGTTGCTGGGCTGGCTGTTCGGCATGGGCTGCGGCAAGGCGGTCACCTACGCACTGTCGCGGGATCATGCCGCCGGCGGACGGTTGCTCGGCACCTGGACGCTGATCCTGCTTCCGGTCGCGGTGCTGGCGATCGGCATCGGCTATCTGCTGCTGCCGACGCTGCTGGCGGCCCAGCCGACGGAGACGCTGGCGCTGGCACGGCTCTACCTGCCGATGATCGCGATGGCGCTGTTGTCGGAACTGATGCTCGGACTGATCCTGGGCGACCAGGATTTCCGCAGCTTCAACGCGCTTACCTTCATCCAGCCGGCCGGTGTCGCCATCCTCTACGCTCTGCTTTGGGCGGCAGGCCGTTTCACGGTGGAGAGCGCCGTCATCGTCCAGGCGACGATGAGCACCCTGGTGCTGGCGGTGGCGGCCACTCTGCTGGTCCGCCGCCACGGCATCGGCCGGCCGGACCTCGTGCTCGGGCGGCAGACCGCCTGGTATGCGCTGCGCACCCACGGCGACGTGGTGGGCGGCGTCATCACCCAGCGGCTGGACCTGCTGATCATCCCGGCCGTCCTGCCGGCAGCGCAAGTCGGACTCTATGCCCTGGCGACCAGCCTGTCCTGGCTGATCGTCAGCCTGTCCGGCGCGCTCGCCACCGTGGTCATGCCCGCCGCCGCCCGGCGGGGCCGGTCGGGGCGCGAACTCGTGCTGAACAGCCTTCAGGCGACCTTCGCCATCGGCGGCCTGCTGGGCGGCGGCCTGTTCGTCTTCGCCGACATCGCCATCAGGCTGGTCTATGGCCCGCCCTTCGCCGACAGCGCCCTTCCGTTGCGGCTGCTGCTGCCGGGTGCGGTTCTCTATGCCGCCGCGTCGATCCTGCTGAACGGGCTCTATGCCGAAAACCGGCCCTTCACCGCCACCCTGGCCAACCTGCTGGGCATGGGGGTCACGCTTGGCGGGCTGCTGCTGTTCCTGCGCAGCGGCGGAATCCTGGCGGCGGCCATCGTCTCCACCGTCGCCTACACACTGGTGTTCGCCACCGCGGCGACACTCTACCGCCGGGCGACCGGACTGCCCTGGCGCGTCTTTATTCCCGACCCGGCAATGCTCGCAGCCTTGCCGCGGCGCCTGTTCGACAAGCCCTCACCGGTGGCCGCCACTCCGGCCTCCACTTTGGCCGGCCCGGTGGGCAAGTGACCGACTTCAAAGGAATTGAGGAAACCGCAATGCGATTGTCGCTCTTGACGCCCGAATACCCACCCGGCGAAAAGCTCGGCGGTATCGCCACGCACACCCACACGATGGCCCGCGCGCTGGCACGGCTCGGCCATACCGTTCAGGTGGTTACCCCCTGGAAGGCCGGCGCCCTGCCCGCCGGCACCACCATCGAGGACGGCGTGACGGTGCAGCGCGTCGATCCCGGACCGCACGTGCATGCGGTGTTGGACCGCTTCCGGACCAACCGCCGGCTGGCCGATGCCGTTCGCGCCTTCCGTCCCGACGTTGTGCATGCGGCGGAGTTCGATGCCGACGCCTGGTGGTTGACCCGTTTCACCACCATCCCGGTGGTCACGCGGCTGGCGACACCAACAGGGCTGGTCATGGACACCAACACCCAGCCCTGGGTGCCGCATACCCATCTGCTGAACGCGCTGGAGCGGGACCAGACCCGTCGCAGCGCCGCGATCTACGCCTCCACCCGCGCCATCGCCCGCCGGGTGGCAGACTACTGGCGCATCCCGCCGGAACTGGTCCAAATCATCCCCAACAGCATCGATGTTGCCTCGGTGGCGGCAGCCCGCGGCGCCGAACCGCCGATCGGGCTGCCGAAGCGCTTCATCGCCTTCTTCGGCCGGCTGGAGGGGCGCAAGGGCATCGCCATGTTGGGCCGCGCCATCCCCGGCGTCCTGGCCGCCAACCCCGATCTGCATCTGATGATGATCGGTGGCGAGGACCCGGCGAGCGCCGCCATCATCGACCAGTTTCGCCGTAACGTGGCTCCGGTCGCCGACCGCGTCCATTTCACCGGCGCCCTGCCGCGCAACGACGCGCTGGCCGTGGTGGCGCGAGCGGAACTGGCGGTCGTCCCCTCCCTGTGGGAGAGCTTCGGCTTCGTGGTGGTGGAGGCTATGGCGCTCGGCGTGCCGGTGGTCGCCAGCGATTGCGGCGGCTTCCCGGAGATCATCGAGCATGGCCGCACCGGATGGCTGGTTCCACCGGGACAGGCCGAACCGCTGCGCGACATGCTGATCGCCCGGCTGGCCGCCCCCGAGGGACTGAAGGCCGTCGCCGCCGCCGGTCTGGAACATGTGAAGAGCTTCGATGTCGACACTGTCGCCGCCCAGGTCGCCGCCCTGCTGGAGACCGCCAGGACGGAACGCACGCAGGCCGCCGGCTCCGGCATCTACAACAACGGCTACCGCCGCCATTTCCGTCCCGATCACCCGACCACTCCCTTTTACCGCATCTATGACGAGAAGCGGCGCGCGGTGGCGGCGGAGCTGGAACGGCTGTCGCGGATGCGCATCCTCGATGTCGGCGGCGGCTACGGCCGCATCACCGGCCCCTTCGCCGGCCGCCATGACGTGACGCTGGTCGACATCTCGCACGAGATGCTGGCCGAGGCGAAGGAACGCTTCCCCGCCCTGACCGTCCAGCAGGCCGACGCCCGCAAGCTGCCCTTCGCCGACGACAGCTTCGACCTCGTTATCGCCATGGACTTGCTCTGCCACCTGCCGGACCTGGAGGCCGGCGTGCGCGAGCTGCAACGGGTGGTCAAGCCCGGCGGACGGATCGTCTGCGACACCACCAACGCGAATCCGCTGTGGGTGATCGCCTATCCCCGCTATTACCGCTGGCGGCCCGACCGGCTGCTGGCGACCATGCGCTGCCACGGCGTGCTGCCGGAGTGGAAGGCGCTTGTCCGCCACCATTGGGCGCCGGAAATGCGCAAGGCCATCGCCGCGACCGGCCTGACGTTGCAGAAGACCGATCATTTCGGCCCGCCCGGGGTGGCGAAATGGCACCTGTGGTGGTGCCGACGCGGTGGCAACGGTACGGAGGGGCAAGCATCGTGACCCAACCGCCCTCCAAGCCGCCTCTTCTCCTCTTCCTTGCCCATGGCGGCGACCCGCACCGTGTCGCCATGGCACCGGTTTTGGCCGCCGCGGCGGAACGCGCTGGCTGGGTCTTCGACCTGTATTATGACGGGCGCCGCAGCGGCCGCCATTTCGGCGGCTGGGAGGACGGCAATCGCACCGAGGCGACCGGCACCGGCAGCCTGATGGCCGGCGGCCGGCATCTGGACCATGCGCTGTGGCTGACCACCTGCCACCGGGTCGTGGCGCTGGGCGACCCGGCCTCCCCGCTTTGGCCGGTGGTTGAAGCGGGGGGCGACTGCGCCCTGCGCAGCCGCGATCCCGCCGCCCTCTATGAGGCCGCCTTCAATCTGTTGGGCCAGCCGATCCCGGAGGAGGTCGCGGTGCTGGACATGGCGCCGCAGACCCCGCTCGGCATCGTCGCCGCACCCTTCCTCTACCCGCAACTGATGGCGGAGCCCTGCCTCGGCATCGACATCAGCGCCGATGCCGGGCTGCGGGAGCGGCTGGAAGACCTAGGCGCCCGGCGTTTCACCGGTCATTGCGTCGACCCGGTGCGCGCCCGCGACTTTCCCGGCGGCCTCGACGCCGCCGAAGGCAAGGTGGCGGGGGAAAGCTATGCCAGCTTCAGCGCCGCGCTGGCACGCCGGCACGCCGGCTGGGGCCGTGGCACCCTGCTGGGCGATCCCGACCTGATCGCGGCGCAGTTGCCGCTGGCGGCGACCAAGCGTTTGCTGCCGCTCTACGGCCGGCCGCAGACTGACGTGATCGAGCGTGCCGCCGACCTGATCCAGGCCGGTGCCGATCCGGTCTATGGCCGGCAGTTCGACGACCATGACTTTTTCGCACTGGGCCGGCTGGGCCGCGGTTTGCAGATCGTCGATCCCGACCCGCCCTTCGCCAGCGCCGCTGCGGTACCGTTGCATCTCCCGGATCCGCCGCGTTCCTTCACCGATTATGAGCCGGACGACGCCACTTTGCTCCGCTGGGCGTCGGAAGGACGGGTGCTGACCACGCTGGTGCTGTGGTCGGGCATGATCCGCGAGCTGCACTGCATTCCCCGCATCCTCGATCTGGTGGCGGCGACCGGGCTGCGTTGCGGTCTGGTGGTCACCGTCGACAGCCTGACCCAGTCCAGCCCCGCCGACCTCGCCCTGCTGTCGATCCCGGAGGACCGCGGCGGCGTGCTGGGCCGGGTGGAGCTTCTGCTGGGAAGCACCGGGCGCGGCGTCTGCGCCGAGGGGGAGATGCCGGATGGCGAACTCGCCCGCCTGCTGGCCGACGCCCGGGCGGAGGTCGCCACCCTGTTGCCGCCGGGACTGATGCCCCGCGGCTGGTGGCCGCTGGTCGACTCCCCTCTGGTGCCCGGCCACACCCCGCGCCTGCATTGGGAGGAGGGACGCCCGGTCCTGCGCATCGCCCCCCGGCCGCGCCCGTCCGAGACCCCTGCGGCCAGCGTCGAGACAGCATCGCAGGCGGGCGGGCCGGCGATTGACGCCCGGCGCATGATCGGCAATGCGCTGCGCCGCTACCGGCTTGATCGCTTCTACGAGGCGTGGCGGCCCTATGACAGCTCCCGGCCCGGCCCTTTGCGGCCGGAGATCGCCGCCGCCGTCCGTTCCGCCGGGTTCGACTATATGTGGACCAAGGCCGGCTTCGGCGATGCCGAGCCGGCGGTGACCGACGGTGGCTTTGTAGCCCTGCCTTTCACGGCCGGGGATTGGGATGGCTGGTCGCCCTTCTACACCATCCGCAACACCGCCCAGGTCCGGACGGCCGAACGCCGCCTGACGCGCAGCGGCCAGCCGGGATGGCTGGCGTCCAACATCGATTCCATCCTGTGGATGCTGCCGGGCGAGGTTCTGGAAAAGGGACGCGCTCTGTTCCAGGTCGCCCAGCTTGTCGCCAATGGCGGCGGGACCGGGACACTGATCAACGTCACTCCCAACACCGTCGCCCGCTACGCCCGCATCCTGGCGGAGGTGAAGGCCGGACAGGGCGTTTCAGCGTCTCAAGGGGCGCTCCCCCACCTGCCACCCGAAGCTCCCGCCGGCACCCGCCAGCCTCGCCGCGATCCGGCAGAGGTCGCCTGATCCACCGCAGCCGTCTTGCACCACCGCGCACAGGTCGCCCGAGAGGAAGGAGTTCAAGCCCATGGACGCACCGGAACACCGATTGCCGTCAGGCACGGCCGGGTTCGCCGCCGGCTTCGTCGCACCGCCGGTCGGAACGGGCGCCGACAAGATTGATGTCGGTCGGCTGGCCCAGATGCTGTGGCGGCAGAAATGGCTGATCCTCGGGCTGACCGCGGTGCTGTGGCTGCCGGCGTTGCTGCTGGTCAACGTCATGACCCCGCTGTACAATTCTTCCGCCGTCGTGGTGATTGACCCACATCCGAACCGCGTCATCAACATCCCCTCCGTCTCCGAGCCGATGGGGATCTATCTCGACACCGTCAATACGGAGGTCGAAATCCTCCGCTCCCGCGATCTCGCCCGCCGCGTGGTGGAGACGCTGAACCTGGGGCAGGAACCGGAATATGCCGCGACCGCCGACAAGCCGGGCCTGTTCGCCCCGCTGATGGAGGACGGCCGCGCCCTGCTGACCGACGTGGCGGCGATGCTGCCTGAGCAGTTGGCCACCCTCGTGACTCCGCCGCCGCGTCCGGCCCCGTCGACCGGCAACGCACAGGAGCGGGAGAGCGCCCGCCTTACCGACGCCTTTCAGAAGAACCTGCGCATCAGCCCCGGCGTGCAGTCGCGCGCCATCCGCATCACGGTGGAAGCCAAGGATCCGCAGCTGGCCGCCCGTGCCGCCAACGCCGTCGCCGACGCCTACATCGCCATCCAGGTGGAGGCGAAGCGCAACGCCACCCAGAATGCCAGCGAATGGCTGCAAAGCCGGCTGGACGAGCTGCGCCAGGACATGACCACCACCGGACGCGCGGCAGTCGAGGCGATGCGCTCGGAAACCGGCATGGTGAAGGGGCGTGACGCTCCGCTGGTCAACGAGGAAATGTCGGCCCTGAACGCCCAGCTGGCGGAGGCGCGCAGCGCCCAGGCCAACGCCCAGGCCCGGCTGCGGCAATTGCAGTCGGTGCGGCCCGGCAATCCGGAATCGTTGACCGGCGCCGACATCGGCGGCGACCCGCTGATCACGACCCTGCGCCAGCGTCAGGCGGCGCTGAACGCCCAGCTTGCCGAACTTCGGGCCCAGTATGGCGACCGCCACCCGGCGCTGAACCGGCCGACCGCCGAACTGCGCGAGCTGAGCGCCACCCTCGCCACCGAGATCGACCGCGTGGTCCGCAGCCTGCGCGGCGAGGTGGAACAGCAGGTCGCCAAGATCCAGGACCTGTCCCGCCGGCTAGAGGCTCTGCGCGCCGAATCCTTCGACACGCTCCAGGCCGACGTACGGCTGCGCGACCTACAGCGGCAGGCCGATGCGTCCGACGACAACTATCGCCGTGCCGTCACCCGCCTGAAGGAAACCCAGGTGCTGCAAGCGCTGGAGATGACACCGGACGTGCGCATCGTCTCGGCCGCCGCCGTGCCTGGCGGGCCGGTCGGGCCGGGCAAGACGGTGCTGGCGGGACTGGCCGCCATTGTCTGCGGCGCCATCGCCACCGGCATCGCCCTGGTGCGCACCATGCAGCAGCGCGGGGTCTACAGCTCTCATCAGGTGGAGGCCGTGCTGGGCCTGCCCGCCGTCGGCATAGTGCCGCTGCTGGGCCGGACCAAACGATCCGCCAGTGCCGAAGCCGGTCGCGATCCCTATGCCGACACCGGCGGCGGCGACTTCGCCGAGGCCGTCTGGCGGCTCTGCGCCCGGCTGCATCTGGTCCGCACCGGGGCCGAGCCGGCCAGCATCAAGGGCGGCGAGGTGGTGATGCTGACCTCCTCGGTGGCGGGGGAAGGCAAGACCACGCTGGCGGTCGCCCTGTCCGCCTTCCTGGCCGACATTGGCCGGCGCGTCGTCATCGTCGATTGCGACACCCGCCGCCCCGCCGTTCACCGGCTTCTCGGCGGCGTCCGCCCGCCCAAGGGGTTGACCGACCTGCTGGAAGGCGACGCGACGCTGGATCAGGTGGTGCATATCGACGACCGCCGTCGGGTCGCGGTGATCGCTGCCGGCCGGCCGGTCGACCGGCCGCAGATCCTGCTGGGCTCGAAGGCCATGCTGTCGCTGCTGGTCGAGCTTGCCGAACGCTATGACGTCGTGGTGCTCGACACGCCGCCGGTGCTGTCGGTGTCGGATGCGCTGATCCTGGCGCCGCTGGCCGACCGGGTCCTCTACGTCGTGCGCTGGGCGCGCACCGCCTCCAGCCTCGCCGGCGCCGGCATCAAGCAGGTGCGGCAGGTCGGCGGGCGGATCGGCGGGGCGGTGCTGTCGATGGTGAATGCCCGCGAGCACGCGAACCTCGAATATGGCGCCCGTCCGCCCAGCGGCCGCTCCTACCGCCTGCGCCGCATCGCGTAAGTGTGAATCCTCGGCTCACGTGAGCGCCGGTCCCTTTCGGGAGAACCCACCATGAAAGTCGCGATCGTCCATTACTGGCTCGTCGGGATGCGCGGGGGCGAGAAGGTCATCGAAGCCCTGTGCGAGCTGTATCCGGAGGCGGACATCTTCACCCATGTCTATCGGCCGGAGCGCATGTCGCCGATCATCCGCAGCCACCGGGTCACCACGACCTTCATCGACCGGCTGCCGATGGCCCACCGGATGTACCAGAAATACCTGCCGCTGATGCCGCTGGCGCTGGAACAGCTGGACCTCAGCGCCTACGACCTCGTCATCAGCAGCGAGTCCGGCCCGGCAAAGGGCGTGCTGACGCGGCCCGACGCACTGCATGTCTGCTACTGCCACACGCCGATGCGCTATGTGTGGAGCGGTTATCACGATTACCTGCATTCGGCCGGGCCGATGGTGCGCCCGCTGATGCCCTATGCCATCCACCGGCTGCGCCAATGGGATCTGGCGACGGCGGCGCGGGTCGACCGCTTCATCGCCAATTCGCACACGGTGGCCCAGCGCATCTGGCGGGTCTATCGCCGCGACGCCACCGTCATCCACCCGCCGGTGGAAACCCAGCGCTTCGCCACCGTCACCGCCACCGACGGCGGCGACCGGAGCGACCATTACCTGTTCGTCAGCCAGCTGGTCCCCTACAAACGGGCCGACATCGCCATCGAGGCCTTCAACCGCATGGGGCGCAAGCTGGTCGTGGTCGGCGAAGGGGAGGAGTTCAAGCGGCTGAAGCAGATGGCCGGACCGACCGTGGAACTGGTCGGCCACTGCTCCCCGGCCGAACTCGATCGCCACTATGCCGCCTGCCGGGCGCTGATCTTCACTGCCAACGAGGATTTCGGCATCGTCCCGGTGGAGGCGATGGCCGCCGGCCGGCCGGTGATCGCGCTGAACCGCGGCGGGGCAACCGAAACGGTGCGCGACGGCCTCTCCGGCCTGTTCTTCGACCAACAGACGCCCGAGGGGCTGATCGAGGCGGTTCAGCGGTTCGAGGCGCAGGAGCATCGCTTCAACCCCGTCGCCATCCGCGCCCATGCCGCCCGCTTCGACCGCGACGTGTTCAAGATGCGCCTGCGCGAGACCATCGACAGCTGGGTTAACGGCGAGGAAGCCTTCCTGGCGCCGGAACGGTTCGATTCAGCCAGCAGCCGCGGGCGGGAGCTGGCCACGGCATGAGCGACAGCATGACTCCGTCAACCCGGAGCCAGCCGACCGCGGCCCGCCCGGTGTCGCTGGTCCCGGTCGATCCCGACACCATCGAACGGCTGGGCGTCACCGTCATCGTCCCGACCTATCGCCGGCCGGACCAGCTCGCCAGCTGCCTGGATGGGCTGGTCCGTCAGACGCTGGCGCCGGTCCAGGTCGTCGTCACCGTGCGCGACACCGACCCCGGATCAGCAGAGGTCGCCCGGCGCTATGCATCCGCCCTGCCGGTTCAGGTCGTCGGCATCGATGTGCCGGGGCAAGTCGCCGCCATCAACCGCGGAATGGACCATGCCCGCGGCGACATCGTCGCCATCACCGACGACGATGCCGTTCCCCATCCCGACTGGGTGGAGCGGATCGAAACCTGGTATCGCACCGATCCCCGCATCGGCGGCGTGGGCGGCCGCGACCATGTCTATCACGGTGACGTGCCGGAATCCGGCGAGGCGGAGGTGGTCGGCAGGCTGCAATGGTTCGGCCGGGTGATCGGCAACCACCATCTTGGCGTCGGCCCGGCCCAGGACGTGGATGTGCTGAAAGGCGCCAACTGGAGCTTCCGCCGCGCGGCCATCGCCGGCCAGCGGCTGAACACCCGCCTGCGCGGCAGCGGCGCCCAGGTCCGCAACGAGGTGGATTTCTGCCTGCGCCTGTCCCGCCGGGGTTGGCGGCTGGTCTACGACCCTCTGGTGGCGGTCGATCACTTCCCTGCCGTGCGTTTTGATATCGACCAGCGCGGCACCGATCATTTCCACCCCCTGGCCCAGGAAAACGCGACCTTCAACGACACGCTCGCCCTGATGGCTCATTTCGGCCCGGCCAACCGCGTCGTCTTCGCATTGTGGGCCACGCTGGTGGGAACCTGCGAGTTTCCCGGACTGGCGCAATGGGCACGGTTGCGGCTGCGCGGCGACCGCCATGCCGGGGCGAAGCTGCGCGCCACGCTGCGCGGCCGGTTGGCGGGAATGCGCGACTGGCGGGAGACACCGGCATGACCGTCGCCACCGCTGGCGCGGACCACACTCATCATGCCACGGCCGGCCTGCCATCCGTTGGCAAGCTGGCGGCACCGATCTTCTGGTTTCTGGTGGCGATGCCGGTGCTGGTCGGCAAGGCCGGACTTCTGGAGATCATCTTTCCGGTCGCCGCGCTGATCGTCGGCGCGCTGCTGGTGACGCGTGATCCGGCCCGCTTCGCCGCCTTCAGCTGGTGGTTGTGGTTCCTGACGCCGGAGGTCCGGCGGCTGGTCGACTATCAGGCGGGATGGAGCGTCATCAGCCCGGTCATGGTGACGCCCTTCGCCGTCGGCGCGATGACTTGGTTGGTCATCGGACAGTATCTGCCGATGCTGCGCTACCGCGCCTATTTCGGCTTCGTGCCGGTGATGCTCGGCATCTTCTACGCATATTTCAACGGCATCACCCAGGCCGGCATGGCGGCGGCGACCTTCGCGCTGCTGAACTGGCTGGTGCCGGTGACGCTGGGGCTTTACGTGGCGCTGCACTGGCCGCTCTACCCGCAGATGCGTGACGCGGTGCTCCGCGCCTTCGTGCTGGGGATGGCCCTGGTCGGTGGCTATGGCCTGATCCAGTATTTCGTCATGCCTGCCTGGGATGCGCGCTGGCTGATCAATGTCGGCATGACCAACCAGGGCATGCCGCTGCCGATGCAGGTGCGGGTGTTCAGCACGCTGAATTCCTCCGGCCCGCTGGCCTTCCTGCTGGTGACCGGGCTGGCGGTGCTGCCGGCGGCGCGCGGCATTCTCGTTCCCATCGCCGGCGCCCTGGCGTTGGGATCCCTGATGCTCAGCCTTGTGCGGGCGGCGTGGCTGGCCGGGCTGTTCTCCTTCGCGTGGCTGCTGCTGACCATGCCGGGCCGGCACCGGCTGCGGCTGGTCGCGGTCGGTGTCGGGCTGGTGCTGTGCTCCCTGCCGCTCCTCAGCGTGCCGATGGTCAGTCAGGCGATCGTCTCCCGCTTCGACACGCTGAATTCGATGGAGAACGACCGCAGCTATCAGGAGCGGCAGGAGTTCTACGGCCGCTTCCTGATCCAGGCGCTGACCGAAGTGCGCGGCGCCGGGCTCGGCACCATAGACACCGCGACCAAGCTGACCAACGAGGACGGGCAGCTGGGCGCCATGGCCTTTTTCGACAGCGGCATCCTGCGCGTGCCCTACGAACTCGGCTGGCCCGGCACGCTGGGCTATGTCGCCGGCATCATCGCGCTGACCGTCGGCATGTTGCGCCGGGGCGGGGCGCCGCCCTACCCGTTCGCCCGCTGTGCCGAAACGGCGGCGTTGACCATCCTGGGCTGCATGGTCTTCGAACACACGCTGGTGAAGGTGACGGGCGTCGGCTTCTGGTTCTTCCTGGGCATGGCGATGGCGGCGAAGAACCACGGCTTGGCCAGTCGGCAGACCACCATTCAACCGGCAGGCCCCGCCCACCGGTTCAAAGAGGACAAGCCATGGATGGAAGCCTGATCCTGCCCGGCTCGCTGCCAAGGGAATTGCGGGAGACCAGCGTTCTTCAGCTTGGGCTGGGCTGGTTCCCGGAAACCCATGGCGGGGCGGAGAACATGTTCTACCACCTCGCCCGTCATCTGCCTCAACAGGGCATCGCCTTTTCGGGGCTGGTGCTGGGCACCGTCTCGGAAACGCTGGACAACGGGGCCCGCATCGACAGCTTCGCATCGCCGACCGCCTCGCTGCCACGCCGGCTGGCAGGGGCACGGAGCGCCATCGCCAAGGCTTTACGCCGACAGTCACCCGACCTCGTCGCTTCGCACTTCGCTCTGAACACGGTGAGCGCCCTGCCCGCCCTGCGCAACCGGCCGCTGATCGTCCACTTTCATGGTCCCTGGGCCCTGGAAAGTGCGGCGGAAGGGGCTAGTCCGCTGGCGGTGCGGTTGAAATTCATGGTGGAGCGGCTGGTTTATCACCGTGCTACCCGCTTCGTCGTGCTGTCGCGATCCTTCGCCACCATCCTGGCCGAGCGTTACGGCGTGCCGCCGGAGCGTATCCATCGGGTGCCGGGCGGTGTCGACGCCGACCGCTACGACCTGCCCGACAGCCGGCAGCAGGCGCGTGCCCGTCTCGGCTGGCCGCAGGGGCGGCCCACGGTTCTGACGGTGCGCCGGCTGGTGAAGCGCATGGGACTGACCGCGCTGGTCGATGCGATGGTGGACCTGCGCCGCCGGACACCCGACGTCCTGCTGGTCGTCGCCGGCCGTGGACCGGAAGCGGCAGCCCTGCAGGACCGCATCGATGCGCTGGGGCTGGACGAGCATGTCCGGCTGCTTGGCTTTGTTCCCGACGCCCATCTGCCGTTGGCCTACCGCGGCGCCGACCTGTGCGTGATGCCATCGCAGACACTGGAGGGATTCGGCCTGACCGCGTTGGAATCGCTGGCTGCCGGCACGCCGGTGATGGTCACCCCGGTCGGCGGTCTGCCGGAGGTCGTGGAGGGCTTGGACGGCGACCTCGTGCTGGCCGGAACCGAGGCAGAGGCGATCGGCATCGGCCTTGCCGAGGCGTTGACGGGCGTCCGTCGCCTGCCCACCGCCGACGTCTGCCGGGCGCTGGTCCGCAGCCGCTTCGACTGGCCGGTGATCGCCGCCCGCACCGCCGCCATTTACCGGGGCGCCCTGCAATGAGCATCCCCCGATGAGCACGATCGTCATCCTGTGCGACCATGCCCACCCCAGCGGCGGGCTGGCGAAAGTCGCCATCACCGGGGCGGCCGGGCTGGCACGCCGCGGCCACCGGGTCCATGTCTTCACCGCCGTTCCGCCCATCGACCCGGCCCTGCTGACCGACGGCATCACCGTCCATTGCCTGGAGCAGCCCGACCTGAAGGGCAACGCCGACCGCGTCCAGGCTGCCGTGCGCGGCATCTGGAACCGCGAGGCTGCCCGCGCGCTGGAAAGTCTGCTCGGCAGCTGTCCGGCCAACGACACCGTGGTCCATATCCATGGCTGGGCCAAGGCGCTGTCACCCAGCGTCTTCCCCGTCTGCCGCAAGTCGGGCCTGCCGGTGTTGATGACCCTGCACGATTATTTCCCGCTCTGTCCCAACGGCGCCTTCTTCATCTTTCCCGAAGGCGCCAACTGCCCGCACCGGGCGCTGTCCGCCGGCTGCCTCGCCACCGATTGCGATGCCCGCGCCCGGCACCATAAATGGTGGCGGGCGGCCCGCCATGCGGCGGCAGCCCTGTCCGGCGGCCTGACCGCAGGCATGGTGCTGGTGACGCTCAGCGACCGGCAGCGCGCGGTGATCGCCCCTCATCTGGCGCCCGGCACCGTAACGGTGCCGATCCCAAACCCGGTGGAAGTGGAAGACCGCGGCCCCGCTCCGGTCGCCGGCAACCGGCCGGTCCTGTTCGTCGGCCGCCTGTCCCGCGAGAAGGGCGCTGCCCTTTTGGCCGACGCAACGGCACAGGCCGGCTGCCCGGTACGCTTCATCGGCGACGGGGAGGAAGCCGATGTAGTCCGCCACCTGAACCCGGACGCGCAGCTTGCCGGCTGGCTTCCACCCGATGCGGTCCTCGAGGAAGTCCGGAGGGCGCGGGCATTGGTGGTGCCGTCACTGTGGTACGAAACCTTTGGTCTGGCCGCCTACGAAGCGCTGGCGACTGGCGTCCCCGTGGTCGTCAGCGACAATTGCGCGGCGGCAGAGACGGTGGAGACTGGCGAGAATGGCTTTCTGTTCCGCAGCGGCGATGCCGCCGACCTGACCCGCTGCCTCAAACTGCTCTCCAACGATGCGGAGGTGGAGCGCATGGGACGCAGCGCCTACGATCGCTATTGGCAAGCCCCCTTCACCCTGGACCGCCACCTCGACCGGGTGGAAGAGGTCTATCGCACTGCCCTCAGCAGCGGGCTAAGCCAACCGGCGCAGGTGCGCGCGCCATGAGCGGGGCCGCCGGCGGCAGCCTTGGCAGGCGCGCGCTGCTGGCGGTGGCCTTCGCCCTGCCGGCCGCCGCACAAGCCGCTCAGGACAAGTCCCTGCGTCCTCCTCCCGATCCGCCGCCCAGAGCCGGCCCGGCCCTGTCGATCCGCGACCGCGGCGCCATCGGCGACGGGCGCAGCCATCCCCTGTCGGAACGCTACAAAAGCCTGGAGGCGGCGCGGCGAATCCATCCCCACGTCCGGTCGCTGGACCAGGAATGCGACTGGGCGGCTCTGCAAGGCGCTGTGCTGGAGCTTTCACGTGGGGGCCGGGGCGGGACGGTGCTGGTCCCCCCCGGCCAGTACCGGCTGGATGGCGAAGTCGTCCTGCCCAACCTCGACCGCTATGACGACGCCTTCAACGAGGTGGAGATCGTCGGCGCCGGCATGCGGGCCTCGCTGTTGTCCTGGCCGGAAGATCTCGGCCCAGGCCGCTTCGCCATCCGCGCCGGCAGCCGGCAGGGTGCCCCTGACGACGACAGGGGCTATCAACGCAGCCGCATAGCGCATCTCAGCCTGCGTGGGCCGAAGCCCGGCAACCGGCCCGGCGATGCGCCGCCTGGGATGAGCGGGATCGCCATGACCTCCCGCTTCCTGCTGGAGCGCATCGGGGTGTTCGGCTTCCGGGCCGGAGTGGATGTCTGGCGCGACCATTCCTCGCTGATCTCCTGCCAGTTGACCAAGAACCACATCGGCGCCTACTGGTCGGCGGGGACGGACAGTTTCGGCGATCACCTGTTCCTCGACACCGATCTCGCCGGCAACACGCTGGCCTCGATCGCCGTGGCGCCGGAGAACGGCATCGACCATTCCAGCTTCCTCTCCTGCCATTTCGGTTTCTCCCCCTACGCCATCCTGGCGGAGGACGGGGCGCCGAGGCGGACCTTCCTGTCCAACAACAAGTTCCTGGACTGCGCCTTCGAGGCCTGTGGCAACGGCTGGATCCAGGGGCCGATGGCGGAGATGTACGGCAATGTGCTGATCGGCTGCAGCGGCTCGCTGCTGCCGGCCTATCGCCTGCCCAAGCGGCCTGTCGCCGGCCTGATCGTGGTGCGGTCGCTGGAGCGTAATCACTTCACCGGCGGCAGCGCCAGTTTCGGCGACGGCACCAACGACCGCGCCGCCGACATCGAGATCGCGGCCATGGTCGCATCGTCCGCCATCGGCAACCGGTTCGAGGATGCCGAGCGGCTGATCCGCCTTGGCCGCGACGGCTTGGCCCCCGCACTCAGCGTCTCCGGTGCCTGCCGCGCCAACCGGTTCGAGGCGGTGGACTGCGCCGGCGAGTTCCGCAGGGTGGGCTCCGGCGGCGTCGATGTCGGCAATCTGGTACAGCGCGACTACGACCGGGTGCGCCGGCTGGAGCCGGATCATCCGGCCGACGGGGTTGCGCTGACCTCCGCCCCCGCTGGCGGCATCGTGCCCGTCGCCACCAGCGGCACCGCACCGGTCGGCAAGACCCGCGCCGCAATCCGCATGGGCAGCCTCCTGCGCCCCGCCAGCGGTGTTTCCCAGCGGGTCGATTCCACCGCCGGGCCGACGACACCGGTCGGTGTCGCCGTGACGGACGCTCCGGCGGGAAGCGACAGCGTCCTGATGGACTTGCGGCTGACGTCGCGCTGACGGCTGGTCAGGGAAACGATCCGACCAACTGCCGCCGCTCCTCGACCACATGTCCCGAAGGCCCCAGCTCCTCCAGTAAGTCGGCATAGCGCCCAGCTGTCACCGACCAATCCTGGCCTTCGGCAATGCGGCGGCCGGCGTCGCCCATGCGCCGGCGAAGGGCCGGGTCGGCGGCAAGGCTGCGCATGGCGCGCACCAGGTCGGCATGGGCGTCCGGGTGGTCCAGCAGAATGGCCGCCCCCTCCTCCAGCAGCCGGCCGGCACCCGCCAGCCGCGTGGTGATGACCGGCAGGCCGCTCGCCGCCGCTTCCAGCAGGACGAGGCCGAAAGGCTCGTAGCGGGTCGGGAAGACGAACAGGTCGGCCGCCCGCATCAACGCGGCCACGTCGCGCCGGTGGCCGAGGAAGCGGACCCGCTCCTCCACCCCCAGCGCCTGCGCCATCGCCGGAAATGGTCCGCCGCGCTCGTCGCCTACCACCGCCAGCACGAGATCGGGAACGTCAGACAGGGCGCGCAACACCCCATCGAGATTCTTACGGTCGCTGCGGGCATCGCCGACGAACAGCGCCACCGGCCGGCCGGGTGACAGGCCGAACAGCAACGGGTCCGGGGCGCCGGGACGGAACTCCCCGACATCAACGCCATTGTCGATCACGCTCAGCCGCGCCGGTTTGATGCCATCCCGGGAAAGCTCGTCGGCAACGGTGCGCGACACCGCCACCAGCCGGCCGGCGCGGCGAAAGCTCCAGCGCTCGAACCCGACATTCAGCAGCGTGTAGAGCGCCCTGTAGAGCGACAGCGGCGAGATGCCCTTGCGGATCGGGTGGGTGGGAGACCGCATCCAGGCGGAATGGACGAAATGCACTGCATTCACGTCCGACCGCGCCCAGCTGACAAAGCCGTTCACCAGCACGCGGTCGATCCCCGCCCGTTTTTCCTGCTCCAGAGTCCGGCTGGCCCGCCATGCGAACAACTGGTCCTTCGCCAGTTGTATCGGTACACCTCCCCCGTCGATCCGAACCCAGCGCAGCCGCGGATGGCGCGCCAGTTCGTCCGCCAGTTCGGCGGCAATGGCGACGACCTCATGCCCGCGGCGCAACAGTTCGTCGACCACGACCGCGTTCACACGCCCCTGCCCGTCATGGCGGACGATCTTCTGCGTGACGACGGCGATGCGCAGGGATTGGGTGCGCATTGAACGATCTCCTGCCCTGCCTGATCCGCGGTATCCGCAACGTTTCGTGCCGAAGTGGACCACGGAGCCGGAGCCGACACCAAACAAACGAAAGATACGATCCGCACACAACAGGCTTAAGACTGCCGATGGCGGATTCAGTCTTTCAGTGTCTAAATCAATCGCGGATTCAAAATCGATTTTTTAGGAAGAGTCAAAGATGAGTCAAAGTCATGTCTTAACAATGACTCTCTCAAATACATAAACTTTCGTGCGACCACTCCCAACGAGAAGGGTAATCCCACCGATACGGGTAATCCCGTTTAGGAAGATCTTAATATCAGATTAACAGGAGTCGTGCCGATGTCGTCCACCGGGTCCAATCTCATCGATGTCACCTTTGCGATAGATGCCTGGGGACAGGCTGCGGGGGGCGTCTGGCCGCATCTGGCGCTCAAAATCGATGGCACGACCATCGGTCAGGCGGCAGTAAACAGCAGCATGCCGGGGCGTTACGCCATCTCCGCCAAGGTCGCCGCCGACAACGCCCATAATCTCCAGCTCGTCTACGACAACGACGGCATTTCCGGCGGAGAGGACCGCAATCTTTTTGTCCGTGCCGTGTCGGTAAACGGCACGTCAATCGCGGTCACCGACCCGTCGGTCACCTATGACAAGGGTGCCGTCGACGGTCATGACGTGGTGAAGGGGCAGGAGGGCCTTTACTGGGGCGGCGCGCTGAACATGCCGCTGCCGGCCTCCCTGTTTCCGGCGGCTCCTGCGACCGCCGCAGCCGAGGCGATTGTTTCAGCACCGGTGGCGACGCCTGCGGCGACCCAGTCCTTCAGCGTGGTCGTCAATGCCTGGGGCGCCAGCGCCGGCGGTGTGCCGCCGCATTTCAAGCTGCTGGTCGACGGCAAGGCGGTGGGGGACGCCAAGGTGGCCGCCAGCAGCCAGACCGCCTACAAGTTTACGGTCGACCTCGATCCCAGCATGGCGCACAAGATCCAGGTCCAGTACGACAACGACGCCGTCGTCAACGGCCAGGACCGCAGCCTCTATGTCGGCTCGGTCGTGGTGAACGGGCACAGCGTCGCCTCGACCGCCGCCGGCGTCACCTATGACCGCGGCGCGCTGGACGGCAAGGATGTCGTCGCCGGCCAGCAGGGGCTCTGGTGGAACGGCACGCTGAACATTCCCGTCACCAGGGACATGCTGGCCGGCACGACCATGACGGCCCCTACCACTCCGACAACACCGGCCGCCACGCTTCCGAAGAACGACCACAGCGCCAGCGCAGGGGTGAGCAGCGACCGGCCGCCGCTGATGTCGGACGTTTCGACCATTTCCTGGGGTGCCGACCGCGGGCTGGCGCCTCAGCACCTGTTCTGGGAGTCAGTGCCCGACTACTCCAACACCGCCCATTTGAAGGAGACGCGCGACGTCGCCGCCGGCCATCTGGCCGACGGGGTGATGCCGCTCATCGGCATGCAGCTGTGGGAAGACACCTTCGAATCCTCGCAGAACGGCGGCGAGTTCGCCAATCTGGGCGGCCACAAGGCATGGGTGTCGTGGGTGAAGGCCCATCCGCAATATCTCGGGCGCGACGGCGACGGCAATGTCCTGAATTCCGACAGCAGCAATCCGTATGGCTGGGGCTATGTCAGTCCGCTGATGCCGCTGGACGCCAAGGACGCGCCGGCCGGTTGGACCGGCGGCACCGCCCATTACGCCGACTGGATGGCGGACAAGCTGGGCCGCCTGTCCGCCCTGACCGGCACCCGCGGCTATGAGCTTGCCGACTTCTTCGACGGCAGCCCGCATTCCGGGGTGATGGACTTCTTCAATTCGCGCATGATCGCGGAATTCAGCGCCAAGACCGGCATCAAGGTGGCCGGCAGCACGCTGGCCCAGCAGGCGGCGGACATCGTCGACAACCATCCGACCCAGTGGCTGGATTATTTCGTCGACGGCTGGGCCTATGGCTGGAAGGCGCTGGACGACGCCATCGTCAAGAACACCGGGAAGGCGGCCTGGCTGACCACCCAGGTGTCCTTCACTCCGGCGGCGATGCGCGAATTCGCCGGCGTCGACGCCCGCGTGATCGCCGACAAAATGAACGAGAAGGACATCCTGTTCAACGTGCAGACCCTCGAACGCTTCGAGATGCAGCACAAGCAGGCACCGGCTTCCTACGAACAGGCAATGCTGGGCATCCATGCGGCGCGCGCGCCGGACGCCCATTTCGGCCATATGATGTCCTCGTCGGAGGATGATTACTGGGGTGCGGTGAACAGCCTCTACACCGGTGTCACCGGCACGGTGCGCGACGAGCTGGGCTGGGGCCGGCTGGAACAGACCTGGCTGCAAAGCGGCTGGACGATGATCGCCGACGACCAGGGCGGCGTCCGCCGGGCGGCGGAGCAGTGGTCGCGCAGCTATCACGATTGGGGCGAGGTGAAGCAGCCATGGCTGGATATGCTGCGCGACATCGTGCCGACCCGCCCCTTCGGCCCGGCGCTCTATTACAGCGCCAATGCCGAAAAGGCGATGAACGCGTTGGAGCCGGCCGGCAACTCCATCGGCAACGCCTATCTCGGCGAATTGCTGGAGCCGATCACCAAGCTGCACGATGCCGGCGTGCCCTTCGGCTATTACGTGAGCGATGCGGCCCTGCCGTCGATGACCAAGGCCAGCGCGCCCAGCGCCTTCATCATCCCGCAAGCGACCTATGAGGGACACAACCTGTTCAGCGACGCCGAAATCGCAGCATTGAAGGCAAAGGCCCCGGTGCTGATCGGGGACGAGGCGCTGAACTACCACCACCCGCTGACTTTCACCGACAAGGACCCCGACGCCCAGATCACCGGTTACGGCTTCTACGACCAGAAGGACCGGCTGATCGTCGTCGCCTCCGACCGGGTCGATTTCAACGACACCGCGTCGCGCAAGGCGGTGGCGACCCATGTGGATCTGCAACTCGCCAACGGCCACTACTCGGTCCAGGACTTGATGCACAACACCACGCAGGGTTTCGACGTGGTCAACGGTGTCGGCGGCTTCGACACCACCATCGCCCGCTGGGACACCGGCGTCTACGCCATCACCCACGACATGGCGGCCTAAGCCGCGGTCCAGCTTACCGGAACGAAAATGGAGCCCCCTTCAGCCGGGTCTCCATTTTCGTTTCCGTGGTCAACGAAAATTCTCCTGACAACAACTATTTAAGAGTCTATATTATCAATCGGGAAAGCACCCAAAGAAGACAGAAGACATACCAATCAATCTAGCATTAGTTGCCAATCTCTGATGTTTTTCTTCCGTTTTTGGCAATATCGTTTGGCCTCTTTTCCTGCGGACTCACAACGATCGGCCATATCCTTTGGAACCGCCACCGTCTTTACCGGGTACTCACCTCCATATTCGAGTGCTGGGATGGCTTATTACTGCCGGCCATCTGACCAGGGTTCGACCCTGACAGGGGCAATCTCCCCCCCACTGAGCCTGGAACAGTTCCAAAAGTGCAGCAGACAATGCCGTGAGTGCCGGATCATAGTTTGATCTAAATTCGATCGGGCGAGCACGAGACCAGCGATACAACGTGCATCGTCCATCGGAACTGCGGCATTTCGCGGCCAGGCGCGACGTTATCGGAGATTGCAGAGGCGACGGTCCGAACGGGGGGCCGAAGATCGACCGCCGGACGAAAGAATCCGGCAGACCTGCATTGCCATGCACCGGTACCGCCGACGTCCAAACACAGCGTCCAGGGGGGAAAAGCCTGCCTTCCGGCCGCGCAACGCCGTCCACCATTTCGTCCATACTGGGGGAGACGGACATGTCAGATCGCATACGTGTGATTGTTCACAATCAAAGCCGATTGTTGCGTGAATCCATCCTGAACATTCTGGACGATTGCTTCGAGGTCATCGACCCGCAAAGCCGGCTCGCCACCGGTCTTTCTCCCAAGACGATCTGGAACGGCCGGGCGAATGGCGGAACCGACCACTATGCCACCGGCATCTCGGCCGGCGGGGCCGTGGTCACGCTGGACGCTCCGCCCGGAAACGGTTTTGCCGACCGAACGGCCGACATCGTGCTGTTTGACCTTGCCTCGCTGAAAACCGACGCCTGGAACTTCCGCAGCTGGTACGGCGAGCAGGCCAGGTTGGCAATGATCGCCGACGAGTTTTCCGCCCATCACATGCGGATGGCGCTGCGGTTCGGCGTGCGCGGCTATCTGCTGAACCGGATGGCGCCGCCTGCCTTCGTCCTGGCCCTGCGCCTGATCCATGCCGGCGAGCCGGTGGTGCCGGAGGAGTGCTTCGACTATTTCTCCCCCACGGCGCTACGCCGGGGTGGCGAGGACGGGGCAATGCCCCACCATGAAACCGAACTGCTCGGCTATCCCGGTCTTTACCCGCGCCACGCGCGCATCCTGAAGCTGATCATGGATGGATGCAGCAACAAGGAGATCGCCCGCGAGATGACGATGACCGAGGATCTGGTCAAGCTGCATGTCCGCCACATCATGCAGACCATCAACGTCCGCAACCGCACCCAGGCCGCCCTGTGGGCTGCCCAGAGCGGCATCATTCAGGAGATGGAATATTTCCTGGAGCGAACGGCGCCCTGAAGCCTTACCCGAAAACGGACGGGCGCCGTCATGGCGGCGTACGGCGCCTGTCCCATCAATGCTGATCGTCTTTCCCGGCAATGTCCTTTGGTATCGGTTGAGTGTTTCCATACAACCGCATTCGTGCAAAGGCCAACCTTTCAGGAGCATCCCCAATTTCGATGCTCACAATAGGGTTGTAATCCATAAAGATATTGACTCATTGATATTGCCTTGATGTGATTTTCTTATTTTACGGGAGGTATTCGGCAATGAATCGCATTATTGCGTGTGTCGCCCTCGCCACTCTCCCATCATGCACATCGCTCTCCGACAAATATCCGATACTGGACGGTATTGGGCCGGTGGTTCAGTCGACCGAACTCGACGCATCGACAAATAACCAGGAAAATGTCCTTAAGAATCTCTATAAACGTGCGGGCGTAGCGAAGGAGCCGGTGGCCAATTCTCCGGAATGGGATGACGTTATTCTTGCCGGCATGGATTATGTGGATGAGCAGTGCGAAAAATATATAGATGCAATTTTTTGGTATAACCGTGCGTCCGACGCGACCGTCAAGGATCTGTCGATCCTGGGCAGCACCACGGGGACGATTCTGAGCCTGTCCGGCGGGTCGACCGTCGGCCTTGGCGTGCTGGCGGCATCCTTCGGACTGGCGACCACCACGGTCGCCAACACCAGTTCGGCGCTGCTCTATAAAATGGATCCGGCATCCGTCCGCAGCGTCGTCGAAGGCAGCCGCAACGCCTATCGCGCCGCCTTGACCCAGGATGACCGCCCTCCCAAGCTACGCCGCAAGCCGGCGGCGACCGCAACCATCCGCAATTATCTCGCGCTCTGTCTTCCTGCCGGGATCGAGAAGCAGATTACCAAGACGCTGTCGACGCAGAGCTTCGCGGAAACACCGACAAGCAGCGAAAAGAAGTCGGCCATCCCGCTGATCGGCCCTTCCGGTTCCACCATTGGCACCGGGTCGATCACTCCAGAGTTGCAGAACAGGCTGAGCATACTTGAATCTCGCCTGCGCAGCCAGGATGTCACCAAACCGCCGCCTGTCACGCCTCCCGCGCCCGCATTGGGGGAGCGCGCAATGATATCGAACGGGCAATCACGCTACAGGACATGACGAAGATCAGGACCGGTCTGTGCCTGCCGGCAGCGGACGGTTTCGACGCGCCCCTGCGGGCCGCCATCGCCGAATACCGGCTCGGGCGCGCGATGGTGCCGCCCCAGGCCGATGATCTGAAGAAGCCTCTGACCTTCTCCGAAGGCAGAGCGCTGAGCCGGCAGAAATCCTGTCTTGCTGCCGGACACCTGACTCCGTTCGAGCAGGGCCGCTTCGGCCGTCCGGGTGACGGCCGGACCCAGGAGGAGGATTTCCTGCGCGAGATCACCGGTGACCCGAACGTGACGCTGGCCAACGGCTTCCTGACGGCAAGTCATCGCGAGGCGATCCGGACGAAGCGGCTGGCACTCGGCCTGCCCCCCGGGGAAGGGATCGACTCGCAACTCTGGACCTTGGTCATGAACCCGTCCGGCACGCAGTGATACCCTTTCGTCATGCGGCCGGAAATTCTCAACAAACCCGAGGAGGCGACGGCGATGGGAGAGGTTCTGGACACGGTGGACTTCGTGGAGACGGTTCAAGCCGCCGCCGATACGGTGAATGTTGCGTTCGGGATCGATCCGCACGGTGTGTCGGCGGAATATTTGCTGATCCTGGCCTGGCTGGAAAGCGGCTGGCGAAATGTCCAGACCGAGGTAACAGGCCCTGACGGGCGACCAGCGACCAGCGCGACGGGGCCGTTCCAGTTCACCGCCGAAACATGGCGGGATCTGCTGAACGACCAGAGCTACGCCGGTATCCTGGAAGGCATGACGGAGGACGACCGGACCAAAGTTGATGAGCAGTGTATCGCCGCCGCCTGTCAGACTCACAAGATCCAAACCGCGCTGTACGCCACCACCGGCAAGGCCCCGTCCGGCGTGGAATTGCGGATCGGTCATCTGCTGGGTGTCGCGGGCGTCGGCCGGTTCCTCCAACTCGCTCTCGACGACCTCATCGACAAATCGCTCGGCGGCAAGCCGGCAGTGTCCGCAAAGGCCATCGCAAACAATCGGCGCCTGCTGGCGGAGGATGACCGGCCGGCGACGCGGAGGACGGTTGAGACCCGGGTGGCAGCCGAAATGCGCGCCGCGGCGGCTGCGGTTGCCGACCGCATCGGCAAGGTGACCGCGATCACGCAAAACGCGGTGGCCCAAGTCGCGCCGCCCCAGGATGGCTCTCCACCATGGCTTGTCGTGGCGGAGCGCGAGCTGGCACGCGGTGTGGTGGAGAGGCCCGGAATTCCGACAGACCCGGCCGTCACTGAGTATTTCAAGTCCATAGGCATCGACGCGGGCGACGAGGAGGCATGGTGCGCAAGCTTTGTTTCCTACTGCCTCATCAAATCCGGTGCCGAGAGCCTGAAGACGCTTCGGCAGGCGACGCACAACGTGCCGGAACGGGCGGAGAATTGGCGCTTGTGGGGAAAGGCGCTAGCCGCTCCGCAGCTTGGTGCGATCGTAGTGCTGAAGCCCACAGAAGACGCCAGCGGACATGTCGGTTTCTATGTCGGTCCGGCCGATGCAGAGCACTTCCTGCTCCTGGGCGGCAACCAGTCTCCCAAACGCGGTGAACCTCAGCAGGTCTGCATCGCTTCCATTTCAAAAAGTCGCCTCAGGGACGACGGGCCGTTCCGCTGGCCATTGGACTGAAGCCGACAGCATCGCTGCCCATGCCGCGGCCAATCCCGATTGGAAGAGCGGCAGGCCATCAGACCCGTCGGTCATTCCTGGATCAAAGCCGGCTCAGGTCAGGCGCGATCGAGGGCTTAGGCAACAACGGGCATCGCTCTGATCTTTTATGCCCTCAGGCCGGCACGACACTGTTGCTGAGGAAGGCTTCAAACTGGTCGATCGGCAGCGGCCGACTGATCAGATAGCCCTGGATGCGGGTGCAGCGCTGCTGGCGCAGCATGTCGGCCTGCTCCTGCGTTTCCACGCCCTCGGCGATGGTGTCGAAGCCCAGGCTTTCGGCAAGGTTCACGATGGTGCCGACGATTGCCGGGTCGGTGGTGGATTTGACGATGTCGCGGACGAAGCTGCGGTCAATCTTCAGCGTGTCGATCGGGAAGCGCTTCAGATACGCCAGCGAGGAATAGCCGGTGCCGAAATCATCGATGGACAACCGGACGCCGATGTCCTTCAGCCCGTTGAGGATCGTCACCGCCTTTTCGATGTCGCCGATCATCGCCCCTTCGGTCAGCTCCAACTCCAGCCGGTTGGCCGGAATTCCGGCGGATTCCACCACGCTGCGGACGAAACCGACGAGACGGGCATCCTGGAACTGGCGCGGCGACAGGTTCACCGACACCGATGGGATCGGCAGGCCACGCTGGATCCAGTCGGCCAGCCGGCGGCAGGATTCGATCAGCGTCCAGGCGCCGATTTCCCAGATCAGGCCGGTCTCCTCGGCCAGCGGGATGAACTCCGCCGGACTGACCATGCCGCGCACCGGGTGGCGCCAGCGGATAAGCGCCTCGGCCCCGATGGTGCGGTTGCCTGCAAGGTCGATCTTCGGCTGGAAATGCAGCTCGAACTCGTCGCCGCCACTGGCACGCCGCAGATCGCTCTCCAGCCCCAGCGTAAAGCCCGACCGTTCGCGCATCCCGGCGTCGTAGAAGACGTATTTGTGCTCCGGGTTGCGCTTGGCGTGGTACATCGCCAGATCGGCGTTCCGCAGAAGCTGATCCGCCGTGTCGCCATCGTCGGGGTAGAAGGCGATGCCGATGGACGCGCCGCAGAAAAGCTCCTGATTGTGGACGCTGAACGGCTCCGACATCGAATAGAGCACTTTTTCAACCAGCCGGGCGCCGGCGGACCGGTCGGCCGCATCGGGAGCCACGATCAGGAACTCGTCCCCGCCCAGCCGGCCGACGGTGTCGGTCATGCGGGTGCAGTTGCGCAGACGGCGCGCCACCAGCTTCAGCAGCTCGTCGCCCGCATGGTGGCCCAGCGTGTCGTTGACCTGCTTGAAGCGGTTCAGGTCAAGAAAGGCGACGGCGACCTTGCTCTTGCTGCGCTGGGCGCGGGCGATGGCCTCCTCCAGCCGCTCGCAGACCAGCCAGCGGTTTGGAAGGTCGGTCAGCCGGTCAAAGCTGGCCTGATAGCGAATCTGGTGTTCCTGCGACTTGCGCTGGCTTATGTCGGCAATGGTCAGGACATAATGTTCCAGCACGCCGTTCGGCGCCCGGACCGATGTCACCGAAAGCGCTGCGGCGAAGGCGTCGCCGGAATGGCGGAAACTGGTGACCTCCCCTTGCCAGCGCCCGGCCTGCCGCGCCGTGGTCCAAATGGTGTCGACGAATTCCCGCTCGTGTGAACCGGGAGCGAACAGCACCAGCGGACGGCGCAGCAGCTCCTCCCGCTGAAAGCCGGTCATTATCTCGTAGGCCGGGTTGATCGCCTGGACGGTCAGCTCCGGATCGACGATCAGGATGCCGTCGGCGACGCTGTCGAACACGGTGGCGAGCAGCCGGATCTTTTCCTCGTGCTGCTTGCGTTCGGTGATGTCCTGGACGGTGCCTTCGTAATAGCGGATGCGGCCGGCGGCGTCGCGCACGCAGCGCGCGCTTTCGGAAATCCAGATGATGGAACCGTCACGGCGGAAGACGCGCGCCTCGAAGCTGTGGACGCGGTCCTGGCGGGCCATCAGATCAGCGAAGGCCTCGCGCTTGCCGGGATCGACGTAGAGTTGGCAGGCGATGTCGGTAAGATTGGCGATCAGGTCTTCGGGTGAAGAATAGCCATAGATTTCGGCAAGTGCCGGATTGACCCGCAGGTAGCGTCCATCGACGGTGGTCTGATAGATGCCCTCGACAGCATTCTCGAAAATGCTGCGATACTGCTCTTCAGTCTCTTGACTCATGGTACGCGCCTCATCCGACGCCAATCCCGAACCACCTGGAAACAACATAAGCCTGCAACTCAAACAACGATTGTGGAACTGCCACCTTTCCGCAATGCGGCAAAGTAGACGCCGGTTCGATGAGCCCCGTCAAGCATCATCGCCGTTACTGTCTCATAGTACGAAAGGAAAATATAACAAAAAGGTAACCGAATTCGACCATTGGCATGGTCACCAAGGCACACCACTCGTCAAATCATTGATTTTTAAGGATAGTGTTTCACGCTTCGGTTAAAATCCTGAAAGACTCTTCCCTGCCGCCGCAGTGGCGACGGTGGTCGCTTACTTGTCGGGTCTCACAATCGTTCCTGCAAAAATGGCTGTTTTTTATTCAGAGCAGCCCAGACTTTGGGCAGTCATGGTTCTTCCTGGCGTTGCAACGGCATTGGCGGCAATCGAAACACCGCGGATTTGCTGCAAAACAGCATTTGGCACGTTCCATGCTTATCAGCTCTCGGTTCAAGCCAACGGCGGTTTGACCAGCGCGGACCCAAAGACTGCGGCCCGTACCCAAATCACACGCAACGCGTCCTGTCTCTTCCCGCCCCGTACCGGAACGGTGCCGCGCGGGCTTCATCCGACGCTGCGTGCCGTTTCTTCAGCGCTTGTTCCAAGGGGACTCGTCATGTCGTATCTGGTGCCCTCCGAGTTCGTCACCAAAATGGTGGATGCCGGCGAATCCAAGATTTTCATGTCCACCCGCGACACGGTCATCCGCGCCTTTATGGCAGGGGCGATCCTGGCGCTGGCGGCGGTCTTCGCCGTGACGGTCACGGTCCAGACGGGGTTCCCGATCATCGGCGCGATCCTGTTCCCGGTCGGCTTCTGCATGCTGTATCTGCTGGGCTTCGACCTGCTGACCGGCGTGTTCGTGCTGTCGCCGCTGGCGCTGATCGACAAGCGGCCGGGCGTCACCATCGGCGGCGTGCTGCGCAACTGGGGACTGGTCTTCGTCGGCAATTTCCTGGGCGCCCTGACGGTGGCGGTGATGATGGCCGTGGTCTTCACCTACGGCTTCTCCACCCCGCCGGACAAGGTCGGCACCGTCATCTCCCACATCGGCGAAAACCGGACGCTGGGCTATGCGCAGTATGGCGCGGCCGGCATGCTGACCATCTTCCTGCGCGGCATGCTGTGCAACTGGATGGTTTCCACCGGCGTGGTCGGCGCCATGATCTCCACTTCGGTCAGCGGCAAGGTGATCGCCATGTGGATGCCGATCATGCTGTTCTTCGGCATGACCTTCGAGCATTCGGTGGTGAACATGTTCCTCTTCCCGTCGGCGATGCTGATGGGCGGGAACTTCTCGATCATGGACTACATGATCTGGAACGAGCTGCCGACGGTGCTCGGCAACCTGATCGGCGGGCTGGCCTTCACTGGCTTGACGCTATACGCCACCCATGTCCGCACCGCGCCGAAGCGCCGCCTGCAGCAGACCGGCCTGCAGCCGGCTGAATAAGGCACCCTGCCCATCCTTCCATCAGCAACCCCGGTCCGCCTTTGGCCGGGGTTTTCCTTGAACGGGCAGGCATCGTGAAAGAGCTGCGGATCTCCATCGGCCAGTGCTCCGACAAGGGGCGGAAGGAGTCCAACCAGGATTTCCACGGGGCGCTGATCCCGACCGCACCGCTGCTGGGCATGAAGGGTATCGCGGTGGCGCTGGCCGACGGCATCAGCACCAGCCGGGTCAGCCACATCGCCAGCGAGTCCGTGGTGAAGAGCTTCCTGACCGACTATTACTGCACGCCGGAAAGCTGGTCGGTCAGAACGGCGGCGCAGAGGGTGCTGGCGGCGACCAACAGTTGGCTGCATGCCCAGAACCGGCGCAGCGAGTACCGTTACGACCAGGACCGCGGCTACGCCTGCACGCTGAGCGCGCTGGTGCTGAAATCGGCCACCGCGCACCTTTTCCACGTCGGTGATTCCCGCATCTACCGCGTCGCCGGCCGGTCGCTGGAGCAGTTGACCACCGACCACCGGGTGGTGGTGTCGTCGGAGGTCAGCTATCTCGGCCGAGCGATGGGCGTGGCGCCGCATGTGGAGATCGACTGCCGTGAACTGCCGGTGGAGCCCGGCGACATCTTCCTGCTGGCGACAGATGGGGTCTATGAGCATGTAGATGCCGAATTTTTAATCAGCACAATTGACAGGCATCCTGAAGACCTCGACCTTGCTGCCCGACTCGCGGTCGCGGAGGCGTTCCGACGCGGCAGCGGCGACAACCTGACGCTTCAGATCCTGCGAATCGACGCGGTTCCCGACGCCGATGCCGGCGACCTGTTCCATCGCCTGTCCGACCTGCCTCCGCCACCTCTGCTGGAAGCGAGGACGGAATTCGAGGGCTACCGTATCGTCCGGGAGCTCTATGCCAGCAGCCGCAGCCATGTCTATCTGGCCCAGGACAGCGCGGGAGGGCCGGCCGTGGCGCTGAAGGTGCCGGCCATCGACCGCCGTGACGACCCCGCCCATCTGCGCCGCTTCCTGATGGAGGAGTGGATCGCCCGCCGGCTCAACAGCCCCCATGTGCTGAAGCCGCCCCAGCAAAGCCGGCCGCGCCGCCACCTCTATGTCGTCACCGAGTATCTGGAAGGGTATACCCTGACCCAATGGATGCGCGACCATCCCAGTCCCGACCTGCCGACGGTGCGCACCATCGTCGAGCAGATCGGCAAGGGGCTTCAGGCCTTCCACCGGTTGGAGATGCTGCACCAGGATCTGCGGCCCGACAATGTGATGATCGACGCCACCGGTACGGTGAAGATTGTCGATTTCGGATCGGTGCTGGTTCCGGGCATTCTGGAGACGATGCCCGACGCCGATCGGGGCGAGATTCTGGGCACGCTGCAATACACCGCCCCCGAATATCTTTTGGGCGAAGGAGGGACGCCGGCGTCGGACCTCTATGCGCTGGGGGTCATCGCCTATCAGATGCTGACCGGCCACCTGCCCTACGGCACCGATGCCGCGACGGCCACCACGCGGGCACGCCAGCGCAAGCTTATCTACCGCACGGCCCTGAACGACCAGCGGGACATCCCCGTCTGGATCGACGGGGTTCTGCGCAAGGCGGTCCATCCGGACCCAGCCAAGCGCTATCAGGAATTGTCGGAGTTCCTGTACGACCTGCGCCACCCGCGAAAGCCCGCGGCGGGCACCCGGCGCCGTCCGCTGATCGACCGCAACCCGCTGGCCTTCTGGCAAGGGTTGTCGGCGCTGCTGGCACTGGCCGTGCTGGTCCTGCTGGCCGGCCGCATCTGATCGTCGGCCAGCCGGCAGGGCAAACCGGTCTTAATGCCCGTGGGCGACCTTGGCGCCTTCCTTCAGCTTGAAGACGCGCGAGCAGTAGGGGCATTCGACCTGGCCTTCGCGGTCCAGGGTCAGGTAGACCAGCGGATGGCCCAGCGCGCCGCCGCCGCCGTCGCACCCGACGGTCGAGGTTTCAACAAGGATCGTCTCGGTCGGCTGCATGGCAGTCATCCTCTGTTTTGACAGGCGCGCCGGTTCACGCCATCGTGGACACGCCCGCTGTCCGGGCCCCCGTTCAGGGTTCCGCGCGCGCGGGCCGGATGATACCCATCGCGCGCCGCGGATCAACGGGGGAAACCACCGGACAGACGGGCTTTTTCGCCAACCGCAAACATCATGGTTCAGGATCAATGGCCGCGCCCACCGATACCCCCACGCCCGTCTCGCTCCCGGCCAACGCGGTGGAGCTGCGCGGCCTGACCAAGATCTACCAGCCCACAGGCAAGGCCGGGCCCAAGCATGCGCTGAAGGGAATCGACCTCGCCATACCGCGCGGATCGCTGTTCGGGCTGCTCGGTCCCAACGGCGCCGGCAAATCGACGATGATCAACATCCTGGCCGGGCTGGTGAACAAGACCGGCGGCACCGCCACCATCTGGGGCCACGAGGTCTCGGAACATCCGCGCCGCGCCCGCGCCTCCATTGGCGTGGTGCCGCAGGAACTGAACATGGACCCCTTCTTCACCCCGCGCGAGATGCTGGAGCTTCAGGCCGGCCTCTACGGCGTGCCGAAGAAGGAGCGCCGGACGGAGGAGCTGTTGGAGGCCGTCGGTCTCGCCGACAAGGCCGATGCCCATGCCCGTTCGCTGTCGGGCGGTATGAAGCGCCGGCTGATGGTGGCGAAGGCGATGGTCCATACCCCGCCGGTGCTGATCCTCGATGAACCAACCGCCGGCGTCGATGTGGAACTGCGCCGCCAGCTCTGGGACTATGTGCGCGTCCTCAACAAGTCCGGCACCACCGTCCTGCTGACCACCCACTACCTTCAGGAGGCGGAGGAGCTGTGCGACACCATCGCCATCATCAACCACGGCCAGGTGGTGGCGTGCGAGCCGAAGACGACGTTGCTGCGGAGGGTCGACAACAAGGCGCTGTGCCTGACGCTGGATCGTGACCTGACCGCCGCCCCGCCCTCGCTGGATGGCTATACTGTCGAGTTGCCGGAGCCGCGGCGGATGATCGTCCGCTATCAGCCGAGCCGCCAGCGCGCCGGCGCCATCCTGTCTGCCCTGGCCGCGTCCGGAATTGGGATCATCGATGTCACGACCGAGGAATCGGATCTTGAAGATATATTCCTCCAACTGACGGGTGGTGCGCACAGCGACACAGGGGTAATCCATGCGGCATAGCGGATTGGCGGCTGTTCTGGGGATTGGGCTTCTGCTTGGTGGCTGTGCCGCGGATTTCCAACCGATGGGAATGGCCGTCGTTCAGCCGCAGTTGAACGAAAAGGTGCTGATCGCCGCCGACGGTTTCGAGTTGCCGATGCGCTCCTGGCTGCCGGCCGACGGCAAGGTGCGGGCGGCGGTCGTCGCCCTGCACGGCTACAACGACTATTCCAACGCCTTCGACGGTGCCGGCCGCGATTTCGCCGCGGCCGGCATTGCCACCTACGCCTACGACCAACGTGGTTTCGGCGCCACCCGCGACCGCGGCGTCTGGGCCGGTACCCCTACCCTGGTCAGCGACGCCCGCACCGCGGTGGAGATGGTGCGCAAGCGTCATCCCGGCGTACCGGTCTATCTTATGGGCGAAAGCATGGGTGGGGCGGTGGTGCTGACCGCAATGACCGGCCCCAACCCGCCCAAGGTCGACGGCACCATCCTGGTCGCACCCGCCGTCTGGGGCCGGCAGGCGATGGGCTTCTTCCCACGCGCCGCCCTGTGGATCACCTACAACCTCGTCCCTGGCATGGTGGTGCATCCGCCCAAGGATCTCGACATCCATCCGTCCGACAACATTGAGATGCTGCGGGCGCTGGGCCGCGACCCGTTGGTCATCAAGGGCTCGCGCGTCGATGCGCTGGAGGGGCTGACGGACCTGATGGGATCTGCGCTCGATGCCTGCCAGCATCTCCAGACGCCGTCGCTCGTACTCTACGGCGCGCATGAGGAGGTTCTGCCGCCGCGGCCGGTTGAACGCGCCTTGACGGATTTCGAATCCGGCGGGCGGCACGTGGTCGCCGTCTATCCCGATGGCTACCACATGCTGCTGCGCGACCTGAAGGGCAAGCTGGTGGTCAACGATGTTATCGCCTGGATCGAAAACCCCAAAATGCCGCTGGCCAGTGGTGCCGATCGGGCGCCGAGAGCCCTGCTCGCGGCTAGGTAAAGGCCGAACATACTTTTGTCACAGGCACCTGCGCGATTGCCGGTCGGACGAATTGTTCTGGATCCGTCGTGACTTGCGGCACCGGCGGAGGGTTGCCTGATGAGTGAAGATCCCACCCCCAACCTGCGATTGTCCCCGGAAGAAGTTCGGGCGATGGCCGCCGAATTCAGGGTTTCCCCGTTCTGGGTGGGGTTGGCCCTGCTTTTCCGACCAGCCAACCGGGCAGCCTTGATGGCATTGCTGGGTTGGGCCAGCGGATTGCCGCTACCACCTACCTGAAAGGGGCGGCCCGAGGCATGGGACCTTTGCAGCCAAAGGTATAGTACCCGTTAGGACCAAAGCCACTCTGCCACTTCCAGCGGTTGAGAGCTAAGGTACCGCATAAGCGGACACCTAAAGTCTCCATTGGCTGTCCCCGTTGGGAGGAACCATGCACAGCGTCGAATCCCAGGCTACCCCGTCCGGCGCGACCCGCGCCGTACCGACCGCTCAGACGACCACCATGTCCTCTGCCATGCCCCCTGCCATGGATGTCCAGGTTATCGCCGACCGCTACGGGTGGACCACCCCGATGGCGCGCTGGTGGATGTCCTTCGCCGCTTGTTCCGTCGGCCAGAAGCCGGATGCGATGATCGCCTTCCTCGACAAGACCGTCGGGGGGGCGACGATGATCCGCCGGCGCTGAGCTACGCACCGACGGAATTGAAAAAGCGGCCCCGAAGGGCCGCTTTTTTCGTATCCGGTTCAATTGTGACCTCACACACCCGGCGGCGCAATCCGCCAGATCGCCGCCGGATTGCGATGAGGATCCAGCCAGACATGCTGGAACTTTCCGATCCAGGTGAAGCGGTGGCCACTGAACAGATCCTCCACCTGGACATGAGCGCCGTCCGGCAGACCCAGTTCCCACAGCGGCACCTCGATGGTTCCGCCATGACCATTGTGGGGGTCGAGGTTCACCGCAATCAGAATCACGTTGTCCTTGGCCGCCGTCATCTTGCCATAGAGCAGGATGTTGTCGTCGAAGGCGTTGTAGAAGCGCAGGTTGGTGAACTGCTGCAGCGCCGGGTTCTCGCGGCGGATGCGGTTGATGGCTGTGACATAGTCCCGGATGTTGCCGGGCTTGTTCCAGTCCCAGTGGCGAATCTCGTACTTCTCTGAATGGTTGTACTCCTCCTTCCCGGGATAGGCTTCCGCCTCGCACAGCAGATAGGGACCATAAAGGCCGTAGACGCCGGCCAGCGTCGCCGCCAGCACCGCACGCATCATGTGCGCCGGACGACCGCCCTGTGTCAGGATCGGCGGCAGGATGTCGGGCGTGTTGGCGAAGAAATTCGGCCGCATATACTCACGCGATTCACCTTGCGTCAGTTCGGTCAGGTATTCGGTCAGCTCCGCCTTGGTGGTGCGCCAGGTGAAGTAGCTGTAGGACTGGGTGAAGCCGACCTTGGCCAGCCGCTTCATCAGTTTCGGCCGGGTGAAGGCCTCGGCCAGGAACAGGGCGTCGGGGTAGCGGTCCTGCACCTCGCGGATCATCCATTCCCAGAAGGGGAAGGGCTTGGTGTGCGGGTTGTCGACACGGAAGATGCGCACACCCTCCTTGCACCACATCAGCACCACGTCCCGCAGCGCGTACCACAGGTCTGGATAGGATTGGCGGTAGAAGCTGACATTGACAATGTCCTGGTACTTCTTTGGCGGATTCTCGGCGTAGCGAATGGTGCCGTCGGGCCGCCAGTAGAACCAGTGCGGATGCTCCTTCACCCAGGGATGGTCGGGGGAACACTGGACGGCGAAATCCAGCGCGATCTCGATGCCATGGCGCTTGGCCTCGCGGACCAACCGGCGGAAGCTGTCGAAATCGCCGATCATCGGGTCGATCGCGTCGTGCCCGCCCTCCTCCGCACCGATGGCATAGGGCACGCCGGGATCGTCGGGGCCGGGGTTCAGAGTGTTGTTCTTGCCCTTGCGGAAGGCGCGCCCGATGGGATGAATCGGCGGGAAATACAGCACGTCGAATCCCATGTCGCGAACCATGGGCAGCAGATTGACCACGTCGTCGAAATTGCCCGGACGCGACGGGTCGGGCGAGGCCGAGCGCGGGAAGATCTCGAACCATGCCGAATAGGCACCGGCGGTGCGGTCGACATAGACCTCCAACTCGCGCACATAACGTGACTTGTACTGCCGCTCGCCATACTGCTTCATCACCCGGCGCGGCTCGTCCGACAGGGCATAGTCGATGGCCTCGCGACCCGACAATGCCTGCATCCGTTCGATCACCGCCTGGAGCGCCGCGCGCCCGTCACCATGGTTCAGGTCCAGCGCCTGCTCGACAAAGCGGCGGCCCTCCACAAGCTCCAGATCGACGACCATGCCGGCATCGACCTTCTTCTTGAAGTCGGCGCGCCAGCTTTCCCAGACGTCACGCCACGCCTCGATGCTGTAGGTGTAGCGGGCATTGCGGACCAGCGGCACCTGGCCGACCCAGCGGTCGTTCTCATGGAGGCGCATTGGCGCTTCACTCCACGCCTCGTCGCCGTCCGCCTTGTACATGACGGAGGCGGCGAGCACGAAGGTGCCGTCGGTGTAGATGTCGGCCCACACTTCCATCACGTCGCCGACCGCGCGCTTGATGGCAAAGCGGCCGCCGTCCAGCTCCGGATAGACATTCTCGATGGTCATGCGGCCAGCGGCGATGGACTCCATCCATTCCCGCTCCTCCACGTCATGCAGCTCGACCGGACGGCGGCGGGCAGCGCGGGCCCGGAAGACGCGCAGTTCCATCGGACGCAGCATCATCGGCGCTCCGGGTTTCATCGGCAGCGGCTCGGCCTCCGGCGTCACATCCTCGAACGCCTCATAGGTCCCGCCGGTGGCGGCCAGGATCGGGCCCACATCCAGATTGTGCGGCCGGTTCTCGTCCGGGTTCAGCACCAGGATGGCACAGGCGTCCGGCTGGTCGAGGGCTGCGCCGTCCACCTGCCGGATCAGTCCCAGCACCGGGCTGTGAGGAGAGGTGACGCGGCGCTGCGGCCCCTCGACATTCAGGGCCGGGGTGGCGGCCTTCATCGCATTGACGGCGCCGATGAAGCCGGTGAGGTCCAGCTTCGGCTGTTCCCAGTCGGCCGGGCCGGTTCGCACCACGTCCAGCTTGCGGGTGAAGCCGTACTCGAAGCCGACCGGCATCATCACGCCGGTGGAGAAGCTCGCGGCGAACAGATAGTGCATCTTCAGCTGGGCGGCGAGCCGCACGGCATCCTGGCTGCCGACCTCTGCCGCAAGACGGTCGGTGTCGTGGCTTTCCGGAAAGGCGATGGACGGCGCGATCCAACGGAACTCCTCATACTGGTCCAGCAGCCAGTCGGCCTTGAAATCCCACCATTTGGCGCTGTTGAACAGGAAGTCGAAGCCGGCGCCGCATAGCTCGCGCACCTGCTCCACCGTGCAGCCCAGCGTCTCGGCGAAGAACTTAACCTCCGGGTTCACGGCGTGGGCGGCGTCGATCAGGCTCTTCCACACCTCCGCCGGCACTTGATAGGCGGCGTCACAGCGGAAGCCCCGCACGCCAAGCCCGATGTAATGGCGCAGATAGTCGGACCAGTAGCCGATCAGCCCGGCCCGCGACTCCGGCCGGTCATAGTCGAGCGAGGCGAGATCGCCCCACACCGTGACATGGGCGGTGTTGTTGGGATCGACGGCGCCCGGACGGTGCAGATCGCCATCCGCGCCGCGCTTGTACCAGTCGGGATGGCGGTCGACCAGCAGGGCATCGCGGGAGGTGTGGTTGATGACGAAGTCCATCATCACCGACTGGCCATGCGCTCCGGCCTCCCCCGTGAAGCGGCGCAGAAGCTCGTCGTCACTTTCGTGCGAGCCGCCGCGCAGCGCGTCATGCAGTCGGTAGGGATCCTTCACGGCATAAAGGCTGCCGGAGAATCCGGGCTGGTGGATCGGGTTCAGGAAGATCCAGTCGAAACCCATCCCCTGGATCCGCGGCAGGTGCCCGGCCCAATCGCGGACGGGACCGACCAGGGTCGGAAACAGGTTGTAGATGCGCGGTCCGACGATGCTCATGGAGGAACCCCCTTCCTTGGCCCTGCTTCTCCGTTGACAGCCTGCCGCTCCCCGTTGTGGGATCGACGGAAGGCCGGCACCCGGGGCCGATAGCAAGCCCCCGCCGGACAACCCGCCGGGGCGGTGAAGGTTCCGCCGGCCACTTTGGCAACCCGCAACCACCCCACCAGCACAGGATGCAGCGCATGGCCGAGAAGCCCGGCAAGGTCTCGAAAATCCGCCTCGGTAAACTGGACCAGGACCAGGCGCGGATCGAGACGGCGGAGGAGTATGACCGCCGACTCGGCAAGCTGCAGAAGGAACTGCTGCACATCCAGCAGACCTACTGGCACGAGAAACGCCGCGCCATCGTGCTGTTCGAGGGCTGGGATGCCGCCGGCAAGGGCGGGGCCATTCGTCGCATGACCGAGCCGCTCGACCCCCGCGGCTTCCATGTCTGGCCGATCTCCGCCCCGACCGAGGAGGAACAGGGAAAGCATTACCTGTACCGCTTCTGGACCAAGCTGCCGGCGGCCGGCACTTTCGCCATATTCGACCGGTCCTGGTACGGCCGCGTCATGGTGGAACGGGTGGAGAAGTTCGCCACCAAGGACCAGTGGAAGCGCGCCTATGACGAGATCAACGAGTTCGAGCGGCTGCTGACCGACGACGGCGTGCGCATCGTCAAGCTGTTCCTGCACATCACTCCGGAAGAACAGCTGGAGCGCTTCCGCGAGCGGATGAAGAACCCCTACAAGCGTTGGAAGCTGACGGAGGAGGATCTGCGCAACCGCGCCAAATGGGACGACTACGTCAAGGCGGCGGAGGCGATGTTCGACCGCACCTCTACCTCCAACGCGCCCTGGCACGCGGTGGAGGCGAACTCCAAATGGCACGCCCGGCTCAAGGTGCTGGAGATCGTCACTGCCGCCCTGAAGGAGGGCGTGAACATCGCCCCTCCCCCGGTCAACGGCAACGTCGCCAGAATCGCCGCGGAGGTGTTGGGGATCGAGGCGGAGTAAATCAGCCCGCCCCCGGCACCACCCAGGGACGCCGCTCCGCGTCCGTCCGGTCGAAGGCGTCGATGGCGTCCTGGTGGCGCAGGGTCAGGGCCACGTCGTCGAGCCCTCCGACCAGGCAGTCCTTCTTGAACGGGTCGATGGCGAAGGACAGCGCCCGGCCGTCCGGACCGCTCAGGGTCTGGGCCGGCAGGTCCACGGTGACGGTGGCTCCCGGCGCCCCCTGCAACTGGCGGCGCAGGTCGGCCACCGTCTCCTCCGGCAGGGTGACGGTCAGCAGGCCGTTCTTGGCGGCATTTGCGGCGAAGATGTCGCCGAAGCTGGGGGCTATGACGCAGCGGAACCCGCCATCCACCAGCGCATAGACCGCCCCCTCGCGCGATGACCCGCAGCCGAAATTGCGGTCGCTCACCAGCACGCGGGCGCCGGCATAGGCGGGATCGTCCAGGGGAAAGCCCGGCTTGCGCTCGTCATGGAACAGGAAGTTGCCATAGCCGGCGCTGCGCGGCTTCTTCAGGAAGCGGGCGGGCAGGAGCTGGTCGGTGTCGATGTTGGCGATGTCGAGCGGCACCGCCGGTGCGGTCAGCGTGACGAACGGGTCCATCCTATGCGCCTCCCAGCTTGCGGACATCGAGCTTTCTGACATCGGTGAGCCTGCCGGTCGCGGCGGCGGCGGCGGCCATCGCCGGGCTCATCAGATGGGTGCGGGCGTTCGGCCCCTGGCGGCCGGGGAAGTTGCGGTTGGTGGTGGAGGCGCAGCGCTCGCCCGCCGGAACGAGGTCGCCGTTGATGCCGACGCACATCGAGCAGCCCGGCTCCCCCCACTCCAGCCCGGCGTCGATGAAGATTCGGTCCAGCCCCTCCGCCTCCGCCTGCCGGCGCACCGGGACGGAGCCCGGCACCACCAGCCCCGGCACCACCGCCCGCCGGCCGCGCAGCACGGCGGCGGCGGCACGCAGATCCTCCAGCCGGGCATTGGTGCAGGAACCGATGAAGACGCGGTCGATGGACACCTCCTCCAGAGCCATGCCAGGGGCCAGTCCCATATAGTCGAGCATCTTGCGCATCTGGCCGGCGCGCACCGGATCGGCCTCCGCAACGGGGTCGGGAACCGCCGCGGTCACCGGCACCGCGGTTTCCGGGCTGGTGCCCCAGGTCACGGCCGGGGCGATGTCGGCGGCGTCCAGCCTCACCTCACGGTCGAAACTGGCACCCGGGTCGCTGGACAGGGTCCGCCAGTGCTCCACCGCAAGGTCGAAAAGCAGGCTCTTCGGGGCGAAAGGCCGTCCCTCGATCCAGGAGAAGGTGGTGTCGTCGGGGGCGATCATGCCGGCCCGCGCCCCCGCCTCGATCGACATGTTGCAGACGGTCAGCCGGCCTTCCATCGACAGGGCGCCGATGGCGCTGCCGGCATATTCGATGACATGGCCGGCGGCCCCGTCGGCACCGATGGCGGCGATCACCGCCAGAATCAGGTCCTTGGCCGTAACGTGCGACCCCAGCACCCCGTCCACGGTGATGCGCATAGTCTTCGGCCGGCGCTGCCACAGGGTCTGGGTCGCCAGCACATGCGAGACCTCGGTTGCGCCGATGCCGAAGGCGAGCGCCCCAAAAGCCCCGTGGGTCGAGGTGTGACTGTCGCCACAGACGATGGTCAGGCCGGGCAGCGTCAGCCCCTGTTCCGGCGCCAGCACATGGACGATGCCCTGGGCCGGGTCATGCAGGCCGAAATGGCGCAGGCCATGTCGGCCGGCATTGGTCTCCAGCATCGTCACCATGTTGGCGATCTCGGGATCGGCGATCGGCTTGGCCCGGCTGTGCGAGGGCACGTAATGGTCGGCAACGGCGAAGGTCAGCTCCGGCCGGCGTACCTTGCGGCCGGCATGATCGATCATGCCGAAGGCGTGGAAGGAGCCCTCATGCAGGAAATGACGGTCGATGGCAAGCAGGGCCTGACCGTCCGGCCGGGTCGCCACGACATGAGCGTCCCACACCTTCTCGAACAGGCTGCGTGGCTGCGAGGTCATCGGTTGGTTTCCTCCTTTACGGCGCTTGCAGCGGCGGAGCCGGCGATGCGCCCCAGCGCCACCGCGGTCAGCAGTCCGTTGCCGGACAGATAGCCGGACGCCTTGGATCCCGACACGCCGCAGGCAGCGCCGCCGGCGGCATAGAGGTTCGGCAGCGGCCTGCCCTGCCCGTCCAGAACCTGGGCCTCGTCATCGACGACCAGCCCGCCCTGGGTGTGGAACAACGCGCCGGTGACGCGGACCGCCCGGTAAGGAGCAGCCAGCGGGGCCGAGCCGGTGAAGTCACGGCCGAACCCGTCGGTTCCGCCCTCCGTTTTCAGCCGGTCGACATCGGCCAGCGCCGCAGCGAGAGCGTCCCCATCGATTTTCATCTGCCGGGCAAGCTCGGCCGGCGTGTCGGCACTCAAAACTGCACCCATCGCCTCAGCCTGCCGAAAATCCTCGAACTGGCGGGCGATGGCGGCGATGCGCTCATCGAAGATTGTCCAGGCGATACCGTCCGGCTGGCGCAGCACGACGGCGGCCTGTTCCGAATAGCCCTGCGCCTCGTTGGAGAAGCGCCGCCCCGCAGTGTTCACCTGCACGCCGCCCTCGGTGATCGTCGCCCAGGTGACGAGGATGCCCGCCGGATGCGCGACGGAGCCGTGCCCCTGATGCCCCGACAGATGCCGGGTGGCGGCGCCCAGCGCCTCGCCCCACAGCAGCGCGTCGCCCTGGTTGCCAGGATGGCCGAAATAGAGCGCGTCGGCCAGTTCCGGCACATGCCGCCCGACCAGCGCCTTGTTACCGCCATAGCCGTTGCAGGCGAGGACCAGCGCACCGCAGCCGACCCGCTCGACGCTGCCGTCCGGACGGGTGACCTCGACGCCGCGAACCTGCGCGCCATCGGCATGGAGGGCGGTGACATGCGCCTCGCATAGCACGTCGATGCCGGCGGCTTCGACGGCCCCGCGCAGCCGGTCGATCAGCTCCGCCCCCGACCGGCTGGGCAAGCCGTGCATGCGCCGGGCGCTGTGTCCCGGATAACTGAAATTATCCACCACAGAGAAGGGCAGCCCATAGCGGTCGGCCAGCCACTCCAGCGCCGGCCCCACCGCTCCGGCGACGCGGGCAACCTCGCCCGGATCGGGTTCGCCCTTCGCCTTGGCGGCGATGTCGGCGGCAAAGCGATCCGGGCTGTCCTCGATCCCTGCATCGCGTTGCCATCGGGTGCCCGGCGCTGGAATCAGCCCGGCCGACAGGGCAGTGGAGCCCTGGGGCAGCGCATCACGCTCCAGCACTAGAACGCCGGCGCCCTGCTCATGGGCGGCGAGCGCGGCGACCATCCCGGCCGCTCCGCCGCCGATGATGACGACGGGGACGGTGAACTCGAACTCCACGCCGTCCGCAGGCAGGATGCGGCTCATGAGGTCGCCATCTCCTCCAGCATCGTGGCGACGGTCGCAACCCGACAGACCGGGCGCAGCGCAGCGATGGACACCTCATGCAGTTGCGGCGTGAAGGCGGCGGTGCCGTCTTCCAGCACGATGGTGTCGAAATCGCGGACATGGGCGTCGCGCACGGTCGAGGCGACGCCGCCATTGGTGACGATGCCGCAGACCAGCAGCCGCTCCACCCCGCATTTCGCCAGCACCCATTCCAGCCGCGACATGTAGAAAGCGGAATAGGCGACCTTCTCCACCTCGACATCGACGGGCTGGAGGGCGTCCACCGTACGATGCCCCCAACTGCCCGGCTTGAAATCGCCCTTGGCAAGGAAAGGACGCAGCGTCTTCAAGTGGGGTGAGATCATCGGCTCGCCGCCGCGGCCGGACACCAATGTGAAGTTGGTCGAGATCACCCAGCCGCCACGCGCGCGCAGCAAGTCGGCCAGCGGCTTCACCCGCTCTGGCAATTCGAGGATCTCAGGTGCCGTCTGCCCGGCGCGGCCATAGGCGCCGTCCGGGTGGATGAAGTCGTTCTGCAGGTCGCAGACCAGCAGGGCGGTGCGCTCGATGGTAATGGCTGTGCCGTTCATCGGGCGTTCCTTTCCACGATGACGTTGCCGAAGCGGTCGACGCGGGCGGACAGGTCGGGGTCGATGACGGTGGTGGCATCCGGCTGTTCGAGGATCGCCGGCCCCTGGATCACAGCGTCGGCCGGCAGATCCAGCCGGTTGTAGACAGCCGCCTCATGCCAGGCTCCGTCGAACCACACCGGCCGCGACCCGGCATAGGCGCCCCCCACCGTCGTCCCGGCCGCCGGAGCGAGCGCGGAGAGGTCGAAATGCGGACGCCGGCCGATGGCGGCTGTGCGCAGATTGACGATCTTGGCGCCGACACCCGGCAACAGCCGGCTGAAGGAGGCCTGATAAGCGCGCTCGAAGGCGGCGCGGATGGTCGCCTCGTCGATGCCGGTGGTGCCGTCCTGCACCGACACCGGCAGCGGCACGGCGACTGTGTGGGTCTGGCCGATGTAGTGCATGTCGAGTTCGAAGACGAGGTCGATGCGCTCGACGCTGAGGCCGGCGGACTGCACCACGGCGCGGGCGGCCGTCGCCTCCTCGACCATGCGGCGGTCGAGCGAGCGTGCGTCGATGCCCACCAGCGGCAGATTGACCGTCTGCACCTGATCGTGGCGGATGTCGGCGATGACGCAGCCGAGCGCCGAGGTCACGCCGGGGAAGCGCGGCACCAGCGCCGCCTTCAGTCCGACTTCCTTGATCAGCGCGCCGACATGCAGCGCCCCGCCGCCGCCGAAGGGCACTGCGGCGAATTTGGCCGGATCGTGGCCACGCTCGATGGAGACCAGACGGATGGCGCCGGCCATCTTGCTGTTGGCGATGCGCACCACCGCTTCCGCCGCCGCCATCACGTCGAGGCCCAGCGGCTCGGCGACATGGGTGGCGATTGCCGCGCGGGCGGCGTCGACGTCCAGCCGCGCCAGCTTGCCGCCGATGGGACGCTCGGCATTGATGCGGCCGAGCAGGACATTGGCGTCGGTCAGCGTCGGCCGCGTGTTGCCCTGGCCGTAGCAGACCGGCCCCGGCCGCGAACCAGCGCTTTCCGGCCCGACCTGCAGCATGCCGCCGGGATCGACCCCGGCGATGGAACCGCCGCCGGCGCCGATGGTGGTGATCTCGATCATCGGCGTGCGGACGACCAGACCGAAATCGATGGTGGTCTGGGCGGCCAGCATGGTCTGCCCCTCCACCACCAGCGACACGTCGAAGCTGGTGCCACCGAGATCGCCGGTGATGACGTTGGGGAAGCCCGCCGCCTTGGAGATCGCCGCCGCCGCGATGACGCCGGCCGCCGGTCCCGACAGGGCGGTGCGCACCGGCAGCCGCCGGGCGGTGTCGGTGGACATGACGCCGCCGTTCGACTGCACGATGTGGAAGCGCCCACCGAAGCCCTCCCCCGCCAGCACATTGTCGAGCTTGGCGAGATAGCTGCCGACCACCGGCTGGAGATAGGCGTTCAGCGCGGTGGTGGAGGTGCGCTCGAACTCGCGGATTTCCGGCAGGATGCGCGACGAGCATTCGAGGTTGGCGTTCGGCCAGACCTCGCGCGCCGCCTCCAGCGCAGCCAGCTCGTTGGCCGGGTTGGCGTAGGCGTTGATGAAGACGATGGCGAGCGCCTCCGCCCCCTGGTCGGCAAGTTTGCGGGCGGCGGCGCGGACCTCCTCCGGGTCGATCTCGGTGCGGATGGTGCCGTCGGCCAGCGTGCGCTCCGCCACCTCCAGCCGCATGTCGCGATCGACGACAGGGACGAAATCGCCCCACAGGCCCCAGGTGTGGCGTCGGTCGCGGCGGCGCATCTCCAGCACGTCGCGGAAGCCGGCGGTGGTGATCAGCCCGACCTTGGCGCCCTTGCGCTCCAGCAGAGCGTTGGTGCCGACGGTGGTTCCGTGGACGATGGAGCCCAGTTCCGCCACCGGGCCGAAGCTCTGGAGACCGGCCAGGAAGCCGACCGCCTCGTCGCCGCGGTTGGACGGGACCTTGGCGGTGCGGAAGCTGCCGCGCACCTCGTCGTAATGGAACAGGTCGGTGAAGGTGCCGCCGACATCGACGCCGACGATTGCACCCTTGTTGATACCGTTGCTCATGGTCTTGCTTCCGGGTTCGTCAGGCGGCGGGGGATTCGCGCAGGGTCGCGGTGGCGGCGATGTCGAGCGCGCCGTCATCGGTCAGCGCCACGCCGTAGGCACTGCGCGCCGCCTCACGGCCGAGATAGCCCAGTCGCACGTCGCGGGCGACGGCCTGCGCATCGCGACGCTTCGGGTCGCCCCAACCGCCGCCGCCCGGCGTCTCCAGCCGCACCCGCTGGCCGTCGCGGATCTTCACATCGGTGACCTTGGACGCGAGCGGCGGCGATTTCTCGCCTTCGTCACTCTGCCAGCTGAAGCGGTTCAGTGCCGCAGGGTTGCCGCCGGCGACGCCGAACGGCGCGAAGACGCCGCGCTCGCCCAGCAGGAAGACGTCGGCGTCGGTCAGCGCCTCGATCTCATAGACCGCACCCAGCCCGCCGCGATGCAGGCCGGCCCCGGCGGAGTCCGGACGCAGCGCCCATTGGGTGAACATCACCGGATAAGCGGCCTCCAGGATTTCCACCGGCGGGATGGTGGCGGTGGAGATCGGGTTGTTGGCGTGGTTCAGCCCGTCCGTCTCCGGATTGCCGCCCAGCCCGCCGCCGAAGAAGGAGAACATGACCCAGCGCGAGCCGTCCTTGCGGTGACCGGCCAGCGACAGCGCGTTGATGGTACCGAAGGGGGCGGCGGTGGCGCGGGCCGGATCGGCAAGCGCCAGCGCGCCGAACACCACGCCGATCACGCGCAGGATCGTCTCGGTATAGCCGCCGACCGGCTTGGGCGGCTTGACCGCCAGCAGCGTGCTTTCCGGGATGACGAAGGTGATCGGGTTGAGGCAGCCGGCATTGGCCGGCACGTCGGTGAAGACATGCTTCAGCGCGACGTAGCAGCAGGCCACCGCGGTGGAATAGGCGATGTTCAGCGGCCCGGCGCAGGGCGCCGATGAGCGCGAGAAGTCGAGCGTCATCCGGTCGCCGGCGATTGTCAGGTCCAGCGCGATGCGCAGCCGGTCCGCCGTGATGCCGTCATTGTCCAGATAATCCTCGAAGCTGTAGACGCCGTCCGGCAGCTTGGACACGGCGCTGCGCATCAGCGCGTCGGCCCGCGCGGTGAAGGCGTCGAAGGCGGCGGAGACCGTCTCCTCGCCATGCTCGTCCAGCAGCTCCGTCAGGCGGCGCACGCCCAGATCCAGCGCGTTCAGCTGGCCGTTCAGGTCGCCGTAATTCGACACCGGCACGCGGGAATTGGCGGCGAGAATCGCCAGAAGGTCATGGTTCATCACGCCGGCCCTGACCAGCTTCACCGGCGGAATGCGCACGCCCTCCTGGAAGCTGTCGGTGGCGCGGGCGTTGAAGTTGCCCGGCACATTGCCGCCGATGTCGAGCCAGTGGCCGACCGACGCCATCCAGCAGAACAGCCGCCCCTGGCGGAAGATCGGCCGCACCAGACGGAAATCGTTCAGATGGGTGCCGCCGTCATAGGGATCGTTGAACAGGAAGATGTCGTCGGGATGGAGATCGCCCTCCTTCGCCACCTTGTCGATCACCGCCTTGACGGCGAAGGCCATGGCGCCGACAAAGATCGGCAGGCCGTTGGTGCCCTGCACCAGCGTGGCGCCGGTCTCGGCATGATAGAGGCCGTGGCAGGCGTCGCGCGCCTCGGCGATGATCGGGTTGAAGGCGGAGCGGTAGAGTGTGGCGTCCATCTCGTCGGCGATCTGCTCCAGCCGGCCCTTCAGGACGGCGAGCGTGACGGGATCGATTGCTGCGGTTTTCGTGGTCATGCTGCGTCCTCCCGCATGGCGGGTGAAAAGTCCTTGTAGGTCTCGCCGAGCGCCAGCATCTCCGGCGTGCCGATCAGCTCGTTCAGCGCGTTGAAGTCGAACATGCGGTCGCGGAAGGGCTGGGTCGTGCCGTGCTGCGCCAGCGAGCCGTAATAGTCCTGCGCCTGCCGGGCGAGCGCCCGCACGATTCCGCCGGGGAAGATCACCAGCCGGTAGCCCAGTTCGCCCAACTCGGCGGCGGAGCTGATCGGCGTCTGTCCCCCTTCCACCATGTTCGCCAGCAGCGGACGGATGCCGCCCAGGTCGGTGGCGATGGCGGACAGCTGCTCCCGGCTCTTCGGCGCCTCGACGAACAGCACGTCGGCACCGGCCTCGACATAGAGCCGGGCGCGGTCCAGCGCCGCCGAAACGCCTTCCACCGCCACCGCGTCGGTGCGGGCGACGATCAGGGTGTTCCCGTTGGCGCGGGCATCGACCGCCGCCTTGATCTTCCCGGCCATCTCACCGGCCGGGATCACCGCCTTGTCGGTCAGGTGGCCGCAGCGCTTGGGAAAGCTCTGGTCCTCAAGCTGCAAGGCGGTGGCGCCGGCCCGCTCGAACATGCGCACGGTGCGCTGCACGTTCAGCGCGTTGCCGTATCCGGTGTCGGCATCGACGATCAGCGGTGTCGGCACCCGGTCGCGCACCAGGGCGATGGTGTCGGCCACCTCGCTGACCGAAACCAGCCCGATATCGGGCCGGCCGAGCCGGGTATAGGCGATGGCGGCGCCCGACAGATAGAGTGCCTCGAACCCGGCGGCGGCGGCCATCGAAGCGGTGAAGGCGTCATAGACGCCGGGCGCCAGGACGACACGGTCCTGGGCCAGTCGGTCCCGGAAACTGATGCTGGGGACGGTCATGTCAAGCGCTCCCCCGGCGGCGCCACGCGAAGCCGTCGCGGCGCCACAGGGTCAGGGTTGGAAGATGTCGGGAGAGGGCCGGAGCGCGCATCGCTCACAGTCCCAGATAGGTGCGTTTCAATTCGGGGTCGCGCGCGATCTCGTCGGACGGTCCCGACAGCGCGAAGACGCCGTTTTCGAGGATGTAGGCCCGGCGGGCGACCTCCAGCGACTGGACGACGTTCTGCTCCACCAGCAGGATCGCCAGACCGTCGGCGTTCAGCTTGCGGATCAGCCCGAACATCTCCTCCACCACCAGGGGCGAGAGACCGAGCGACGGCTCGTCGAGGATCAGCAGGCGCGGTTCGGCCATCATGCCGCGGCCGATCGCCAGCATCTGCTGTTCGCCGCCGGAGAGCGTGCCGGCGAACTGGCCTTCGCGCTCCTTCAGGCGGGGGAAGGTGGCGAAGATGCGCTCCAGGTTCCGCGCCCGGTTCGGCTTGCCGCGCCGATAGCTGCCGAGTTCCAGATTCTCGCGGATCGACAGGTTGGGGAAGATCTTGCGGCCCTCCGGCACCTGGATCAGCCCCTCCTCGACGATGCGGGCGGCGGATTTGCCGTCGATGCGGGTGCCGCCGAAGCGGATCTCGCCGGTCCAGGGCGGCAGCACGCCCGACAGCACCTTGTTCAGCGTCGTCTTGCCGACGCCGTTGGAGCCGAGCACGGTGACGATCTCGCCGGCATGGACGGCCATGTCGATGCCGCGCAGCACCTCGGTGGCGCCATAGCCGGTCCTCAGGCCACGGATTTCCAGAAGCTGCTCAGCCATGGGCCGCCCCCTCCGCCTTCAGCCGGGCGGCGGCGCCATGGCCGAGATAGGCCTCGATCACGCGGGTGTCGGCGCAGACGACGGCGGGCGGCCCCTCGGCGATCATGCGGCCCTGTGCCAACACATAGACGCGCTCGCACAGGTTCATCACCGCCTGCATGACGTGTTCGATCATCAGGATCGTCACCCCTTCGTCGCGGATACTCCGGATCACCGGGATGATGTCGCGGATCTCCGACGGGTTGAGACCGGCCAGTACCTCGTCCAGCAGCAGAAGCTTCGGTTCGGTGGCGAGCGCGCGGGCCAGTTCCAGCCGCTTGCGCCCGGCCACCGTCAGTCCGCCGGCCGGCCGGTCCAGCTCGCTCCCCAGCCCGACGCGGCGGGCCACGTCGCGCGCCTTGGCGGTGGCGTCGGCGCGCCTGGCATGGCGCAGATAGGCGCCGACCGCGATGTTCTCGCACACCGTCAGCCCGGCGAAGGGCTGGACGATCTGGAAGGTGCGGCCGATGCCACGTTCCGCCCGGCGGTGCGGCTCCTCGGCGGTGATGTCGGTGCCCTCGAAGCGGATGCGCCCGTCGGTCGGCGCGACGAAGCCGGAGATCATCGAGAACAGCGTGGTCTTGCCGGCACCGTTCGGGCCGATCAGCCCGATGATGCCGCCGGGTTGCAAGGACAGCGTCGCGCTGTCCACCGCCATCAGCCCGCCGAACCGCTTGGAAACGCTCTCAACGGCCAGCATGGGAAACCTCCTTGGGTCCGCGCGTGACCATCCTGCGGCTACGGTCGCGCAGCCGCTCCAGCAGGCCGAGGATGCCGCCGCGGGCGAAGGCCACGGCCAGCACCAGCACGCCGCCGAAGACGATCAGGTCGATGCCGGGAATGCGGCCGGCGAACTGCTTGGCGACCTCACCCAGCCCGTGCAGGGTCAGCGCCCCGACCACCGGGCCGAAGACGGTGCCGACCCCGCCGATGATCGGGGCCAGCAGAAGCTCCACCGAAATCCAGCTGCCATAGGCGATGTTGGCGTCGATGTAGAGGAAGTATTGCGCATAGAGGCAGCCGGACAGCGCCGTGACCCCGCCGGACAGGGCGATGGCGCGCAGCTTGACCCGAAGGGAATTGACGCCCAGCGCCTTGGCCGCATCCTCGTTCTCGCGCACCGCCACCAGCTGCGCCCCGAAGCGGGAGCGCTGGATCCAGCGGGTCAGCAGCAGAACCGCGACCACGAAGGCCAGCACCAGCCAATAGAAGACCGTCCGGTCGGCGAATTGCAGGTTGGCGGGGCGCACATCGAGCTTGATCAGCAGGCCCGCCGCGCCGCCGGTGAAGGAGGCGGCGTTGGCGAGGATGCGGAACACCTCGGCGAAGGCCAGCGTCACCAGCGCGAAGTAGGAGCCGCGCAGGCCCGACCGGAAGCTGAGAAAGCCGATGACCCAGCCGACCACGGCGCCGGCAACCGTCGCCAGCATCAGCCCGGCCCAGGCGTTGACGCCATAGCGCAGTTGCAGAATCGCCGTCACATAGGCGCCGGTGCCGAAGAAGGCGGCGTGGCCGAAGCTGAACTGGCCGCCGAAGCCGCCCAGGATGTTCCAGCCCTGCGCCCCAAGCGCGACGATCAACATGAAGACCAGGAAATTCAGCACCGGGCTGGAGGTCACGACCAGCGGCAGCAGCGCCGCCAGAATGGTCAGGACGGCGATCGGGATCAGGTCGCGCGCGGTCATGCCTTGGCTCCGAACAGTCCGGTCGGCCGCACCAGCAGCACGGCGATGAAGATCAGGAAGATGCCGATCTGGCCCAGGCTGTCGCCCAGGAACAGGCCGCACAGGCTCTCCACCACACCGATGAACAGTCCGCCCAGCAGCGCGCCGGGCAGCGAGCCCATGCCGCCCAGCACCACCACGGTGAAGGCGACCAGCACGAAGGCGCCGCCGATGCGCGGGTTGACGTAGAAGGTCGGCATCAGCAGACCCGCCGCGACGGCAAGACAGGCGCAGCCCAGCCCGAAAGTGACGGCATAGACATGCGGCACGTCGATGCCGACCAGATTGGCGCCCAGCTTCTCCTTGGCGACCGCACGGATCGCCTTGCCGGTATCGGTGCGGTTCAGCACCAGCCACAAGAGACCGGTGACCACCACCGCCACCCCAAGCCCGATCAGGCGCGGGTAGCTGAGCAGCAGCGGCCCCAGCGCCACCACCTGGAAGGAATAGTCGGTGTCGAGCGTGCGGGTATCCGACTGGAACAACGCCAGCAGCACATTCTCCAGCACGATGGACAGGCCCAGCGTAACCAGCAGGATGTTACCATCATCACCATGGCTGGCCGGCCCGATGACGAAGCGTTGCAGGCCGTAGCCGAGGACGAACATCAACGGCACCAGCGGCAGGATGGCGAGATAGGGGTCCATACCGAGCACCGCCCAGGCGATCCAGACCGCGAACATCGCGCAGGTCAAAAGCGCGCCATGGGCGAAGTTGATGATGTGGAGCACGCCGTAAATCAAAGTCAGGCCAAGCGCGATCAGGGCATAGACCGCACCGGTCATCAGACCGTTCAGCGCCGCTTCCAGAATGATCTGAGGGGAATACATGGCAGCCCGCGCATGAGGGGAATGGTCCCCTCACCCGCACCGGGTCTGCCGGCTTGCGGCCTCCCGGACGGGTGGGGGAATGCGGAGGTGCGACGGCGAAAGAACCGGTCAGGCCGCCGGGAAGTTGGCCTTCGCCTCGGCGAACGCGTCGGGGAAGATCACTTTGATGTCCTCGCCCTGGATCTGGGTGTTGATCGGGGTGGCGCCTTCGTTCTGACCGTTGACGAACTTGGTCGGGCCGTAGGGCATGATGTGGCCGTCGAAGGTGGAGGCGTTCAGCGCCTCGATGATCTTCTTGCGGTCGGTCGAGGCCGCGCGCTCGATGGCGTCGGCCAGCAGCAGCACGTTCGAGTAATTCAGCGAGACATTGTAGGCGAAGGACTTGCCCTGCCCTTCCACCGCCTTGCGCAGGGCCAGCGCCTTCGGGTTCTTCGGATCGTGCCAGTGGTTGCAGTCGATGACGTTCTGCGCCGCCTGCGGGAACTCCTTGACGAAGCGGCCGTTCGACGCCGCCCCGCCCAGGATGGCGTAGATGCCCTTCGGCTTGATGCGCTGCTGCTGCATGGTGCGGGCGAGCAGCACGAACTCGCCATAGTAGTTCGACGGGATCACCAGATCGGGGTTCAGCGAGCGGATGCGCAGCGCCACATTGGACATGTCGCGCGCCGGCGTCGGGTGGGCGATGGTCTCCAGGACCTCGAAGCCGCGCTTGGGCAGTTCGGCCTGCAACAGCTTGGCGAGGCCGGAGCCGAACAACCCATCCTCATGCACCAGGACGACGGTCCTGGCCGGCTTGTCCGCCTTATCGTTGATGGCGGTCAGGTTGTCGAGCGCCACCTGCGTGACCTTGCCGAAACCGGGGCTGAAGCGGAAGGTGTTGGTCAGGCCGCGCGCCATGATCTGGTCCGACACGCCGACGTCGACCAGATAAGGCAGGTCATAGCGTGCTGCCGCCTGCGAGGCGGCAAGGCAGATTGGGCTGGCGAAGCCGCCGACGATGGCGGAAACACCTTCGGCCTGCATGCGCTCGACCTCCTGCGTGCCGGCCTCGGGGGTGGAGCGGGCGTCGCCGAAGACCATTTCCAGTTTTGCGCCGCCGAGCGATTTGATGCCACCGGCCCCGTTGATCTCGTTGATCGCCATCTCCGCACCGGCGCGGCCGAGATCGCCGTCATGGGCAAGCGCACCGGTCACCGGCTGGAGAATGCCGATCTTCACCACCGGGGTCTGCGCCCGCAGCGCCGACGGTGCGGCAAAGGGCAGTGTCGTCACCGCGGCCGCCGCTGCACCGGCCTTCAGCACCGTGCGGCGGGAAATGCCCAAGAGGATGGAGTCCTGAACCGAACGTCCCATACGCTCAACTCCTCTGTTTGATGACCCGCGGGGCGCGGGTGGGCTTTTCGCCCGATTTGTTTTTGTCGGTTTTGCTTTTTTCGGCCTTGCTCTTGTCCTGGCCGCGCGGCCAGCCGAGCGCCGGGCTCCAACGCCGCTCGCCGTCGCTGCCGGTGCGCACCAGATCCATGTGGAAGCTGTAGCGGTCGGGCCGGTACAGCGCGTGGAGATGCTCCACGCCACGGCCCGACGGCTCGTAGACGATGCGGGTCAGGGTCAGCAGCGGCGACCCGATCTCCAGGTCCAGTGCGGTCGCCGCCTCAGGGCCGGCGAGCGTGGCGTTGATCGCCTGGGTCGCGCGCTCCGTCGTCACGCCCGACCGCTCGATCAGTTCCAGCAATGGACGAGCCGCCAATTCGGCCTCAGAATAGGTCAGGCCGATCCATTCCGGCACATGGGTGGTCAAATAGGAAAAGGGCTCCCCATCGATCAGACGCACGCGCACCGACCGCTGAACCCGCTCGCCCGGTTTCAGTCCGAGGCTCTCGGCAATCTGGTCCGAGGGAACGCCGTAACCGAATGACAGCAGCTTCACATCGGTGCTGCGGCCCATGTCGATCAGGTGCGACAGCACGTTCGACAGATCGGCGACGATCGGCCGGACGGCGCGCCTGTCATGGACGAAGGTGCCCGATCCGGCCTTGCGCTGAACCAGCCCTTCCTTTTCCAGCAGATCCAGCGCCCGGCGCACGGTGACCCGCGACACCGCATGTTCGGCCGCCAGCGCCGGTTCGCCCGGCAGCCGCCCGCCCGGCGGCAGCTCGCCGGCGACGATGCGGTCGCGCAGCAGCAGATAGATCCTGCGCGCCTTCAGAGGTTCGACCGCCGACTTCACAGCACTCCGCCTCCCCGTCCACTGGAAACCGCCCAACCAGGAACCAAAGCTGTCCACTCACCAGACAGGAACCTGTATGATATATAATACAGCTTTGGTCAATGGCGATGTTGGGGGAGCGGACGATCGAGGTCGGAATCCAAAGGCCCTGACGCAAGGGAGCCGTCACTCCGCCGCTTCGCCGTAGGCGTTCGCCCTTGGGATGGCGGTCGACGCGACATGCAGGATGCGCTGCGGGAACGGGATGGCGATCTCCAACTCGTTGAAGCGCTTCTTCATCCGGCCGTTGAACTCGCGGCCGACAGTCCATTGCTGGATCGGCAAGGTCTTGATGCGGGCCTTCACCAGGACGGCGGATTCCTGGAAGGCGTCGATCCCCAGCACCTCCAGCGGTTCCAGGATCAGCGGCGCGAAGCGCGGGTCGGCGCGCAGCCCTGCCCCAATCTCGTGCAGCACCGACACCACGCGGTCGACATCCTCGCGATAGGCCACGGTGACGTCGAAGACGTAATAGCTGAAGTCCTTGGTCATGTTGGAAATGCTGGTCACCGCGCTGAACGGCACGGTGTGGACGGTTCCATCGAAATCACGCAGGCGGATGGTGCGGATGGTGATGCCCTCCACCAGACCGCCCTTTCCGCCGACATTCACCACGTCGCCGATCGAGATCGTGTCCTCGAACAGGATGAACAGGCCTGTGATGACGTCCTTCACCAGTGTCTGGGCACCGAAGCCGACGGCAAGCCCGACCACGCCGGCACCGGCCAGCAACGGCCCGATGTCCAGCCCCAGTTCCGACAGGGCGATCAGCGTCACGAAGGTGGTCAGCAGCACCATCAGCGCGTTGCGCAGCAGGGGCAGCAGGGTGCGTATCCGCGCGCTGCGCTGGATGGTGTGGCCATGGCGATCGGTGGTGGCGAGAGTCCGCTCGATGACAACATTCGTCAGCTCCCACACGGCAAGCGCGATGGCCCCCACCAGCAGAATGGCGAGGCTGGAGCCGATGAGCCGCCAGCCAAGGGCAGTTTCCAGCGCCCCGCGCACGTTCAGTCCCCAGGCATCCAGCACCACCAGTCCGGTCACCATCACGACCGACCAGTGCATCAGCCGGGTGCCCGGCCCGACATAGCGCTTGATGCGCTGGTCGCCCCAGGTCGAGTGCTGGCGATCCAGACGACGACGCAGCGCACTGGAGCCCCGGGCGATTCCGCGCCCGACGATCCGCGCAATCGCGATCACCGCCAGCGATACGGCGGTCGCCCGCAGGACGAACCACAACCCGCCTTCGACATCCAGTGCCCAGATGACGAACAGGGCGACGATGTAGAGGATGGCAACGGCATGCCAGACATTGGCGAGACGCCGGCCGGCGGCGCGCAGAAGGCGGCCGGGCCGCGTCATCCTCGCGGCGGGCGGCACCGCCCGCCCCTGCTCCGGCCCGCCCTGCTCTGGAACAGACGGAGCGGCCGAGATCTCCCCGCGCAGCCAGGAGGCCACGGCGACCCGGCTTCGCAGGACCAGGACGGTCAGCATGATCGCATCGGCAAGCCCGACCAGCTTCACCAGCGTGTCGTAGGACTGCTCCGGCAGCCCCAGCGTCCGCGCCGTCCCGGCAGCGAACAGGCCGTAGACGGTGGAGGAGGCGATGGCCCGGCTCCACACCAGCAGACGACGTGCCGACGCGTCACTGATCGCGATCAGCCGCAGATTGGTCGAGCGCGGGGACAGCAGCCCACGCATCACCAGCAGCACCACCTGCACAAAGAGGCTGGCATTCAGGAAAGCGACGCCCAGCAACCGGACAGCCGCCGGCGGGTCGATCAGCACCAGCACGCCGAAGCCGGCAAAGGCGAAGGCGGCGATCGGCGCGAGGTCCATCATGGCGCGGACCAGCAGCAGCGGCACCTTGGCAATCGCGGACCGGAAAGGCCGCGCCGCCAGGATCGACCGCGGCCGGCTCAGCAGCCGTGTCGTGATCAACCTGACGCTGTGCCCGGCGAGGAGGACGAGGGCGAGTTCGGCGAACAGCCACGCCCAGGTTGCCTGCCGTGCCGGGTCCAGCACCTGCCGCTGCAACCAGCGCATTCCCTGCGGCGCGTTCAGCACCACCTCTCCCGTTGTCCGGACCTCCTCCCCCAGATTGTCCAGACGCGCCGACAGGACGGTCAGCAGACGGGTGCCGAGCCCTTCGGTCTCCCGTTCGGGCTTGAACGCCTGTTCGGCCTGCTGCAAGGCCCTCAACTGGTTCAGCAGTTCCTCGCGCTTCGCCGGGCTTTCCAGCGAGTCGATCAGGCGTCCGATTTCTTTCGGATTTGGGTCCGCCGCCGCAGTTGCCGCTGAACCTGTCGCGGGAACCGGTGTCGGCAGCGGTGACTGCGCGGAGGCCGGACCGGCCGAGGCAAGAAGCGACATGCCGGCGGAGACGAGATAGAACAGGATGATGACGACGCCGGACGTCCACCGGCAACGGTTTGCGGACGCTGACGCGCTGCATACGGCAAAAACCATGGGCTCCTGAAACGTTGGATTGGCAATCCGCCGACAACAGGACGGGTAGGCAGATCGTCACGCTGCGCCACGGGTCTGCGACGGCATACACCATAGGCAAGCCTACGGCCGCAGAGAATCCCGAACGGGCGTCACCGGACGGAGAGAACGGCTGGCGTCGGATCAATTCGATTTCGTTGTCGCTGAAATCGCAACCATGCGCTTTTTGTTTTCAGTCCCGGCGGTCTATCCCTTCGTCAGAGGCAGAGGAGCCGGGTTGCCAGAGAGTGCGGCGCAAGCCAGGATTGGCGGAAGTCCGGCATTGCAAAGCCTCGGATCGAACCATCGGTGAAGGCCGTCCGTGAGGGAAGACACCACCATGACCATTCCACCCAGTGAGCAAGTGCAGCTTGTGGCCTATCTCGTCGCCAAGCCGGGCCAGGAGCAGGCGCTGGCCGACGCCATCACCGCCATTGTGCCGGACGTGCTGAAGGAACCCGGCTGCCTCGCCTACGCCGCCCATGTCAGCCGCGAGAAGCCCGGCACCGTCGTGATGTACGAGATCTGGCAGGATCAGGCCGCACTCGACACCCATGCCAAGGCCGCGGCCTTTACCGCCCTCGCCGCGCAGTTCGACACGCTGTTGGGCGAACCGCTGCGCATCGACCTGTTGCGCCGCATCGCCTGATCGGTCCTGCCGGTCAGGGCACGCCCACCGCCGGCTTGCCAAGGCTCGTGCGTGCCGCATCGAGAATCTCTGCCGACAGGGCAGGATCGTCGACGGCACGCGCGAGGATCAGGGCGCCGACCATCCCCGACAGTGTGGCGAGCGCCGTCCTGCGCCTCGCCTCTGCCGAACGGCAGGGAATCAGGCGGTCCAGCACATTCAGAAAGGGCCGCAGCCCGCGGGTAAAGGCGCTACGCGCCACCCCGCCCTGCCGCGCGGCGTCGATGCCAAGTGCGGCGATCGGACAGCCGGCGGCGCTGTGGTCACGGTGGCGGACCGACAGATAGCTGTCCAGCAGGGCCGCCAGCGCATCAGCACCCTGCGTTTCCGCTGTCCGTCCCCAACGCTCCGCCGCCATACCCATTGCATGGGCACAGGCCTCCGCCGCCAGATCCTCCTTGGACGCAAACTGGCCATAGAAGCCGCCATGGGTCAGGCCGGCCTCCTTCATCAGGTCGGCGACGCCGATTCCATTGAATCCGCGCTCGCGGAACAGCGCACTCGCCACCTCGACAACCCGGCGCCGGTTCTCCGCCGCCTGCTCCTTGCTCACCCGCATGTTCCGCCTTCCCTGACTGTCTCCACATTGCGACCGGAGACCATTGACAAATTATATGACGTTCATCATCAATTATGCAAACATGACGTTCATCATTTAATTGACGGCCCAGCCGGGCTGCCGATCCGGAGACCGCGACCATGCCGAATGCTTCAAATCAGGATCCCGTCGTCATCGTGTCTGCCGTCCGCACGCCACTCGGGCGCTTCCAGGGGGATTTGTCGGCTCTGCCGGCCACCACGCTCGGCGCCCGCGCCATTGCTGCAGCGGTTGAGCGTGCCGGATTGTCGCCTGCCAGCGTCGACGAGTTGCTGTTCGGCTGCGTCCTGCCGGCCGGACAGGGGCAGGCACCAGCCCGGCAGGCGACGCGCGGCGCCGGGCTGCCCGATGCGACCGGAGCCACCACGATCAACAAGGTCTGCGGGTCGGGCATGAAGGCGACCATGCTCGCCCACGACCTGATCCGCGCCGGGTCGGCCGACATCATGGTGGCCGGCGGCATGGAGTCGATGACCAACGCCCCCTACCTGCTGGCGAAGGCCCGCGGCGGCTACCGCATCGGCCATGACCGGCTGCTGGACCACATGATGCTGGACGGGCTGGAGGACGCCTATGAAGGCGGCCGCGCCATGGGCGATTTCGGCGAGGCGACGGCCGATGCCTATGGCTTCACCCGCGCCGAGCAGGACGCCTATGCGGCCAGGACGCTGACCCGCGCCCGCGCGGCGGTCGAAAGCGGAGCCTTCACAGCCGAGATTGTGCCCGTCGCGGTTCCTGCCAAAGGCGGGGAGCGGATGGTCGAGCAGGACGAGAACCCGCTGAAGGTCTCCCCCGACAAGATCCCGGCACTGAAGCCGGCCTTCCGCCGGGATGGGACGATCACCGCAGCCAGTTCGTCGGCCAATGCCGACGGCGCCGCAGCCCTGGTCCTGACCCGGCGATCGGTGGCCGAGGCCGCCGGACTGCCGATCCTGGCCGCGATCCGTGGCCACGCCACCCACAGCCAGGACCCGGCCTGGTTCACCACCGCGCCGATCCCGGCGATCCGGAAACTGCTGGACAAGATTGGCTGGTCGGTGGGCGACGTCGACCTGTTCGAGATCAACGAGGCCTTCGCCGTCGTCGCCATGGCGGCCCAGCGCGACCTGGGCATCGATCCCGACCGGCTTAACGTCAATGGCGGGGCCTGCGCGCTCGGCCACCCGATCGGTGCCACCGGGGCGCGGCTGATCGTGACCCTGCTGCATGCCCTGGCGGCGCGCGGGCTGACGCGAGGCATCGCCTCCCTGTGCATCGGCGGCGGCGAGGCTACGGCGATCGCCATCGAACGGGTGGGCTGAGCCGCCCGGACGGGCGTTTCTCAGCCGGCACCCTCCCGGTTCAGCCGGCGCGCCATGGTGTCCAGGAACAGACGCACGCGCGTCGGCAGCTGCCGTTGGGAGGGGAAGAGGGCACAGACCGGTGCGGGGGCGCCGTGCCAGTCCGGCAGCACCCGCCGCAGCCGGCCGGCGGCCAGATCGTCCTGAACGTCGATCTGCGACTTCCATATCAGGCCGCAGCCGGCAAGCGCCCAATCCTGGGCGATGTCGCCATTGTCGCTGCGCAGGCGGGAAGCGGTGTCCACCTCCGCCACCGCACCACCGGGGCCGATCAGGCGCCAGCGACCACCGGTGCCGCGATACTGGATGCAATCGTGGTCCTCCAGTTCTTCCGGTGAGACCGGCCAGCCGCGGCGATCCAGATAGGCCGGCGCGCCGACCACGATGCGGTGGTTGTCGGCCAACCGGCGCATGACCAGCGTCGACTCCTTCGGCGCGCCGATCCGCACCACCACATCCATCCCCTCGTCGATCAAATCCATCATCCGGTCGGTCAGGCACAGATCGACGGAGATCCGGGGGTGGGCTTCGACAAGCTCGCGGCAGACCGGGCCGACATGCATGCGCCCCAGTGCCGCCGGCGCTCCCACCCGCAGAATGCCCTGCGGTTCGACGCGGCCGTGGCTCAACACCTCTTCCGCCTCCGCGATCTCGGCGAGGATACGCTGGGCATGCCGGTACAGCCGTTGCCCCTCCTCCGTCAGGGCAAGCCGCCGGGTGCTGCGGGCGACCAGCCGCGTGTCGGTCCGCCGCTCCAAAGACGCCAGCCGCTTGCTGACCACGCTCAGCGCCAGATTCATCTCGCGCCCGGCGGCCGACAGACTGCCTGCGGCGGCGATGCGGACGAAGGTGCGAAGCTCGTTGATGTCGTCCAGCATAAGCGCTGCATTCTTTCCATTTGGTGGAGAGTATATCAGTCCGAGCGAGGATACTGCCCAATCAGGAGAGGTTCTAGAATTCCCTTCAGACGGCGGGCGACGCCCACCGAATCCCTGAAGGACATGGATCATGACCCAGACCTTGAAGACAATGCGCGTGCTGGTGATCGGCGGCAGTTCCGGCATTGGCTTGGCGACCGCGATAGCCGCCGCCAAAGCCGACGCTGCCGTCACCATCGCCTCGCGATCGCACGACAAGCTGAAAGCGGCGGTTGCCAGGATTGGCGGCGACGCACGTGCCGTCGCGCTCGACACCCGCGATCTTGAGGCGGTCGAACGTTTCTTCGCCGGGGAACCGGTTTGGGACCATGTCGTCATCTCCGCCGCGCAGACGCCGGGCGGACCGGTGCGCAGTCTTGCCGTCGCCGACGCCCGTACCGCCATGGACAGCAAATTCTGGGGCGCCTATCACGTCGCCCGCACCGCGAAGATCCGCGAAACCGGATCGCTGACCTTCATTTCAGGCTTTCTCAGCGTCCGTCCCTCCGCAACCTCGGTCCTGCAAGGCGCCATCAACGCGGCGCTGGAGGCGCTGGCCCGCGGGCTGGCCCTGGAACTCGCCCCGATCCGGGTCAACGCGGTTTCCCCCGGCCTGATCGCAACGCCGCTGTGGTCCGGCCTGCCCGAGGAGAAGCGGGAGGCCATGTTCGCCGGCGCCGCCCAGCGTCTGCCCGCCCGCCGGATCGGTCAGGCCGAAGACATCGCCAACGCCGTGCTGTTCCTCGCCACCACGCCCTTTGCGACCGGCTCCACGGTGCGGGTGGACGGCGGCGGCGCCATCGCCTGAAACCGATGCCGCACGTCCTCACGTCATTTTCCGGAATACAACACCATGCACAGCGCTGTCCAAAAACTCGCCCGCGCCGCCCTGTTCACGGCGGCCCTGGGCGCCATCCCCGCCGGCAGCTCCGCGGCCGCCGACGGCGTCACCATCCGCGACCTGATCGTCACCACGCCGCAACCCGACGCACGGAGCGATGCCGCCATCAAGGCCGCCCGCGCCTTCTACGAGTTCTGGAACAGTGGAGACACCGCCTTTCTGAAGCAGGCGATTTCCGACCGGTTCACCGACCGCACCCTGCCCGCCGGCCGGCCGCAGGGTCCGGAGGGGCCGTCCTTCGCCTCCCGCGGCTTCCGCGCCGCAGTGCCGGACCTGGGTGTCACGGTGGAGAAGATGATCGTGACCGGCGGCTACGTCACCGTCCACATGGTCTTCACCGGCCATTTCAGCGGCACCTTCGGCAACACCCCCGGCGGGGGCCAGCCGATCCGCTTCATCGCCACCGATCTGCTGAAGGTGGAGGACGGCCGGATCACCGATAACTGGCACATCGAGGACAATCTGACCCTGCTCCAGCAGATGGGGCTGGCCAAAATCACCCCGTGAGCGGACCTCATGCCGGCAACGCTTCATGGGGGTTGATGAATATTTTTCATAAGTCCATGCGGCTTCGTTGGGCTAATCGCAGGCAGTTCCGTGGACTAGTTTCTCTTGTTCCACCGCCCCATCGCGTTGGACAACGACCGGAGGATCGAGACCATGGACATCACGCGCGCCGGCTCGCAGCCATCCAGCAGGGGACCGGCCGACTGGTTCACCGGAACCGTTCGCATCGATCCGCTGTTCCCACCGCACCCGCCGGCGCGCGCGACTGCCGCCAGCGTCACTTTTGAACCCGGCGCCCACACCGCTTGGCACACCCATCCACTGGGGCAGACGCTGATCGTCACCGCCGGCTGCGGCCGTGTTCAGCGCGAGGGTGGGCCGATCGAAGAGATCAGGCCGGGCGACGTGGTCTGGTTCGCGCCTGGCGAGAAGCACTGGCACGGCGCGTCGCCCACCACGGCAATGACGCACATCGCCATCCAGGAGCAGTTGGACGGCAAGGCGGTCGATTGGATGGACAAGGTGACGGACGAACAGTACGGCGCGTGACGCCGCCCGGCCCCGCGAAGATATCGACAGACGAGAAGAAGAACCCCATGACCGTAAAAGCCTATGGCGCCTATGCCGCCGACAAGCCGCTGGAACCGATGGACATCACCCGCCGGGCTCCCGGCCCGCATGACGTCCAGATCGAGATCGCCTATTGCGGCATCTGCCATTCCGACCTGCATCAGGTGCGGGCGGAATGGGCCGGCACGCTCTGGCCCTGCGTTCCCGGACACGAAATCGTCGGCCGCGTTTCAGCGGTCGGCGGGCATGTTAAGGGCTTCCACGAAGGCGATCTGGTCGGCATCGGCTGCATGGTCGACAGCTGCCGGCACTGCGACGACTGCGAAGCCGGGCTGGAGAACTACTGCGACAACATGGTCGGCACCTACAACGGCCCGACCGACGATCCACCCGGCCATACGCTGGGCGGCTATTCGCAGCGGATCGTCGTGAACGAGCGCTATGTTTTGCGTGTGAAGCATCCGGAAGAGCAACTGGCGGCTGTGGCCCCGCTGCTTTGCGCCGGCATCACCACCTATTCACCGCTGCGCCACTGGCAGGCGGGGCCGGGCAAGAAGGTCGGTGTCGTCGGCATCGGCGGCCTCGGCCATATGGGGATCAAGCTGGCCCATGCCATGGGCGCCCATGTGGTGGCCTTCACCACCTCCGAATCCAAGCGGGAGGATGCCAAGGCGCTGGGTGCGGACGAAGTCGTCGTTTCGCGCAACGAGGCCGAGATGGCCGCCCATGTCAAGAGCTTCGACCTGATCCTGAACACGGTGGCGGCCCCACACGACCTGGACGCCTTCCTGGTTCTGCTGAAACGCGACGGAACGATGACGTTGGTCGGCGCGCCGGCCACGCCGCATCCGTCGCCCAACGTGTTCAACCTGATCACCAAGCGGCGGTCCATTGCCGGCTCGATGATCGGCGGCATTCCCGAAACTCAGGAGATGCTGGACTTCTGCGCCGAACACGGCATCACCGCGGACATCGAACTGATCCGCGCCGGGGAGATCAATGCGGCCTATGAGCGGATGCTGAAGGGCGACGTCAAATACCGCTTCGTGATCGACAACGCCTCCCTGTCCGGCTGAGTTCGGCTCTCGGGTCAATGCCGGACGTCATTCCGGGGCCGATGGCGCTCTTGCCCGGCTATCGAGTTCCTGAAATCCGATCAGGCGCTATAATGCGCATGGCGACAGGAAGAAACCTCATGAATGCCGCGCGAGAGCGTCGACGATCTGCTGGCGTTCATCGCCGTCGCCCGTGAACGCAGCTTCACCAGGGCGGCGACCCAGTTCGGGCTGTCGCAGTCGGCACTCAGCCACACGATCCGCCAGCGCGAAGCCCGGCTTGGGGTCCGGCTTCTGACCCGCACGACCCGCTTGGTGTCCCTGACCGACGCAGACGCGCAACGGCCGGCCCTGGATGCCGCCGCCGGCATTGACCTGGTCCAGCGCCAGATCGAAGCCGCGCTGCCACTGCGCGCCATACTGCGCATACTGGCCGGTCAGCGGCCCGCTGACGCCGAGCACCACCGCCTCCATTGCCGGATCGGCGGGCTGCGAGAAGGCCGGCTGGACGACGCCGAGCACGGTCAGCAGCGACAGGGTGCCAGCGACGAGCGCGGTGGAACGGAGGATCAGGTCGAGCATGGGACTGGCTTTCAAATTTTGAAATTCGGATCAGTTGGTGGCGGCGGGAATGCTGCCGTCCCACAGGGCGAAGGCGCCGTCCTCGACCACCAGCTTGACGTTGCGCACGCCGGACCCCCGGCGTGTCTCCGGATCGAAGGTGGCCTTGCCGAAGATGACGCTGGGGATGTCCTTCACATGGGGGGAGACGTCGCGGATCGCGGTACGGTCGGTGCCGCCGACCTCGATCACCCGTTGCGCCACCAGCACCGCGTCATAGGCGTAAGCGGAAAAAGCGTCCGACTCTTCCTGGTACTTCGCCCGGTAGGCGGCGACGAAGCCCTGCACCTCCGGACGGGGTGCGGCTGGAAAGAAGTTGGCCCGGGTGTGGACGCCGTTGACCGCCTCTCCGCCCAGTTCGAGAAACTTGGGCGAATAGACGGATCCCACCGCGACCACCGGCTGGGTGAGACCGACCGGCTTCAGCTGGCGGGCGATGGCCGCCCCGTCGGCGTAGTAGGAGATCAGCACAATGCCGTCGGGATTGGCTTCGCGCACCCGCACCAGGGTGGAGCGGAAATCCTTCTCGTCGGGCAGATAGCCCTCGGTGGCGACGACCTCCGCCCCGCGCTCCTTCGCCACCTTGACGAAGATGTCCTTGCTGGTGCGGCCCCAGTCGGTGTTGAGGTGCAGCACAGCCAGCCGCTTGAGCTTCAGCGAGGTGACGGCGAAATCGGCGACGTTCGGCTGCTCCTCCGCCTGGCTGATGGAATTGCTCCAGATGAAGTCGCCGCCCTTGGTGAAGTCAGGGTGGGAGTTGGTGAAGCCGAACTGAACCAGCCCGGCCCGCTGGTAGATCGGCGAGGCGGCCATCGACGCCGGGCTGGAGAAGTCGCCCAGCTCGATCAGGATCTTCGGGTCGGCGACGAATTTCTGCGCGATGGCGATGGACTGGCGCGGATCGTTCTGGCTGTCCTCGAACACGTAGCGCAGCGGACGGCCCTTCACCCCGCCGGCGGCGTTGATCTGGTCGAGCGCGAGGTCGAAGCCCTTCCTCCACTGCGCGCCATACTGCGCGCTGGGACCGGTCAGCGGCCCGCTGACCCCGAACCACAGCGGCTCGCCCGCCGCCTCCGCCGCGTTCGCCGGCCCGCCGGACATCGCCATGCACGCAAGCGCCATGGTCCCGGCCAGGGTGTGGAACAACACGGAACGTCGCGAAAGCTGAGGCCGGGTCATGGCGTCGTCTCCAATTGGGCTCGGAGCCCGAATTCGAAAAAGACCGCCGCCCGGAAACGGGGCGTGGACCCGCTGACGGGCGGCGGTTTCAGGCACGGGAGGACGGGACACCGACAGGATGCTGCGCCGGAAGGACAGTGGTCGCAGCGCCCGCCGGCACCCGGACGGTTCCGATCAGAAATCGTAACCGCCGCCGGCCCCGGCCGGTGCTGCCGGGGACTTCGGTTCCGGGCGCTCGACGATCAGCGCCTCGGTGGTGATCAGCAGGCCGGCGACCGACGCCGCGTCCTGCAAGGCGATGCGCACGACCTTGGCCGGGTCGATGATGCCGGCCTTCAGCAGGTCGGTGAATTCGCCGGTCTGCGCGTCGTAGCCGAAGGCGGTGTCGTTCCCCTCCAGCAGCTTGCCGACGATGACTGACCCGTCGGCCCCGGCATTCTCGGCGATCTGGCGCACCGGCGCCTGAAGCGCGCGCCGCACGATGTCGATGCCGACGCGCTCGTCGTCGTTGACCGGAACCACCGCATCGATGGCGCGGGTGGAGTAGAGCAAAGTGACACCGCCGCCGGGCACGATACCCTCGGCGATGGCCGCGCGGGTGGCGTGGACGGCGTCGTCCACGCGGTCCTTGCGCTCCTTCACCTCGACCTCGGTCGAGCCGCCGACGCGGATCACGGCGACGCCGCCCGACAGCTTGGCCAGCCGCTCCTGCAGCTTCTCGCGGTCGTAGTCGGAGGTGGTTTCCTCGATCTGGGCGCGGATCTGGGCGATGCGGGCGTCGATGGCCTCGCGGCCGCCGGCCCCATCGATCACCGTGGTCTCCTCCTTGGCGATCACCACCCGCTTCGCGGTGCCGAGATCGGCCAGCGAGACCGTCTCAAGCTTGAGGCCGATGTCCTCGCTGATCACCTGGCCGTTGGTGAGGATGGCGATGTCCTCCAGGATCGCCTTGCGGCGGTCGCCGAAGCCCGGCGCCTTCACCGCGGCGATCTTCAGGCCGCCGCGCAGCTTGTTGACCACCAGGGTCGCCAGCGCCTCGCCCTCGACATCCTCGGCGATGATCAGCAGCGGACGGGAGGACTGCACCACCGCCTCCAGCACCGGCAGCAGCGGCTGGAGGCTCGACAGCTTCTTGTCGTGGATCAGGATACACGGGTTGTCGAAATCGACCACCAGCTTCTCGGCGTTGGTGACGAAGTAGGGCGAGAGATAGCCGCGGTCGAACTGAAGCCCTTCGACGACGTTCAGTTCGGTCTCCAGGCTCTTGGCCTCCTCCACCGTGATCACGCCGTCGTTGCCGACCTTGGCCACCGCCTCGGCGATGATGGCGCCGATGGCGCGCTCGCCGTTGGCGGAGATGGTGCCGACCTGCGCCACCTCGTCGTTGGTGGAGATGGTCTTGGCCCGCGCCTTCACGTCGGCGATCACCGCCGCGACGGCGCGGTCGATGCCGCGCTTGAGGTCCAGCGGGTTCAGCCCAGCGGCGACGGCCTTGGCGCCTTCGCGGACGATGGCCTGGGCCAGCACCGTGGCGGTGGTGGTGCCGTCGCCGGCCAGATCGGCGGTCTTCGAAGCCACCTCGCGCACCAGCTGGGCGCCGAGATTTTCGAAGCGGTCGGCCAGCTCGATCTCCTTGGCGACCGACACGCCGTCCTTGGTGATGCGGGGAGCGCCGAAGGATTTCTCGATCACGACGTTGCGGCCCTTCGGGCCCAGCGTGACCTTCACGGCATTGGCGAGGGTGTCGACGCCGCGCAGGATGCGGTCACGGGCATCGGCGGAGAATTTGACGTCCTTGGCGGCCATGGCGATGTCCTTTTTATCGAAGTCTTTTTTGGGTGGGTTCCAGCGGAAACGGGCGGTTCTGCCTCGGCGGGCGCGTCAGGCGGGCTCGACCACGCCGACGATGTCGGATTCCTTGATGACCAGCAGATCCTCGCCCTGCACCTTGATCTCGGTGCCCGACCATTTGCCGAAGACCACGCGGTCGCCGACCTTCACGTCGAGCGGGTGGATGCGGCCCTGGTCGTCGCGCACGCCGGGACCGACGGCGATCACCTCGGCCTCCTGCGGCTTCTCCTTGGCGGTGTCGGGGATGATGATCCCGCCCTTCGACTTTTCCTCCTGCGCCACACGGCGGACGACGACGCGGTCGTGCAACGGACGGAACGGCATGCCTGGTGTCTCCTTGGTTCGGGCCCCGTTCGGGCCTCGCTGGGGGTTCATGTGCGGCGCCCCGCATTCACCGTAGGAACCAAGCTTAATCACTGTTTATTCCTACTGTAAAGATAGTGATTTGTGTTTTATTTATACATTTGTTTTATGTTATACACGGTCCATCTGGGATCGCAGCCACCCGACTCATTTGAAAAACTCAACGGAATCATGAGCATTCCAAAATTGACGGGGTGCCGCTGCGGTATTGTAAGAAACAACACACAGATGCACAGAAACGGCGGAGTTTCACAAAAATGCCGAACATCCCGGTATCGACCGCTCCGCCGACCGCAAGGTTGCCTGTCGTAGAGTTGCCGCCCATCGCTGCCGACGTGCTGGTGATCGGCGGCGGCCTGTCGGGAACCTGGGCGGCGCTGGCGGCGGTGCAGGCCGGGGCCAGGGTGGTGCTGGCCGACAAGGGCTATTGCGGCGCAAGCGGGGTCGCCGCCACCTCGGGTCCCGGCCACTGGTGGGTGCCCCCCGATCCAGACGCGCGGGCCGAGGCGATCCGCCAGCGCATGGCGATTGCCGGCGGCATCGCCGACCCGGCCTGGATGGAGCGGATCCTCGACATCACCTGGACCACCCTGCCGACCATCGCCGATGTCTACGACTTCTCCACCGACGAGACCGGAACGGTTCAGTATCGTGGCCTGCGCGGGCCGGAATATCTGCGGGCGATGCGCCGCAAGATCCACAGGCTCGGCGTCCGCATCCTCGACCAGAGTCCGGCGCTGGAACTGCTGGCCGACTCCGGCGGTGGCATCGTCGGCGCGCGCGGCCTGCGCCGGCAGCGGGGCGAAGCCTGGACCGTGCGCGCCGGGGCGGTGATCCTGGCGACCGGCGGCTGCGCCTTCAAATCGCGGCTTCTCGGCAGCCACACCAACACCGGCGACGGCCATTTGATGGTGGCGGAGGCCGGGGTGGAGTTCTCCGGCATGGAGTTCTCCACCTACCACACGGTGGCGCCGGCCAATTCGACCATGACCCGGTCGATGTCCTTCGCCTTCGCCACTTATTACGATGCCGAGGGACGGGAGATCGCCCTGCCGCCCGGCGACACCACCCGAACGCTGGCCCGCGCCATGCTGGAAGGGCCGGTGCTGTGCAGCCTGCACCGCATGCCGACGGACATCCGCGAGCGGCTGCGCCGGGTGCAGCCCAACATGATGCTGCCTTTCGACCGCACTGGTGGTGATCCCTTCACCAACCGCTTTCCCGTGCTGCTGCGGCCGGAGGGCACCATCCGCGGGTCCGGCGGCATCCGGCTGGCGGACGATGACTGCGGCACTGCCACCGACGGGCTGTTCGTCGTCGGCGATGCCGCGACACGCGAGCCGGTGGCGGGGGCGGTGTCGGGCGGCGGCGCCATCCTGGCCGCCTGGGCGCTGTCGTCGGGCGTGATCGCCGGACGCGCTGCTGCGGCGCGGGCGGCCCGCCATGGCCGGCGCACCGACGATGCCGCCCGTCCGCTGGGACAGGCCGGACTGCGCCCGGCACGCCATGCCGCTTCGGTCGATCCGCGCGCCGTCACCGCCGCCGTCCAGGCCGAGATGCTGCCCTACGACAAGACCATCTTCCGCCGCGGCCCGGCGCTGGCCCGCTCGCTGTCGCGGCTGGACGGGGTGTGGAGCGACCTGCGCGACCATCTGGACGGCGAAGGGGCAGCCACTGCGGGGGAAACGGTGCAGGCGCGCGAGAGCGCCGCCCTGACCGCCGTCGCCCGCTGGTGCACCCGCGCGGCGCTCGTCCGGCCGGAAAGCCGCGGCATGCATCTGCGCGTCGATGCCCCGGCCAGCCATCCGGCTCTGGCCCGGCGCCTGACCGTCGGCGGGCTGGACCGGCTGTGGTCCCGCTTCGACGGGGACGCGCCGCAACCTCTCGCACATCCCGCCACCACCCAGGCAGGTGCCGCATGATCAGCCTTATCATCGCCGAACGCTGTACCGGATGCCAGGTCTGCGTCCGCGTCTGCCCGACCAACGTCTTCGACGCCGTCCGGGGCGGGCCGCCGGTGATCGCCCGGCAACAGGACTGCCAGACCTGCTTCCTGTGCGAACTCTACTGCCAGCCCGACGCGCTTTATGTCGATCCCGACTGCGAGGCGCCGGCCACGGTCAGCGCCGAAGAGGTCGAGCGGTCCGGCCAGCGCGGCCGTTACCGCCGCGAATCAGGCTGGGACGAATGGGCCGGCGACCCGCGCTATGCCAACGAACATTGGCGGATGGACCAGATTTTCGCCCGCGCCCGGGCCCTGTCCTGACTCCGCCACCGACTTCCCGACAAGCCGTCCTGCCCAGCCGTGGAGATCCCGCATGAGCAGCCTCGACAGCAGTTTCGGCGTCCCCCGTGCCGCCACGCCGCAAGCCCCGACCGCAGCGAAACGGGTGCGCCGCCCGATTTCCGACGGACAGCACCGCATCGGAACGAGAGCCCATGTCGCCCTGTCCTGGATCGCTCCGCTTCTGCTTCTGGCGATGTGGGAGGGGTTGGCCCGCAACGGCTGGATCGAGCCGCATGTGCTGCCGGCACCCAGCAAGGTGGTGGCGACCGCCTGGAAGCTGGCGTTGCACGGCACGCTGCTGCGCGACCTCGGCACCAGCCTGCTGCGGGCGGCGACCGGCTTCGCCATCGGCGGCGGCATCGGCTTCGCGCTCGGCACGCTGGTCGGCTTCTCCCGGCTGGCCGAGGCGCTGATCGACCGCAGCGTGCAGATGGTCCGCGCCATCCCCTTCCTGGCGCTGCTGCCGCTGGTGATCGTGTGGTTCGGCGTCGGCGAGGGGCAGAAGATCTTCCTGGTCTCGCTGGGCGTCGCCTTCCCGGTCTACATCAACACCACGCTCGGCATCCGGCAGGTCGATCCCAAGCTGCTGGAGCTTGGCCGGGTGCGCGGCCTGTCCACCGCCCTGCTGATCCGCCGGATCGTCCTGCCGGGCGCCCTGCCCTCCATCCTCACTGGCGTCCGCTACGCCCTGGCGACGGCATGGCTGGCTCTGGTGGTGGCGGAGACCATCGGCGCGCAGGCCGGGCTGGGCTTCCTCGCCATGGACGCGCGCGAGTTCCTGCGCACCGACGTGATCGTCTTGACCATCGTCATCTACGCCCTGATCGGCGTGCTGGCCGACAGCCTGGCCCGGCTGCTGGAGCGCCGCCTGCTGGCCTGGCATCCCAATTACGGAGCCGCCCGATGAGCACCCCTCAGATGAGCGCCCAACATGTCTCGGACGCCGAGCCTGCCGTCACCGTCACGGGCCTGCGCCGCGCCTATGGCCGCCGCGTGGTGATCGACGCGCTGGATTTGCGCATCGAACGCGGCGAGTTCGTCGCCCTGCTGGGCGAGAGCGGCTGCGGCAAGACCACGCTGCTGCGGGCGCTGGCCGGGCTGGACCCGATCCAGGGCGGCCGCATCGACGCCCCCGGCAAGCCGGCGGTGGTGTTCCAGGAGCCGCGCCTGCTGCCCTGGGACAGCCTGTGGCGCAACGTCTCGCTCGGCCTGCCGGAGCATGGCGCGCGCGAGGCCGCGGTGGCGGCGCTGGCGGAGGTGGGCTTGGGCAACCGGCTGGACGACTGGCCGCGCACCCTGTCCGGCGGTCAGGCCCAGCGGGTGGCGCTGGCGAGGGCGCTGGTGCAGGAACCGGAGCTTCTGCTTCTCGACGAGCCTTTCGCGGCGCTCGACGCGCTGACCCGCATCCGCATGCACGGGCTGGTCAAGGAACTGGTGGCCCGCCACCGGCCGGGCGTCCTGCTGGTCACCCACGATGTGGAGGAGGCGATCCGGCTGGCCGACCGCATCCTGGTGATGCGGGACGGCGCCATCGCCGCCGAACATCTGCCGGAGACCGCCGCCGATCCCCAGCGCTTCCGCGCGCTGCTGCTGGCCGAGCTGGGCGTGCAGGGAACCGCCGCCGCTTGACTGGTGCCGACCGGCCGCCGGCCTTCAAACCCGCCCGACCTCCTTTCCGACCGCCCCCCTCTTCCGACCGAACGAGCCTTCCGATGACCGATCCGTTTCGCTCCCCCACCACCCGCCGCGCCTTCCTCGCCCGCTCGCTAATCGGCGCCGGGACTGCCGGCCTCTCCGCAGGCTTCGATCCGTTGGCTGGCACTTTACCGGCTGCCCGAGCCGCTACCCAGACCACGGCCGGCCGCAACACCGACACCATCCGCCTGACCTGGGGCTTCTCCGGCCTGGCCTTCATCGCCAAGGAGCGGGGAGAGCTGGAGAAGACGCTGGCGAAGGACGGCATCAAGGTGGAGTGGATCGGCCCCTTCCCCAACCATGCGCCGACCTTGCAGGCGGTGACCGGCGGCACCGCCGATTTCAGCTTCGGCGGCAGCACCACCCCGGCGCTGGCGGCCATCATCGCCGGCTCGCCGCTGGTCTTCAGCCTGTTCCTGAACTACACCCCACGCACCACCGCGATCATCGCCAAGGACGGCTCCGGCATCGACAGGGTGGCCGATCTGGTCGGCAAGTCGGTCGCGGTCAACCGCTCCGGCCTGGGCGAGTTCCTGCTGGTGGCGGCGCTGGAGAAGCATGGCGTCGACCGCTCGAAGGTCAATTTCGTCTATCTCAACCCACCCGACGCCGCCCCGGCGCTGGCATCGGGCAAGGTGGACGCGTGGTCGATGTGGAGCCCCGGCGTCGACATCGCCCGGCTGGAATACAAGGCGCACGACATCTTCCAGGAGGAGCGCGACCTCGATTTCCAGATCGATTTCACCAGCTACCTGACCCGCCGCCGCTTCGCGCAGGAGAACCCGGACCTGATCCGCGCCCTGAACGCGGCCTTCACCGCCGAAGCGGCCTGGGCCTCCGCCAATACGGTGGAGGCGGAGACCATCGTCCAGGCCAAGGCCGGCTATCGCGACGAGATCCGCGACGGCTACATCGCGCTGAAGCGGCAGTACCGGCTCTATCCGGTCAGCGACGCCGCCTTCGTCGGCGACCTCCAGAAGGCGGCCGACTGGCTGGTCGCCCGCCGCATCCTGCCGGAGCCGGTCAGGGTGGCCGACCATCTGGCGGCGCTGTGATGAGCGGCGGGGACAACTTCACCGCGACGCATTGGGGGGTCTACCGGCCGCGGGTGGCGGACGGCAGGCTGACCGCGCTGGACCCGGCCCCGTGGGACAAGGCGCCGTCGGCCATCGGCCGGTCGGTGGTCGACGGGATCGACGCCCCCGCCCACATCCGCCGCCCGGCGGTGCGCGAAGGCTTCCTGCGCCACGGTCCGGCATCGCGTGACGGGCGCGGACGCGAGCCGTTCGTCGAGCTGTCGTGGGACGAGGCGCTCGACCTCGCCGCGCGCGAACTGGACCGGGTGCGGCGCGACCATGGCAACGCCGCCATCTTCGGCGGCTCTTATGGCTGGGCCAGCGCCGGCCGCTTCCACCATGCCCAGAGCCAGCTTCACCGCTTCCTCAACTGCATCGGCGGCTATACGGCGCACAGCGACACCTACAGCCTGGGCGCCGGGCGGGTGCTGATGCCGCGCATCCTGGCGTCGATGGACGATTTGATGCTGTCCCACACCGCCTGGACCAGCCTGGAAAAACACTGCGAGCTGTTCGTCGCCTTCGGCGGCCTGCCGGCCCGCAACGCACAGGTCGGATCGGGCGGGGCCAGCGACCATCTGGTCAAGCCGGCGCTGGGCCGGCTGGCGGCGGCCGGCGTGCGCTTCGTCAATGTCAGCCCGGTCCGCCACGACCTCGACGACGTGCCGGGGGCGGAATGGATCGCCATCCGGCCCGGCACCGACACCGCCGTCATGCTCGGCCTCGCCCACACGCTGGTGGCGGAGGGGCTGGCGGACGGCGATTTCCTCGCCCGCTGCACCGTCGGCTATGAGGAGTTCCGCCGCTATCTGACCGGTGAAGCCAATGGCCTCGCCAAGGATGCCGGCTGGGCCGCCACCATCGCCGGCGTACCGGCTGAGACCATCGTGACGCTGGCCCGCCGAATGGCCGGCAGCCGAACCATGATGAATCTCGCCTGGTCGCTGCAACGGGCGGTGCATGGTGAGCAGCCCTTCTGGATGGGGGTGACGCTGGCGGCGATGCTGGGCCAGATCGGCACGCCCGGCGGCGGGCTGGGAGTCGGCTATTCGGTGATGAACACCATGGGGTCGGGGCGGCGCCGGGTGACCGGGCCGCGACTGCCGCAGGGGCGCAACCCGGTGGACACCGCCATCCCGGTCGCCCGCATCGCCGACATGCTGCTGAATCCCGGAACCTCTTACCGCTACAACGGGCAGACCCGGCGCTATCCGGACATCAGGCTGGTCCATTGGGCCGGCGGCAACGCCTTCCACCACCATCAGGACATCAACCGGCTGGTCCGGGCATGGCGGCGGCCGGAGACGGTCATCGTCCAGGATCCTTTCTGGACAGCCCAGGCGAAATTCGCCGACATCGTGCTGCCGGCGACCACGGCACTGGAGCGCGACGACATCGGCGGCGCCACCGGCGACCGCTTCCTGGTGTGGATGGCCCGCGCCCTCGATCCGGTCGGCGAGGCGCGCGACGACCACGCCATCCTCGCCGGACTCGCAGGTCGGCTGGGGGTGGAGGCGGAGTTCACCGGCGGGCTGACCACCGAGGAGTGGCTGGAACGGCTCTATGAGGAATGCCGGTTCAACGCCCCGGTGCCGCTGCCGGATTTCCGCAGCTTCCTGGCGGCCGGGCTGGCCGAAATCCCCCTGGTCGAGCCGGAGAAAATTCTTCTGCAAGCCTTCCGCGCCGACCCCGACGGATCGCCGCTGCCCACCCCGTCGGGCCGGATCGAGATCGGCTCCGCCGCCATCGCCGGCTTTGGCCTGCCCGACTGCCCCGGCCATCCGGTGTGGCGCGATCCGGCGGAGCATCCGGGATTGGCCGGCGACGACGGCCCGCTGCATCTGCTGTCCTGCCAGCCGGCGACCCGCCTGCACAGCCAGTACGACCATGGCGTGGCCAGCCGGGAGAGCAAGATTTCCGGGCGGGAACCGATCCGTATCCATCCCGACGATGCGGCGGCGCGCGGCATCGGCGACGGCGACGTGGTGCGGGTGTTCAACCGGCGCGGCGCCTTCCTGGCCGGTGCGGTGCTGACCGACGGCATCCGGCCCGGCGTGCTGCAGATCGCCACCGGCGCCTGGTACGATCCGGTCGATCCCGACACCGACGGCAGCCTCGACGCCCACGGCAATCCCAACATGGTGACGCCCGACACTGGCACCTCGACCCTTGCCCAGGGCTGTTCGGCCCAAAGCGCCCTGGTGGATGTCGAACGCTTCACCGGTCCGCTGCCCGCAATCCGTGCCTTCCAGCCGCCGCGCTTCGTCAGCCGCCATGAGACATGACGTCAGGCCGCGCCGGCGCGCCTGCGCCATTCGGCGAGCCGTTCCAGCGCCTGATGCAGCAGCGGCAACCGTTTGGCGAAGCACAGGCGGATCAACGAGGTCATGTCGCGCTCTGCATAGAAGCTACTGACCGGTACGGCGGCGACGCCAGATTCGGCGACCAGACGGCGGCAGAAGGCGAAATCGTCGCCCTCACGGTCGAGATCTCCAATATCGACGCACAGGAAATAGGTGGCGCCGCAGTCGAGCACGCTGAACCCCAACTCGCGCAGCCCGCCGGCGAGCTGGTCGCGGTTGTGCTGCAAGGTCGCCTGCAAGCCCTGGAAATAGGACTCGTCCAGGCCGAGCCCGAAGGCGACGGCGGCCTGGAGATGGGGCGGTGTCGCGAAGGTGAGATACTGGTGGGCGCGGGCGACCGGCTCCAGCAGCGCCGCCGGCGCGGTGACGTAGCCGACCTTCCAGCCGGTGACCGAGAAGGTCTTGCCGGCCGAGCCGATGCGCAGGCAGCGGCCCTGCGCCTCCGGCAGCGTGTAGAGCGGCACATGGGCGCGGCCGTCGAAGGTCAGATGTTCGTAGACCTCGTCGCAGATGGCAATCAGGTCGTGGCGCTCCAGCAGCCCGGCCAGGAAGCCCAGCTCGTCCCGGCTGAAAATCTTGTCGTTCGGGTTCATCGGCGTGTTCAGCAGGATCGCCCTCGTCCGCGGCGTGATGGCATCGAGAATGCGCTGGCGCGGCAGTTCCCAGTGTGGCGGGTCCAGCCGGATCGGCACCGGAACCGCCCCGGCCCGGCGCAGCAGCACGCCGTAACAGTCATAGGCCGGCTGGAAGACCAGCACCTCGTCGCCCGGCTCCAGCAGGCCGAAGAAGCAGTCGGCCAGCGCCTCGGTCGCGCCGGAGGTCACCAGCACCTCGGTCGCCCAATCGGCCTCGATGTTCCAGAAGCGGCGGTTCGCCGCAGCCACCGCCTGGCGCAGGGCCGGCAGACCCAGGGTCGGCGGATATTGGTGGGGTCCGTCGCGCAAGGCCCGCCCCGCCGCCTCGATGACCTCCGCCGCCTCGATGCCTTCGGGGAAGCCCTGCCCGAGATTGATCGCGCATGCTCGGCAGCCAGCCGCGACATCGTCTCGAACACCGAGGTGCGCGTGCTGCGGAACACCGAATTCACCATTTTTCCTCGCCCTTTTCCGTATGGATGCGCTGATTTTCACAGTTGCCCTTATTTCTCTATCGTGCAAGTGTGTTTATGACAGAGTTTCACGAATGAAACCGCACAGCCTTCGGATTTCCATCCATGACCGATCATCCGTCGAACCGTGGCCGTTGGAGCGGTCTGTCCACGCGCGCCATCCATCTCGGCTACGACCCGGCGAGCGAACAGGGCGCACTGACCCCGCCGGTCTTCATGACCTCCACCTATGCCTTTGAAACGGCGGAGGATGGGGCGGCTTTGTTCCGCGGCGAGAAAGACGGCTACATCTACGGCCGCACCAGGAACCCGACCCAGTCGGTGCTGGAGGCCCGCATCGCCGACCTTGAGGGCGCGGAGGCCGGGCTGGCGGTCGCATCCGGCATGGCGGCGATCTCAGCCACCCTGTGGACCCTGCTGTCGGCGGGCGATGTGGTGGTGATCGACCACACGCTCTACGGCAACAGCTATGCGCTGTTCACCCGCGGGCTGACCCGCTTCGGCATCCGGGTCGAGGTGGCGGACTTCACCGACCCCGACGACCTCGCCCGCGCCCTGTCGCTTCGCCCGGCGCTGGTCCATTTCGAAACGCCGGCCAACCCCAACCTGCGGGTGATCGACATCGCCGCAGTCAGCGCCCAGGCCCATGCGGTCGGCGCCCTGGTGATGGTCGACAACACCTTCGCCACCCCGGTCCTGCAACGGCCGATCGAACATGGCGCCGATCTGGTGGTCCATTCCGCCACCAAGTTCCTCGGCGGTCACGGCGACCTGATCGCTGGCGTGTTGGTGGGACCGAAGGCGATCATCGACCGCATCCGCGGCCACGGCCTGCGCTATCTGACCGGCGCCACCATCGCGCCGCTGACCGCCTTCCTGCTGCTGCGGGGCCTGAAGACGCTGGAACTGCGCGTCGAACGTCACAGCGCATCGGCCGCCGCCATCGCCGGGTTGCTGGCAGGCCATCCCGCGGTGCGCCGCGTCGATTACCCCGGCCTGCCCGGCTCCCCCGGCCACGACATTGCCCGCCGCCAGATGAGCGGCTTCGGCGGTTTGGTCTCCTGCGAACTCGACGGCGGGCTGGAGGCCGGCATCCGCTTCATGAACCGGCTGGTGCTGGCAACCCGCGCGGTCAGCCTGGGCGACGCGGAAACCCTGGTGCAGCACCCGGCCAGCATGACCCACACCGCCTACGGCGCGGAGGAACGCGCCCGCCACGGCATCGCCGACGGGCTGATCCGCCTGTCCATCGGGCTGGAGAACCTACCGGACATCCGCGAGGACATCCTCCAGGCGCTCGACGCCGTCACCCAGACGCGCAGCACCATCAAATCCCCCTTGCAAGAGGTGCGTCCATGAGCACGCTCAACGAATACCTGGTCCAGAAGCGCATCGCCCATCAGGCGATCAAGGACCGGATCGCGCAGCCTGGCTTCGAGCCGCCGACCCTGTCGGCCCGCGTCGGCGCCGAGGGGCGCAGCGGCATCCGCCGCATCCGCATCCGCGACCATCAGGTAATCAGCGACGCCCCGCCCAACTTCGCCGGCTACGATCTGGGACCGACCTCGCCGGAACTGCAGCTCGGCGTGCTGGGCAGTTGCGTCACCCACATCACCCTGATCCAGGCCGCCGAGTTGGGCGTGCCGCTGGACAGTCTGGAGGTCGAGGTGGAAGGCGTGTTCGATCCGCGCGGCGGCAAGCCGGGATACGAGCATATTCCGGTCTATCCGCAAAACCTGCGCTACACCATCCACATCGTCTCCCCCGCCAGCGCGGAGGCCATTGCTGAGCTTCACGAGACGGTGGAACGGACCTGCCCGATCCTGAACCTGCTGCGCCGCCCGCAGGAGGTCGTCTCCACCATCTCCCACCGGCAGCCGGAAACGGCGGAAGCCGCCGCCTGACACAACGAAGAATCCGGAGCCATGTCCGTCATGACGGGTCGTTTTTTTCGGGCGCATCGCGCGCACCTTGTCCATCGGTGCCGCACTCGGCGCCGTTTTCGCCGCCACCACGAGTTGGGCTGCCGATCCCATCCATCTGAAGGTCGGCATCCGCGGCGGCATCAGCGAACCGATCTGGGAGATCGTCGCCAAGGTGGCGAAACCACGCGGGCTGGAGATCGAGCCGGTGGTGATGGCTGGTACGCTCAGCCCCAATGAAGCGCTGAACACCGGCGATCTTCAGGCCAACGCCTTCCAGCATATCCCATTTCTGCGCGACCAGATCGCCCAGCGCGGCTACAAGCTGGCCGTGGTCGGCAACACCTACCTGTCGCCCATCGCCTTCTATTCCAAGACATACAAGTCGCTGAAGGATCTACCGAACGGCGCCAGGGTCGGTATCCCCGACGATCCCAGCAATGAAAGCCGCGCGCTGATCGTTCTGCGCGACGAAGGGCTGCTGAGCCTGCGCGACGGCTTCGACGCCTACAACCAGACCGCCACCCTGGCCGACATCAAGGAGAACCCGCGCAAGCTGCAGATCGTCGAGGTGAAGTCTGTGGTTCTGGCCCGCTCCTACCAGGATCTGGACGCTGCGGCGATCATCTCCAGCTTCGGATCGCAGGTCGGGCTGAACGCCGTGCGCGACGGCATCGCCCAGGAGAAGCGCGACAACAATCCCAACGTCAACGTCATCGTCGTGCGCGAGCAGGACAAGGACGCGCCATGGGTCAAGCCGCTGGTCGAGTCCTTCCAGTCGCCGGAGGTCCGCGCCCACATCGAGAAGGAACTGGCGGGCATCCTGATCCCTGCCTTCTGAGCGGCCGCATCGCCATGACCCGCCCAATCCGGCAGAAAAGGTAAACCAGTGATGCTGTGGAAACGTGCCACCATGCGCGCGGCAACCGCCGATCCGGTCCCCACCGCCGCACTCGACCCGTCCTCGCCGCACATCCTGTTCGAGGGCGTGCACAAGACCTATCCCGGCGGGGTGGAGGCACTGCGGGCAGTATCCTTCGCCATCCCGCGCGGCAGCGTCTTCGGGATCATCGGCCGTTCCGGCGCCGGCAAATCGACCCTGCTGCGGGCGATCAACATGCTGGAACGGCCCAGCGGCGGCCGGGTGCTGGTCGACGGCATCGACGTCGGCGGGCTGGGGGAGGAGGATCTCGTCCGCCTGCGCCGCCGCATCGGCATGATCTTCCAGCATTTCAACCTGCTGTCGGCCAAGACGGTGCGGGAGAATGTCGGGCTGCCGCTGAAGGTCGCCGGCGTCGGCGCCGCCGAGGTCCGCCGGCGGGTGGACGAGCTGCTGGACCTCGTCGGGCTGGCCGACAAGGCCGAGGTCTATCCGTCCAAGCTGTCGGGCGGGCAGAAGCAACGCGTCGGCATCGCCCGCGCGCTGGTCCACCGGCCGGAGATCCTGCTGTGCGACGAGGCGACCTCGGCACTCGACCCCGAAACCACCCATGCGATCCTCGGCCTGCTGCGCGACATCAACGCCAAGCTGGGGCTGACCATCGTGCTGATCACCCACGACATGGCGGTGATCCGGGCGATCTGCGACGAGGTGATGGTACTGGATCGCGGCAACCGGGTCGAACATGGCCCGGTCTGGTCGGTGTTCGGCACACCGCAGGGCGACGCCACCCGCGCCCTGCTGCGCCCGCTCCAGCATGGGCTGCCCGACGACATTGCCCGTCGACTCCAGCCTGATCCACCGAAACAGGGTGGTGGACAGGCGGTGCTGTCGCTGCGCTTCACCGGCGACAGCCATCCCGAAGGCATCTCGCTCGCCAGCCTGCTGGCGCTCGCCCCGGATGCCAAGCTGCTGCATGGCGGCATCGACCGCATCCAGGGCCATGCCCAGGGCGACCTTCTGATCGCCGTTCCCGTCGCGGCGATGCGTTCGGCCGCTGGTTCCCGCTTCTCCCCCGACAGCTGGAAGGTTCTCGGCTATGTCGCCGACGATGTTTGACCGTTATCTGCGCGCCTTCGGCGAAACGCTGACGATGGTGGGCGTTTCCGTCACCATCGCCATCCTCAGCGGGCTGACCCTGGCCCTGCTGCTGGTCGCCACCGCCCCCGGCGGGCTCTATCCGCGGCAGCGCTTCAACAAGGGGCTGTCGGTCGTGGTGAACGTCTTCCGGGCGATCCCCTTCATCATCCTGCTGGTAGCCCTGCTGCCCTTCACCCGGCTGGTCGTCGGCACGACGCTGGGCATCTGGGCCGCCATCGTTCCGCTCAGCATCCATCTGATCGCCTTCTACACCCGCGTCGCACAGGTCAGCCTGAACGAGGTGGACCATGGGCTGATCGAGGCGGCCCACGCCATGGGCTTCCGCCGCTGGCACATTGTCCGCCATGTCATCCTGCCTGAGGCGCTGCCCGGCCTGATCGGCGGCATGACGGTCTGCGTGATCGCGATGATCAACGCCTCGGCGATGGCGGGGGCTGTCGGCGCCGGCGGCTTGGGCGACCTCGCCATCCGCTACGGCTACGAACGCTACGAGACCCAGGTGCTGTTCGAGATCATCGTGATCCTGATCGTGCTGGTGACCTCGGTGCAGTTCGGCGGGGAATGGCTGTCGCGGCGGGTCGATCATCGCCGATAAGACGATGCAGGGCACCATCCGGCACCATCACGACGACGCCAGAGCCTCCGCCACCGCCAGCGCATGCGGAACGATCTCCGAGGCACCGACCACCTCGCCCAGGCTGCCTCGGGTCGGCGGGCCGACGACAAACAGGTTTGACGCCGGCCGGCCACCGGCATCCAGCGCCCGGTGCCGCATGTCGACCTCCACCCCCATGCCGAGCGGATCGGGCCGGATCAGCCCTTGGCCGGCGAGGGCGGCCAGCACCGGATTGCGCCTGAACGAGGCCCCATGACCGGCGCCGGTGCAGTTCACCAGGGCATCGTAACTCCGCCCGACCAGGGTTTCGCCACCGCGCGGCCGGTGGACGATCCACAGACCGCCACCTCCGTCGCCGCCACCCAATGGATGATCGTCGGCACTCGCCGCGACCAGCCGTCCGGCCAGGACCGAAAGACGCCCACCCGCCCGCGCGGCCTCCACCAGATGGGCGACCTGCGGAGCCGCCTGGAAGCGGTGGGCGTCCCACCAGGGCCGCAGATGGCGCTGGAACCGCCGCCGCTCGTCGATGGAGAGGGCCGACCACAAGGTACCGTTCTGAAGGCGCAGGCTTTCGAGCACGTCGGTCCAGGGCCGCCCCTGCCTGCCGGCGTCCGCGACCGCCGCACGCACCCGCCGCAACAGGTCCCGGATCCCGGCAGGCGGATCGGCGGTGAAGTCGGTCCAGGAGTCGGCATGCCCGGCAGGGCGGGACCGCGGCACCAGCCCGTGGCGGGACAGTGCGGTCAGCGGCCCGTGATGGCCGCGGCCGAGCAGCGTCGACACCACGTCGCCCATGGTCAGTCCAGTGCCGACGATCAGCACCCGGTCGCTCCGGCCTAAGGGATCGAGCGCGCCCGGAGCCCATGGATCGACGACGACCCGCCGGTGCCCGGCCAGCCCGGCCAGCACGCCCGGCAGTTCGGGCCTTGGGTTACCGGTGCACAGCACCAGCGCATCGGCCTCCAGCACCCTGCCGCCGGCCAGTTCCACCGCGAACCCTATTCCATGTGGCGTTTCGATCCGGCGGGCGGCGATGGCACGGTCGCGCCGGTGAGTCACCCGTACCGGCCCGGCCGCGGCGAACAGCGGGCGCAGCCTGTCATCGAGATACCGCCCGAACACCGACCGCGCCGGATAATGCAGCCCGTCCGCCCAGCCGGCCGGATCGGCCTCCAGCACGCCGCGCTCCAGACACCAGCGATGGAAATCCTCCTCCTCACCCTCCCCGCCGGTCACCGCCGCCATGCGGATGGAGGGAACATTCACCCGATGGCGCGGGTCGCCCCCGGGCTCGTAGGTCAGCCCGGCACCAAGCGACGGCCGCGGGTCCACAAGCTCCACCTCGGCGGAGAAGCCACCGGCGGCACCGGCTCGCACCAGCGCGGCCGCGACGCCGCTGCCCGACACGCCGGCACCGACGATGACGATCCGCAACGAGCGCGGCATGGTCACAGCCCCTCGCGATGAACGATCCGTCCGCCGACCACCGTCAAACGGCAGCGCAGGTCTCGCAACCGATCCGGGTCGATGGCGGTGGGATCCTCCGACAGCACGGCGAGGTCGGCGGCGAAGCCGGGACGCAGCGGCCCCTTCCATCCCTCGTCGAAGGTCAGGGCGGCGCCGGCCACGGTGAACAGCCGCAGCGCCGTTTCGGCATCCAGCCGCTGATCAGGTCCGATGACCCGGTCGCTGGTGCGTTCGCGCCGGTTGCAGACCGACCACAAGGTGAAGAAGGGGTCGTGCGGGATGTTGTCGGTGGCGATGGCGGTCGGGATGCCCAGCCGCAGCAGGTGGGCGTGCGGCACCACCAGATCGCCGCCATCCGGCTCCTCCAGATAGGCGGCCCCGCCCTTCCAAAGGAAGTAGGTCGGGATCGTCGTCACCAGCACGTCCAGCCGCTTCAGCGCCTCAAGGTCGGCCAGCCGGGCGCGGCCGATATGCTCGATCACCCAGCGGCGTCCGGACAGCAGATGGCGTTCGTTGACGGCCTCCAGCACCGGCACCACCTCGTGCAGCCTGTCACTGACGATGGTGTGCAGGCGCAGATCGTGCTCGGCGGCCAGGAAGCAGGCCTCGTGGAAGTCGGCCGGGGTCAGTGCCTGCTCGACGAAGCCCGACCAGCCGGTATCCGGCAGATTGTCGCGGGCGCAGCAGGCGACCGCCGGGTCGCCGCCATAGGCGATGTGGACGCCCGACAGCCTCAGCCAGGGATCGCCCAGCCCGGCGCCGCGCGCATGGGCCAGCCAGTCGCGCATGGCGCGGCGCGCCTCGGCGATGTCGGCCCAGCTCGGGCTGACCACCAGCCCGACCCGCACCGTCAGCTCCCCCAGCTCCCACAGGCGGCGGTAGACCGAGATGGTCTGCGGCGCGGAGCCGTGCCCCTCGTAGATGCTGGTGGTGCCCTGGGCGTTGTAGAGCCGCTGGGACAGCCGCACGCCCTCCAGCCGTTCGGCGAAGCCGAAGCGGGGAACCGCCGGCAGCAGGTCGAACTCGACGGTCGGACGGCTGTTGTGCTCGACGATCACGCCGGTCGGCTCGCCGTCGGCATCCTTCAGGATCTCGACGCCGGCGCAGATCGGCACGCTGGCCGCGGTGATGCCGTTCAGCGCCAGCGCCCGGCTGTTCAGCGCGCTGTGCCCCGGCGGCTTTCCCCAGTTGCCGAACAGGCCGGGGATGTAGACCGGATGGTTCGGAGCGGCTTGGTCCAGCTCGTGCCGGTCCGGCGGCCTCCCCTCGGCCAGCGTCGCCGCACCGTCGAAGAAGAAGGGTGGCGTGCCGATCGGCATGGTGACGATCCACTGGCCGGACGGCGTCTCCGCCGCCACCGCCCGCACCCGCTCCAGAATGTCGCCGACGCTGCGCGCACCGGCCAGCGAGGGGCGCAGGCGCTTCAACCCCTCGCGCTCCATATGGGCGTGGGCGTCGTTGAAGCCGGGGATCAGCGTCGCGCCACCCAGGTCGATCGCCCCGGTGGCGGTGGTGGCGAGAGCCGCCACCTCCGCCCCGCCGACCGCGAGGATGCGGGCGCCGGCCAGCGCCACCGCGCTGGCGCGTGGCCGGGCCGGATCGAAGGTGAGGATTTTGGCGTTGCGCAGGATCAGGGTGGGGGAAGAACTCGGTCCGCTCATCCGGCGATCCTCACGAGGCGGTGGTGTACCAGGGGAACAGGCGGCGGATCAGCGCCACGAACAGGCGGTCGGCGATGAAGCCGAAGGTGCCGAGCAGCACCAGCCCGATCAGCATGATGTCGACCCGGAACATCTGGTGGCCGGTGGACATCATGTAGGCGACCCCCTCCCGCGCACCGGACAGCTCGGCGGCGACCAGCAGGATCAGCGAGACGGCGATGCCCTGGCGCAAGCCCGCCAGGATCATCGGCAGGGCCGCCGGCAGCACGACCAGAAGCAGCGTCGCCAGCCGCCCGGCGCCCAGGCAGGCGGCGGAGCGCAGATAGGCCGCCGGCACGTCGCGCACGCCGATGAAGGTGGTGATCCAGATCGGGAAGAAGCTGCCCCAGGCGACCAGCGCCACCTTCGAGCCTTCGCCGATGCCGAACCACAGGACCGACAGCGGCACCAGCGCGATGGAGGGGACGGAGCGGAAGCCGTGCAGGATCGGCTCGCTGATATGGTGCAGCAGGCCGATGCGCGCGGTCAGCAGCCCGGCCGTCACGCCGGTCGCCGTCGCGATGGCGAAGCCCAGCGCCGCCCGGCGCAGGCTGGCCAGGATATTGGCCGGGATCTCGCCGGACAGCAGCATCGGGACGAACGTGTCGAACACCGCCGACGGCGGCGGCAGCAGCACCGGATTGACCCAGGTCCCCAGCCGTGGCACCGCCTCCCAGACCGCCAGGAACAGCAGAATGCCGGTCACGTTCAGCAGAGCGCGCAGCCAGGCCGCCCGCCGCAGGCCGCGGCGATGGGCGCGGCGGAACTCCTCAGCGAAGGCGGCGCTTTTGGACGGCGCCTCCACCGCAGAATGCCGGGAGGTGGAGAGGCCGTTGCCGGCCGCGTCATCCGTCGTCGCCGTCACGCCGCCCTCCGTTCGCCATCGGCCCGGTCGGCATTCCGGCTGCCGCGGGCCAGCGCCGCGGCGATGCGGGCGTATTCCCGGCCGAACTCCGCCGATCCGCGGTCGCGCGGATAGGGCAGATCGACCGTCAGATCCTCGCGGATCACCCCCGGCCCGGCCCCCATCACCACGACGCGCTGGGCGAGGAACACCGCCTCGTCGATGTTGTGGGTAACGAACAGCACCGACACCCCGGTTTCCCGCCACAGCCGCAGAAGGTCTTCCTGCAAGGTGGTGCGGGTCATGGCGTCGACGGCGGCGAAGGGCTCGTCCATCAGCACCACCTCCGGCTCCACCACCAGGGCGCGGGCGACGGCGACGCGCTGGCGCATGCCGCCGGACAGCTCGTGCGGATAGCGGTCGGCGGCATGGCGCAGCCCGACCCGGTCGAGCGCCTCCAGCGCCCGGCGGCGCCGGACGGAGGCGGAGACCCGCTGCATGCGCAGGCCGAACTCGACGTTCTGCCGCGCGGTCATCCAGGCGAACAGCGCATATTCCTGGAACACCACGCCGCGGTCCGGCCCCGGCCCGTCCAGCGGCCGGCCGCGGAAACGCACGGCGCCGGACGTCGGCTTGAGGAAGCCGGCCAGCAGATGGATCAGCGTGGACTTGCCGCAGCCGGACGGGCCGATCAGGCAGACGAACTCGCCGGCCTCCACCCGCAGCGACACGTCGCTGAGCGCCCAGACCGGCGAGCCGTCGCGCGCCGCATAGATCTGCGACACGCGGTCGAAATCGATCAGCGGCCCGTTCATGACCCCGCTCATGACAGGGTGACCCGGTCGGGTGCGACCGCCTTCAGCGGGCTATCGACGATCAGGCCGCGGAACAGCGCCCGCAGATCCCCCGCCGGACGCTTGGCGAGGCCGGCGGCGATGGCCCATTCCGCCTCCGCCACCAGATCGTCGACGAAGCGGTCGTCGAAGGCGATCTTGAACGTGAACTCGGAGGTCGCCTCCAGAATCTCCTTCGGCGGCGTGTGGATGCGGCGCGAGATCAGGTCGGCCCAGCCGCCGTCGGCCAGGATGCGGCGTTCCGCCCCCTGCAACGCCCGGATGGCGCCGGCCACCAGCTCCGGCTTCTCCTTCACCACCTTTTCGGTGGTCAGCAGCAGTTGATGGCTCTGGAAGAATTTCTCCAGCCCATCCTGGGTCATCACCGCCGTCTTGCCGCCGGACTGGCGCTCGGCCAACGCGGCGGACTGGCTGCTCCAGGCGAAGCCGTCGATGTCGCCGCGCACCAGGGCGGAGGTCATGTTGTTCGGGGTGAGGTCGACCACCTCGACGTCGCCCGGCGCCAGCCCGGCGAATTCCAGATACTTCGCCAGCATATATTGCCCGGAGGTGCCGACGCGGGTGGCGATCCTGCGCCCCTTCAGGCTGGCCGGCTTGGCCGGATCGATGCCGCCGTCCTTGCGGACGACGATCTTCATGTCGCGCGAATAGCGGCTGTAATTCACCAGGATCAGCGGCCGCAGCCCCTGAAGCACCGCGAACACCACCGGCGTGTCGGTCGAGGCGGAGAAATCGGCCGAGCCGGCGAGCAGCGCCTGCATCGAATCGCGCCCGCTCTCGAACTCCATGGTGTTCAGATCGAAGCCGGCCTCGGCCCAGGTGCCGGCGGCCTCGGCGACGAAGGGCACCGCCCAGGTGTAGCCGGTGCTGCCATAGGCCAGCGTCGCCTTGGCCGCGGCGGCCTGCGCGCGGCCGGTCCACAGCGGCCCGGCGGCCAGTGCTCCGGCGGTGAGCGCTGCGCCCGTCAGCAGGCGGCGGCGGTTCAGGCGGATGCCGGAGGGATCGGACACGGTCATGATAAAAAGGCTCCTGTCGGATGCGGCCGGGCGCTCAATGGGGCGCCAGCAGCCGGAAGGTCTGGTCGGCGGAACGGTTCTCGCGATGGGCGGCAGTCCAGCCGATGGCGCGGCGGTAGCTGCCGAACAGGCCGGCGGCGGCAACCGCGTCCTCGGCGATGCCCGTCACCGTTTCGGCATCGGGAGCGACATAGAGGGCATCGTCCGGGCAATGGGCTTCGCACAGGAAGCAGGTCTGGCAATCGGACTGCCGGGCGATGATGGGGGCGGCCCCGTCGGCCCGGCCGCCGCCGGCCGGCTGGAACACGTCCATCGGGCAGACGGAGACGCAGATGTTGCAGCCGGTGCAGCGGGCCGGGCTGATCAGCTCGATCATGCGGCCAACTCCCGGCCGGCCTCGGTCGGCTCCAGGCGGACCGGATCCGCGCGGACCGGCGCCGGGCGGGTCGAGACATGCACCTCGTCCAGGCCGCCGACCGTCAGCAGATGCCGCTGGGCTGGGTCGAGGGCGGCATGGTCGATGCGGCGATGCATGCCGCGCGATTCGGTGCGGGCCAGCGCAGAGCGGTACATCCAGCGGGCGGTCGCCAGCATCGCCGCCGCCTCCCGCACGCGCAGGACGCTGTCGGCGGAGGCCGGCATCGCCCCGGCGGCAGCGGCCCACAGCCGGTCCAGCCGGCCGAGGGAGCCGGCCAGCCCCTCCTCGGTGCGGAAATAGTTGATGTCGTAGGGAAACACCTCGGCCTGGACGGCGCGGGTCAGGCCTCCGGCATCGATCACCCCGCCATGTCCGCCCCGCGGCCTGTCCTGCAATCCGGCGCCGCCCGCCCGCCGCAGGGTGCGGGCTCCATTCCCCAAGGCGCGGGCATGGTCGGCCGCCCCGAGACCCGCCCAATGACCGCTCGACATCGCCCAGGCGGCGTTGTGGCTGCCGCCGCCGGTGAAGCCGCCGCAGATCAGTTCGCGCGTCGCGGCGTCACCGGCGGCGAACAGGCCGGGGACCGCGGTGGCGCAGGTCCCGTCCACCAGCCGCAGGCCGCCGGTGCCGCGCACGGTGCCCTCCAGCCGCAGGGTCACCGGGAAGCGCTGGGTGAAGGGGTCGATGCCGGCGCGGTCGAAGGGCAGGAAGAAGTTCGGCTGGGCCTGGCGCATCGCCGCCCACAGTTCCGGTTCTGCGCGGTCGAGCCGGGCATAGACCGGTTCGGTTGCCAGCACCCGCGCAATGACCGACCGGCCGCCCTTGGAGGCCGCCCCCGAAATGGCTTCGCCGTCGGCACGGGTGAAGCTGGCCCATTGGTAGAGCAGCGTCTTGGTCACCGAGCCGAAGGCCGGAGCGATGGCGTAGGCGTTGGAGAACTCCATCCCCGACAGATCGGCCCCGGCCTCCGCCGCCATCAGCAGGCCGTCGCCGGTCAGCACGTTGCAGCCCAGCGCCTTGCTAAGAAAGGCGCAGCCGCCGGTGGCGATGACCACCGCCTTGGCGCGGACCGTCCAGCTTCCACCCTTCTGGCGCCGCACGCCAGCCGCTCCCGCCACGGCACCGCCGTCATCCACCAGCAGTTCCAGCGCCGGGCAATGGTCGAGGATCGTCACCCCGGCCTGTTTCACCCGGCGGCGCATCAGCCGCATATATTCCGGCCCCTGCACCGAAACCCGGCGTTCACGCCCGTCCGCATCGCGTGGAAAGGGATAGCCCCAGTCGGCGAGCTGGCCGACCGCCGCATGGGTGCGGTCGAGCACCCGGTCCATCCAGCCATGATCGGACAGATGCCCGCCCAGCCCCTCGCGCGATGCCCTGGCCGCCGCGCGCTTGGCCGGATCGGGATCGACATACCACAGCGTGGTTCCCGACGCCGCAGTGGCGCCGGACGTACCGCAGAATCCCTTGTCGGCCAGAATGGTGCGGGCACCGCCGGTGGCAGCGGTGATGGCGGCCCAGGTGCCGGCGGGACCGCCCCCCAGTATCAGGACGTCGGTCTCAAGGTCGAGGGACGCGGCGGATGAACTGACAGGAGCGCCGGGCACGTTGGCCATCGGAAAAACCCTCCGGGACTGTCGATCATGCGGACTGAGCGAAGCGGCGATTCCGGAGCAGCGTTCTATTACTGAGATGGATCGCTCTTTCTTCCTAAAATCATACTTACACAGTAGAGATACTGCGCATACCAAAATATGCACATCTGTGAAAAATTTCGGCCGGCACCTCCCGCCGAGGGGATGATGCCGGCCGCGCAGTGAGAGTCTGGACCGCGAGAGACCGCTACCGATGGACGATGGGCGAGGGACGATGGGCCTTACGCCTCGGCCAGTGCCTGCTCCAGATCGGCAATGATGTCGTCGGGATGCTCGATGCCCACCGACAGGCGCACATAGCCGGGGGTCACGCCGGTGGCGAGCTGGTCTTCCGCCGACAGCTGGGAATGGGTGGTGGTGGCGGGATGGATCGCCAGCGACCGGGCGTCGCCGATGTTGGCGACATGGTAGAACAGCTTCAGCGCCTCGATGAAGCGCCGCCCCGCCTCCGCCCCGCCGGCCAGCTCGAAGCCGACCAACCCGCCATAGCCGCCCTTCAGGTAGGTGTCGGCGCGCCGCCGCGCCGCGCCCTCCTGCAAACCGGGGAAGATGACCGACGTCACCTTCGCATGCGTCTTCAGATAGTTGGCGACGATGCCGGCGTTGGCGTTGTGCTGGCGGATGCGCAGCGGCAGCGTCTCCAGCCCCTGGATCAGCTGGAAGGCCGATTGCGGGCTGAGCGCGGCGCCGATGTCGCGCAGCAGGGTGACGCGGGCGCGCAACGCATAGGCGATGGGGCCGAGCGGCTTGGCCGCCTCCGTCCAGATCGCACCGTGATAGCTGGGGTCGGGCTGGGTCAGCAGCGGGAAGCGGGCGGCATGCGCCTCCCACGGGAAGGTGCCGCCGTCGATCAGCACGCCGCCGATGGTGGTGCCGTGACCGCCGATGTATTTGGTCGCCGAATAGATCGTCACCGCCGCGCCATGGTCGAATGGCCGCACGGTCAACGGGGCCGCGGTGTTGTCGACGATCAGCGGCACGCCCAGTTCCAGGCCGATGTCGGCGACCTCGCGGATCGGGAAGACGTTCAGCTTCGGGTTCGGCAGCGTCTCCGCATAATAGGCGCGGGTGCGGTCGTCGGTGGCGCGGCGGAAATTCTCCGGGTCGGCCGGATCGACGAAGCGCGCCTCGATGCCGATCTGCTTCAGCGTGTTGGCGAACAGGTTCCAGGTTCCGCCATAGAGGTCAGTGGAGGTGACGATGTTGTCGCCGGCCTGCGCCAGATTCAGCACCGAATAGAAGGACGCCGCCTGTCCGGACGCGACCGCAACCGCCGCGGCGCCGCCTTCCAGCACGGCGAGCCGCTGTTCCAGCACCTCGACCGTCGGGTTGGTGACGCGGGTGTAGATGTGGCCCAGTTCCTGAAGCGCGAAGAGGCGCTCGGCATGGGCGGTGTCTTGGAACTGGTAGGAGGTCGTCTGGTGGATCGGCACGGCGACGGAGCCGGTGACGGGATCGGCGCGGAAGGCGCCGCCATGGACGGCCAGGGTTTCGAAATGCGGCGTACGGTCGATCATCGGGCGGTTCCTCTCTCTCGATACTTGCTGTCGGCCGGATTTGATATCGCTTGCGGTCAGGCGGAGGCACCGACCAGATCGGCGTAATGGCGGCGGGCCACGTCGGGGTGGGAGCGCAGGCGGCTTTTCAGCGTGTTCTCCCCGACCGAGCTGTAGAGCGGGTTCAGCGGGTCGCGCTCGGGACCTCGCGCTTCGGCGGCGAGATCGTCCGGCAGCGGCAGCACCGGCACCCTGACATCAAGGCCGGCCCCCAGGAAGAAGGCGGTCGACAGCCGGTCCACCCCCGCTGGCGGCGTCACCACCTGATGCACCGCGGCGCGGAAATAGCCGTCGGTCGCCAGCTCCAGCAATTCGCCGGCATTGACGACGAAGGTGCCGGGGACCGGCGGCACGTCGGCCCAGCTCCCGTCGGTTTCGATCTGCAAACCGCTCTGGCGGTGCTGGAGAACCAGCGTCAGCAGACCGCTGTCCTTGTGCGGCCCGACGCCCTGCCCTCCAGCATCATCGGCAGGGGCATCATTGGCGGGAACCGCGTCATTGCCCGGATAGCGGATCAGCTTGACGAGCTGCGTCGGCTGCTCGGTCACGATCGGATCGAAGGCATCCTCCGGCAGGCGCAGGGCCACCGCCACCGTCGACAGGATGCGCCGCGACACCGCGGTCAGCTGGTCCTGGAGGCGCAGCACAGCCGGGCGCAGGTCCGGCAGGGCCTCCGGCCACTGGTTGGGGCCCTGCAGGCGGGCCCAGGGCGGCTGGTCCGGGCCTTGGGGCAAGGCCGGCCGCTCGGCACCGACGTCCAGCTGCTCGCGCCAGTCGGCCTGACCGCGCGTGCGTTCCCAGCCGGCGCGGGTATAGCCGCGGAAATGGGGCGAGTTGACCATCTCGATGGACAGCTTGTCCTGCTCCGGCAACGTGAAGAAATTGCGGGACAGGTCGAAGACGGAATCGACGAAGGCCGAATCGACCCCGTGCCCGGTCACATAGAAGGCGCCGAAGCGGCGGATCGCCGCCCGCAGTTCCGACAGGAACAGGGCGCGGTCTGCCGCAGCCCCGTCCAACCGGGCGAGATCGAGAAACGGCAGCGGCGGCCGCTCGGCCGAAGAGGGAAGCGCGGTCACAGGACTCTCCTTTGCGGACATGTGTTCGGGAACGCCCGCTTGCGTGCAGCGACATGTGAAATCGGATTTTGTGGAAGCGGGTGCGGCCGCTCAGTCGGTGCGGCTGCGCGCCTTCAGCCAGGTACCGCGCATCTGCGCCCAGAGCCGGCTGACCGGTGCCTGCGGCGTCGGCCCGTCATTCACGGCACACATCCCCATGGCTTCCGGAAGCGGGATCCAGACCATGGTCTGTTCGGACGCTGCGGAGGCGGAGGCCCGGCGGGCCGTCTGGGAATTGGCCATGATAGCGTTCCAGTACAATGACTTGGGAGGTTAGGGATTGAGGCTTGGCAAGGCCGCCGGGGTCACGGAGTTCCGGGCGGCATCTCGGTTTCACATCTGATCATTACGCGGAAGACCATCATTGTCTACTATATTTGTGGATTTATAAGCGGGGAAAATTCAATATCAACAATCAAAATGTGTTGATTTATAAATTTTCACGAACCAATTGACAGGCAGATTTCCCTATTTGCTAATTAGGGAATAAGCGCTGCCCCTTCGCGGTTGCCCCGCCAACCGCCGGTCCGCAAACGGATCCGGCAGGCCGGGCGCCTTTTGACCGTAGCGCTCCGCAGCTTTCACAAAACAACAAACTCATTGCGGGAAACCACCATGCACACTCCCTCGCAGGCTCCTTCGCGTCCGTCCTCCCGAAGCGGCCTGTCGCCGCGCTCCCTGACCGCCGGCGCCCTCAGCCTCGCCATCGGCCTCGCCGTGACAGGCGCCGCCAAGGCCGGTCCGACGCTGGACACGATCAAGGCACGCGGCAGCATCAAGGTCGGCGTCGGCACCCAGCCGGGCTTTTTCTCCCCCGACAGCAATGGCCGCTGGCAGGGCTTCTTCGTCGATTTCGGACGGGCGCTGTCCATCGCCGTGTTCAACGATCCGGACAAGGTGCAGTTCGTCTCCTCCTCGCCGCAGCAGCGCCTGCCGTCCCTGCAATCGGGCGAGTTCGACCTCCTGCTCTCCGGCGTGACCCAGACCTTCACCCGCGCCACCAAGCTGGGCTTCCATTTCGGCCCGGTGGTCTTCTATGACGGCCAGGGCCTGCTGGTGCCGAAGAAGCTGGGGGTGACCAAGGGCAAGGACCTGAACGGCGCCACCGTCTGCGTCCAGACCGGCACCACCGGCGAACTGAACATCACCGACTTCTTCCGGCAGAACAGGATCGCCTTCAAGCCGGTGGTGATCGAGGAAACCGCCGAGAATCAGAAGGCCTTCGCCAGCGGCCGCTGCGACGTGCTGACCCAGGACGCCTCCGATCTCGCGATCACCCGCACCCAGCTGCCCAAGCCCGACGATTACGTCCTGCTGCCCGAGCGCATCTCGAAGGAACCGCTGGCCCCGGCCATCCGCTATGGCGACGACCAGTGGCTGGAGATCGTCAACTGGGCGGTCTACGCCACCATCCAGGCGGAGGAGCTGGGCATCACCCAGGCCAACATCGACAGCTTCCTGACCAGCACCGATCCGACGGTCCGCCGGTTCCTGGGCGTCGATCCCAGCCTGGGCGAGGCGGCCAAGCTCGATCCGAAATTTGCCTACACCATCGTCAAGACCGTGGGCAATTACGGGGAGATCTTCGACCGCAACGTCGGGCCGGCGACCAAGGTCGGGCTGGACCGCGGCTTCAACAAGCTGTGGACCCAGGGCGGCCTGCTCTACGCCCCGCCCTTCCGCTGAGCGGCCCCATGCGCTCCGGCCCATTCGCCGCGGTCACCCTCTGGTGGGGTGGCCGCAGCGGCCTTCAGGCGGCGATCCTGGCGTTGGTGCTGCTGGGTGGCTTCCTTCTCGGCTCCAACACGCTGGCGAACATGGAGCGCTTCGGCATCACGCCGGGCTTCGCCTTCCTCGGCCGCCCGGCGGGATTCGAGATCGGGGAGGCGCTGCTCGACTACCGGCCGCAGGACAACTACGCGCTGGCCCTGCTGGTCGGGCTGCTGAACACCGTCAAGGTCGCGCTGGCCGGCTGCCTGATCGCCACCGTCCTGGGCGTGCTGCTGGGGGTGGCGCGGCTGTCCGGCAATGCGCTGCTGTCCGGGCTGGTGCAGGGCTATGTCGAGCTGGTCCGCAGCACGCCGCTGCTGCTGCAACTCTTCTTCTGGAGCGCCACCTTCCAGGCGCTGCCCTCCCCGCGCCAAGCATTGAACCCGCTGCCGGGCGTCTTCCTGTGCAACCGCGGCATCCAGCTGCCCGCCTTCGCCGACGGCCGGGCAGGCGGCTCGCTGCTTGCTGCCATCGGCCTTGCGCTGGCACTCGCCCTTGCAGGGACCGCGCTGCGCCGCCGCCTGGGATGGCGGGATGTGCCGTCAGCGGCCATGGTCGCAACGGCGGTATGCGGCCTGCCCCTCACGCTGCTGCTGTCGTCGGGAGTGCCGTTGCAGGTCGAGGTTCCCGAACTTGCCGGCTTCAACTTCAGCGGCGGGACGACGGTGTCCCCGGAATTCTCCGCCCTGCTGGTCGGGCTGGTCGTCAACGCCGCGGCGATGATCGCGGAGATCGTCCGCAGCGGCATCCAGGCGGTGCCGGCCGGGCAGTGGGAGGCGGCCCGCGCGCTGGGCCTGCCGCGCCGCCGGATCATGCGGCTGGTGGTTCTGCCCCAGGCCATGCGGGTGATCGTGCCGCTGCTGACCTCCAGCTATCTCAACCTGACCAAGAATTCGAGCCTCGCCGTCGCGATCGGCTTCCCCGATCTGGTCAGCGTCATCAACACCAGCGCCAACCAGACGGGTCAGGTGCTGGAAACCATGGCGATTATGATGGGCGCCTATCTCACATTGAATCTCGCGGTCTCGGCGGCGATGAACCTGTACAATCGCCAACTGGCGGTAAGGGGATGGCGATGACCGACGGCGTTCTGCGAAGCGCCCCGCCCCTGACCCCGCCGCAGCCGCGCTGGCAGCGCTTGTGGGCCGGCCTGTTCGGCACGCCGCTGAATGCCGCGGTGACGCTCGGCTGCCTCGCCCTTCTCGGCTGGACCGTGCCGCCGCTGCTGCGCTGGACCCTGCTGGATGCCGTGTGGGTGGGACCCGCCGACCGATGCGTCGACGCAGCCGGCGCCTGCTGGGCCTTCATCGGCGAGAAGCTGCGCTACATCCTGTTCGGCTTCTACGACCAGGACCGGCAGTGGCGCCCGGCAGCGGCCGGCACCATCCTGCTGGTCCTGGCCGGCGTCAGCGGCATGCCGCTGTTCTGGCGTCGGGCGACGCTGTGGCTCTGGCTTTTCGGGCTGGCCGCCGCCCTGCTGCTGCTGACCGGCGGTCCCGGCGGACCGGCGGTGCCGACCGAGCGCTGGAGCGGCCTGCCGGTCAGCCTGCTGCTCGCCGTCGTCGGGCTGGTCGGCGCCTTTCCGCTGGCGGTGCTGCTGGCGCTCGCCCGGCGCAGTTCCATGGGCGGGGTGCGGACGCTGGCCGTCCTGTTCATCGAGGTGACGCGCGGCGTGCCGCTGATCGCGGTCCTTTACGTCGCGACCCTGCTGCTGCCGCTGATGCTGCCCGCCGGTGCCGCCATCGACAAGCTGCTGCGGGCGCAGATAGCGATCATCCTGTTCGTCTCCGCCTATCTGGCCGAGATCGTCCGGGCCGGCCTTCAGTCGATACCGGCGGGTCAGTATGAAGCCGCCCAGGCGCTGGGGCTCGGCTACTGGCAATCGATGCGGCTGGTGATCCTGCCGCAGGCGCTCAGGACGGTGATCCCCTCCATCGTCACACTGGCGATCGGCCTGTTCCAGGACACCACGCTGATCATCGTCATCGGCCTGTTCGATCTGCTGAACACCGCGCGCACCGCCGCCAAGGATCCGGCATGGCTTGGCTTCTATGACGAGGCGTTCGGCTTCGTGGCGCTGATCTACCTGACGGTCTGCGTGATCGCGTCGCGCTACAGCCTGTGGCTGGAGCGCCGGCTGCGGCGGTGAGTTCCTACCGCGCATCCTCACCACGCGGGGCCGGCGCCGCACCGGCTTCGCCGCCGTCCGGAAGACGGACGCGGGCCCAGGGAAGGAGCCTCAGGGCAGGATCTCGGTGTGCGACAGCACCAGGAACAGCAGGGAGTCGCCGTCGCCGATGTTCACACAGGCATAGGGAACGTCGGCATCGAAAAGAATGGTGTCGCCGGCTGCCAGCCGGTGCAGGACGCCGGCTGCCCGAAGCTCCACCACGCCCTCGGCGACGACCAGATGGGCGGCGATCCCCGGCGGATGCCCACCGCCGACCTCGCTGCCGCCGGGATGCAGGCGAATCTCGAAGACCTCGGCACCCCGTCCCTCCCCCGGCGGGGCCAGCAGCCGGGACTGGGCCAGCCCATCAGGGGAAACCAGCGTCTTCGTCTGGGATTGGCGAACCACCACCACCCCGCCCTGCTCGGTGAAACGGGTCAGCGACGCCAGCGTGACGTCAAGCGCACGGGCGATCTTCCACAGCACGGTGATGGTCGGCGCGCTGCGCCCAAGTTCGATCTGGCCCAGCATCGCCCGGCTGACCCCGGACAACCGTGCCAGCCGCTCCAGCGACAGCCCCTGGCGGGTGCGCAAGCGCCGCAGATGACGCCCCAGGATCGCAGGGATCGCGTCCTCGGCGGATGGAGCATAGTCGTCGTTCGCCACGCTCACAGATCGTCCTCTCCGCTTGAACGGGCTTATGTGCACGCCACATTTCCCACTTACAGAGAAGAGAATATTTCCTTTAGCCTATTCATCAAGTAGATTTAACGCCGCATCCGGTTTGTTCAGCATCAAATCACAAAATCGAGGCGTTCATTCCGTTGGCGGTCATGCTCGGCGCCCAGCCGGGCGATCAGGTCGGCGGCGACAGGCGCCGGTTCCGGCCGTCCGACGAGATAGCCCTGGATCAGGCGGCAACCGTTCGCCGCCAGCCAGGCATGCTGGGCCGGCGTTTCCACCCCCTCGGCGACCAGCGTCATCGACAGGCTGCGCGCCAGCCCGATGATGGCGCGGGCGACCGCCTGTCCGCCGGCATTGTCCAGTTCCGCCGCCCCCAGATTGCGGGTGAAGGAACCGTCCATCTTCAGTACATCGAACGGCAGGCTGTTCAGATAGCTGAGGCTGGAATAGCCGGTGCCGAAATCGTCCAGCGCCAGCCGCACCCCCAGCCGCTTCAACCCGGTCAGCACGTGGCGGCTGTACTCCATATCCTCGATCAGCAGCCCCTCGGTCACCTCCAGCACCAGCAGGGCAGGATCGATGCCGGTCGCCGCCAGCACCGTCCGCACATCCTCCAGCAGGCCAGGGTCGCGAAGCTGGCGGGGCGACACGTTGACGGCGATCTCCAAAGGCGGCCCGCCGCCGTCGGCCCATGTGCGGATCTGCCGGCAGGCGGTTTCCAACACCCAGCGGCCGATGGGCAGAATCAATCCGCTCGCCTCGCACAAGGGAATGAAGACCGATGGTGGAACGGGTGCCGCATCGCCCGACGGCCGCCAGCGCAGCAGCGCCTCCACCCCGACGGGACGGCCACCGGCGGCCTCGACCAGCGGCTGGTAGACGAGATGGAACTCTCCGCGCTCCAGCGCGCCGGCCAGCAGCCCGCGCAGCCGGGTCCGCTCGGCCGCAGCCTCCGTCATCGCCGGATCATACAGGCAGACCGTGCTGCCGCCACGCTCCTTGACCCGGTACATGGCCATGTCCGCCTTGCGCAGCAAATCGTCGACGCCATCGGCCTGGGCCGGATAGCGGACCACGCCGATGCTGACGGTCAGCCGGTGCCGGCCGCCGGCAAGCGGAAACGGTTCGGCCATCGCCCGGAGCAGGGCATGCGAGGCCGCGTCAACCGTTCGGTCGTCGTCGTCCTCGACGACGATGGTGAACTCGTCGCCGCCCAGACGGGCGATGGTCGGTCCGGTTCCCAGCGCATCCCGCAGCCTGCGGGCCACCGCCACAAGAAACTCGTCGCCCACCGCGTGACCGAATTGGTCGTTGACCTCTTTGAAGCCATCGAAATCGAGCAGCATCACCGACAGCCGGGTTCCGTCCCGCCGCGCCGCCGCGATGGCCGTTTCCAGGCGCCGACGGAACTCGACACGGTTGGGCAGGCCGGTCAAAGGATCGAAATGGGCCAGCCAGCCGATCCGGTCCTCCACCGCCTTGACCTGGGTGATGTCGCGGAACACCAGCACACCGCCGATGGTCAGCCCGTTCCGCACCAGCGGGCGGGCATTCACCCGCAGCCAGACGCCGGCACCTGCCGCAACCCCGTCCGTCTGCGGTCCACCGGCAGTGGCTGCGGCCAGATACAGGCTTTCCCGGTCCATCGTCTCACCCCGGATCGCCCGGCCCATCGGCCAAAGGGCTTCCGGGCACGGGCTGACCCCGTCCTCCAGCCTCAGGCGGTTTCCGAAATGCGCATCGAAGGCGACGCCACCCAGTGGACCGAAAACCGCCTCCGCCGCCGGATTGGCGGTCAGGATGCGGCCGTCGCAGCCGGCGACGCACACGCCCTCCGCCATATTGTCGAGGACGAGACGGAGGATGGGCGCCACGCCGGCCTCCTCAGGTTGCACAGTCGGCGGAGCCGCCCGACGATGGGACGAGTGCGGCATGGCAGTCACCATTTCCATGTCACATAAGGGAGAATTATTATCCACATTGTGTATTGTTATAATACTACATATTTTTTGTGTTTTCTGTGCGCTGTTCCTCCCGGACGCGGATCAATTCTCAAGTCCTCATTGAGCTTTCACAGGGTTTCGAACGGCGCACGAACAGCGTGAAGAATTCATCCGTGCATTTCACGACAAGCCGACAGGAAATAAAGCCCGGAAAAATCCTAATCATGAATAGAGAATACTCCGATATCAGGGTTCGGCCTAATTGAACGGAGGTCTGTCCGTTATAGCGGATCAATCGACTTCCCCTGTTTCACCGATGCTTGAGAGGCCGCTGGAAGCTGTGCATGGTCGGCCTTGACCCGATGCCGGGGATGCGGCGGCCGCCGGCGGACCGCAGCCCGAGGCGAGGGCTCCGCCTTTCCGCCGGTCAGCCCGACCCATCCCCCGCAGCGGCACCTCCACGCAACCGCCATGGCCATCGCCGTCGCGTGCCGTCGGAGCGCCTTTCAATGCCATCGCCCTTTTCAAGGAGCCGATTCCCATGTCCGAAGACACCGAGCTGCGCCGAACATTGAACGAGCAGGCGGCCCGCCAGCTCGCCAACGCCACGAAGACGCGGGCGCAATGGTCGGGCATCACGCCGCGCTGGCTGGTGTCCTTCCTGCCCTGGACCCCGGTCGAGGCCGGCATCTACCGCCTGAACCGCGTCATCGACCCGCAGGGGCAGGTGCGGACCGAGGTTGAATGCAGCCCGCGCAACGACGCCGACCTGCCGGAAACCTTCGTCCCCTACGATGAAAGCCCGCGCGAATATTCGCTGAACGCGGTCACGACGGTGCTGGATGTCCAGACCCGCGTCTCCGACCTCTACAGCCACCCGATCGACCAGATCCAGGAACAGCTCCGGCTGCTGATCGAAAAGGTGAAGGAGCGCCAGGAAAGCGAGCTGATCAACAACGCCGAATACGGCCTGTTGACCAACGCCGCCCCCGGCCAGCGCATCAAGACCCGCAAGGGCCAGCCCACGCCCGATGATCTGGACGAATTGATCACAAAGGTGTGGAAGGAGCCGGCCTTCTTCCTGGCCCATCCGCGCGCCATCGCCGCCTTCGGCCGCGAATGCACCCGCCGCGGCGTGCCGCCGCCCACCGCCACCCTGCACGGCTCGCCCTTCCTGACTTGGCGCGGCCTGCCGCTGATCCCCAGCGACAAGCTGCACGTCACGCCGGACGGCCGCACCAACATCCTGCTGCTGCGCACCGGCGAGGCGAAGCAGGGCGTCATCGGCCTGTTCCAGCCCGGCGTTCCGGGCGAGGTGGCGCCAAGCCTGTCGGTCCGCTTCATGGGCATCAACCGCAAGGCGATCGCGTCTTACCTGATCTCGCTCTACTGCTCGGCCGCGATCCTGACCGAGGATGCCATCGGCGTGCTGGAGGATGTCAATGTCGGCCATTATTACGACTATGCCTGATCCCGCCGGCCTTCCCGCCGACACGCTCACCCTGCCGTCGTCACCGGCGGCAGGGGATGGCGATGTCGCGGGTTCGCCCGACGTCGGCCTGATCGCCCGGCTCGCCAACCAGTTCTTCCAGGCGCTGCCCAACGGCCTTCCACCCGCTGGGCTGCCGTCGGGCGCCCTGCCGACGACCATCGGCGCGCCTCCGCCGCCGGCAGCGGTTTCCGCCGTCCAGGTGCCGGGACCGGTTCCGGCCGTCCCCTCCCTTCCGCCTGCCGCCCCCCCGGCCGGTCCGTCGGCGAACCCGGCAATCGCGGCGGCGGCAGCCCCAAACCATCCGGCTGCCCCGACCGGCGATGGCGGGCTTGGGTCGATTCTGCATTCGTTGGGCGGCGCGCTGTCGCTGGTGCCGCCGCTGGCCTCGCCCCCGCCGGCCGCGACCCCCTCGACCCCGATCGCCGGCGCCCCGGCGCTGCTATCGGGAAGCTCCTATTTCCTCGAAGGAGGTCGCACCGGCGCGACGGTGCCGTCCAGCCCCGCCGCCATCGGTGCGCCGGGCGCCTCCCCGCCCACGGTTCCCGCCGCTCCCGGCCATCTGGTCGATGTCGCTGGGCTGTCGGTCCAGCTGCGCGCCGATCAGGTTCCCGACCTGCCGCTGCCGGCCAGCCCGGCCTTCGACCCGCACGCCGCCCGGCGCGACTTCCCGATCCTGAACCAGACGGTCAACGGCAAGCCACTGATCTGGCTGGACAATGCCGCCACCACGCAGAAGCCGCAGGCGGTGATCGACCGGCTTGCGCGGTTCTACGCGGAGGAGAATTCCAACATCCACCGCGCCGCACATGCCCTGGCGGCCCGCGCCACCGACGCCTATGAGGACGCGCGCGAGAAGGTGCGCCGCTTCGTCGGCGCCGCCGACACCCGCGAGATCGTCTTCGTCCGAGGCGCCACCGAGGCGATCAATCTGGTCGCCAAGGCCTGGGGCCGGCAGTTCATCCGCGAGGGCGACGAGATCGTCGTCACCTGGCTGGAGCATCACGCCAACATCGTTCCCTGGCAGCAGCTCTGCGCCGAAACCGGCGCCCGGCTGCGCGTGGTGCCGGTCGATGACGACGGCCAGATCCGGATGGACGACTACGCCCGCCTGCTCGGCCCGCGCACGAAGCTGGTGTCGCTGACGCTGGTGTCGAACGCGCTCGGCACCGTCACCCCGGCGGCGGAGATGGTGGCGATGGCGCGCGCCGCCGGCATCCGCACCTTGGTCGACGGGGCGCAGGCGGTGTCGCACATGCCGGTGAACGTCCAGGCGCTGGGCTGCGACTTCTTCGTGCTGTCGGGCCACAAGATGTTCGCCCCGACCGGCATCGGCGTGCTGTATGGCCGGCTCGACGTGCTGGAGGGCATGCAGCCCTGGCAGGGCGGCGGCAACATGATCGCCGACGTCACCTTCGAGAAGACCGTCTACCAGCCGGCGCCGATGCGGTTCGAGGCGGGCACCGGCAACATCGCCGACGCGGTGGGTCTGGGAGCGGCCATCGCCTATCTCGACCGGATCGGCATGCCGGCCATCGCCGCCTACGAGCATCATCTGCTCGAGTACGCGACCGCCGGACTGCTGACCGTGCCCGGCCTGCGGCTGATCGGCACCGCGCGGGAGAAGGCGGGCGTGCTGTCCTTCGTGCTGGACGGCTGCAAGACGGAGGATGTCGGTCGCGCGCTCGACCGCGAGGGCATCGCCGTACGCTCCGGCCACCATTGCGCCCAGCCGATCCTGCGCCGCTTCGGGGTGGAAAGCACGGTGCGCCCGTCGCTGGCCTTCTACAACACCTGCGAGGACATCGACGCGCTGACCGCCGCCCTCCACCGCATCCGGGCCGAACTGGTCCGGCGCGGACAGCGGTCGTGAGGGAGACGCCCATGGGCCGCATCGTCACCCCGGCATGCTTCGCCGCCGCGTCCCGGTCCCCGGAACGGACGGCGGCGGGCGACCGGGCCGAGGCCTCGTTGTGGACGAGGCTGCGCGAGGATGCCGAGGATGCTGCCGGCCGCGATCCGCTGCTGCGCAGCTTCATCCACATCGCCGTGCTGTCGCATGAAAGCTTCGGATCGGCCCTGGGCGGCCATCTCGCCCGCAAGCTGGGCGACTGGTACATCTCGGCGGAGCGGCTCGCCGATCTTGCCGAGACCGCCTATGCGGAGGAGCCGGCCATCGTCGCGGCGGCGGTCGCCGATCTCGGTGCCATCGTCGCCCGCGACCCGGCGGCCGACGGCTGCCTGACGCCCTTCCTCTATTTCAAGGGCTTCCACGCCCTGCAATGGCACCGCGTCGCCCATTGGCTGTGGCGGCATGGACGCACCGAACTCGCCCATTTCCTGCAAAGCCGGGTGTCGGAGGCATTCGCCGTCGACATCCATCCCGCGGTGCCGTTCGGCTGTGGTGTGCTGATCGACCA